>CP060237.1:600000-953497 GCA_023898745.1 Alphaproteobacteria bacterium
TTAAAGACCCCAACTGTTTGTGGGTCTTTATTTTTCTTTTCAAGCTCCAAAATAAGCGAGCCAACTAAAAAGTCCTTTTGTTTTTGTTTTAATAAGATCGTTTCATTCCCTCGATCTACGGAGGTTAATTTTTTAAATAGTCTTAAATTTTTTAGTTTTTGCGCAGCTTTTAGAAGTAGTGCGTTGGATGTTGTTGTAATTGATAATCCGGCAGTTGGTGTTTTTGTGCGTGCTTTGTCGACGTTATTTTGAAGATATAAAATAAAAGGCAGTAAATATCCTATTTCTTCAGGGTGATTAATTTGTTTCAGCCAAGCTTCAACTTTATCGTCTCGCAGAACATTGCCGCTTAGACAAAGAATTAAAAATGTTTCCAATCCGGTTATGGATTTAAATTGTTCAGGGAAAGTGCGTGTTGTAGGATCGCTAGTTAAATAGCTCTCAAATAATTTCTCCTGCTCTGCTGTAAGTTCTGGAACTTTTAAAGGGAGCTCCTCTCTTAACTTTTTTACTTGGTTTAATCTATCTGTATCAAGGTGTGAATAAATAACATCTGTTTGACCAGGATGTTTTGCAACCGCATCGACTATATAGGTGTCTGTGTGAGAGTTTACAAATTGCTCAGCCGTTTGATGCTTAAGCGCAAATAAAAGCATTACAAAAACCCTCCAAAATAGGTGAGACCAAAAACAACCTGCACGTTATTGAAATTTTCTTCAGACTGATTATCTGTCTCGAAGTTATGTTTAAGGCTTGAAGTAGTTCCTATTATATTTTTAGAACTTAATATCGTTCCTTCTTTAAACTTTCTCGTATTGTTAAACAAATAATTCACCTCAGCATTAAAGCTCCAAGATGTATCAACTGTGTACAAAATACCAAAGGTTCCAACAGGAGAAGGGCTTTTCATATTCCATGAAGATTCTAGTTTTTGCTCAGGGGCAACATCTTCCCCAGGCTTTTGATAGAAGGTTAACACCTCTTCATCTTGTTTTGCTTTCAAGGATCTAACTTCCGCCCAAAAGACACCCCCGCCTGCGTAAACTTTCCAGCGATTATTTAACTGTGCGCCTAAATATGCCTTTAAGCCTAAGCTGAAATCTTGTTCAAAATACGCTGTGTCGCCACTAAACAACTTTCCACCAAAAATTTCTACACCCCAAAAAAGATGTTTTGCAATTCGTATGTAACCTACGTGTGCAGAGCCAACAATGTTTGTTTGCACATTGTCTTTCTGGATGCCTTTATCTTTAAAGTCATCGCTAAATTCGCGTTTTGTACGTGAGTAGCCACCTTTTATGCTGATATATTCATCGGCTTGCAAAAAGAAAAACACTATATCTTAGGTGACGTAAATTCATAACGTTATTATGCCTATTTTTTTGAGGTTTGTATAGACTTTCATGGCTTGAGACATTAGAATACAAATAATATATGACGTATAAATTTTATTTTGTCTTTGTCTGAAAGTTCTGTCATCCTGAGTGAGCATAGCGAACGAAGGACCTCCCTACAACAAACTCCAAAAGATCCTTCGGCTGCGCCTCAGGATGACAGAGCGTCATGTCATATAGAAGTTTGTGTTCCTGTGTTTCTCAAAAAAACACTTACTTATAATGTAAGTGGATGTGTTCAAGTGGGACAGGTTGTTGAGATTTCGATCAAAGATAAAACCTACTTAGGCGTTGTGTGGGAAATTCATAAAACGCATAGAACAGGATTTAAAGTTAAAGATGTATTGCGTGTGCATGATATTACGTTGCCAAAGACATGCCTTGACTTTGTGAAATGGGTTGCAGGGTATACGATGACCCCAGTTGGGATGATTTTGAAGATGATGCTGCCGGTGAAAAATATTCGTCATCCCGAGTCCGCCGTAGACTTGGCGAAGGTGGATCGCCATGACGACGTTTTGAAGCTGTCCCAGCAACAAACTCAAGCCCTCCAAACCATAGAGCAACACCTCTACAAAAAACCTATATTATTAGATGGTGTAACAGGTTCAGGAAAGACAGAAGTCTATCTAGCATTATGTCAAAAACTCTTGGCAAAAAATAAACAAATCCTGATTCTTTTACCGGAAATTGGGCTAACAGAACAAGTTATCGAGCGTATTGCAAAGAACTTAAATATCAAACCTTTTGTTTGGCATTCCAAAATTACTCCCGCTAAAAAAGAGAAGATCTTTATAAATGCTGTTGCAGGTGTTCCAGGGATTTATATTGGAGCGCGGTCCGCTTTGTTTTTACCCTATAAAAACTTAGATTTGATTGTAGTGGATGAAGAGCATGATGGGTCATATAAACAGGATGAAAAAATTATGTATCACGCGCGGGATATGGCAGTGGTACGTGCGAATATTGAAAAAATTGGTATTTTATTATGTTCTGCAACGCCTTCTATTGAAACAGTTGTGAATGTTCAAAATGGCAAATATGAAGCTGTGAAATTGGGAAGTCGTTATGGAAAAAGCGCGCTTCCTGACATTGAGCTTGTGGATATGAAAGATACAAAAGATTTCATGAGTTCACGGCTGAAAGAGTTGATTCAAAAGGGATTAGATCAAAAGGAACAAACGCTTTTGTTTATGAATCGCAGAGGATATGCCCCCATTTTGTTGTGTAAATCTTGTGGATATAAAAAGAACTGCCCATTTTGCTCAACGCATTTGGTTTTACATAAGGCGCAAAATAAAATCATGTGCCATTACTGTGGATTTAATGAAGATTATAATGAGCCGAAATGTAAGAATTGCCCCCACATAGAGCTCGAACCTTTTGGGTTAGGGATTGAACGGATTTGCGATGAAGTGGAAAAAATATTTCCCCATGCGCGTGTATTGTGTGTGGCAAGTGATCAGATCACATCTGCGTCCAAGTTGAATGAAGTGCGTCGCAAGATTTTAGACCATGAGGTGGATATTATTGTGGGAACGCAGATCTTAGCCAAAGGTCACCACTTTCCCTCTTTGACTTTGGTTGGTGTGTTGGACGCTGATATGGGGTTGCATGGAATTGATTTGCGCAGCACAGAAAAGACCTATCAGATGCTGCACCAGGTTGCAGGGCGCTGTGGTCGTGAAGAGAAAAAGGGTCATGTTGTGATTCAAACTTACAGCGCAGATCACCCGGCGATTATGGCGCTTGCGGCGCATGATCGTGATGCGTTTGAAGAATATGAAATTGAAGATCGTAAACTGTCTAGTATGCCTCCATTTTCTCAATTGGCAACGATCACACTATCGGGAAAGAATTTCCAAAAAGTGAAAGAAACGATATTTAAGTTATATGAAGCATGTCCGGTTAATTCAGATATCAAAGCCTTCAAACCTGCGCCTGCGCCTATACGTCGTTTGAAAATGATGTTTCGTTATCGCATTTTGGTGCATTCTAATCATCCGTCTCCACATGCTTTGCAGCAGTTTATTCATGGATGGTTATCTAAGCAGACTATTCCTGGCTCTTTAAAGTTATTGATTGATATTAATCCATGGAATTTTATGTAATAAGGGCTTTTGTTTGAAGATGAGAGTGCGTAAAATACGTTAAGTTCACAAAGGTTGTCATCACGAGGAGCGTAGCGACGTGGTGATCCATGATGGTGGATGGCCACAGCCCCTTGCGGGGCTTCGCTATGACGACTCTGTGCAGAATATCAAACGAAAGGTTTAAAATGCATTTTCTCATTCTCCTCATTCTCCTCACCAACTGCAATACAACAGATCCACATGTATCTGCTAAGATTGAACATATAACACGCCAAGGTAAAGAGCAGGATTATTCCAAACTGTCTCGTCCATACATCGACAAGAGCGAAGAGGAGGCTTTGTTTGATGAAGCAGAGTTTTTGGAACCTAAAGCAAGGAAATCCACAGGGTATGCGAGGTCAACACTGACGAAGCAAGAAGAAATGGAAGAATTGGCAAAGCTTAAGAGAGCGGGGCGGTTGTCACAAAAAGATTATGCAAAACGCGTGGAATTATTGCATAAAAAACATCAAGTGAAGACCACCCCTGCGGAGAAAACTATAACAAACGCTCCAGAAAAGAAGCAGTCACCTTATATGCTGAACCAGCCTAAGATTGAGAAGCTTGAAATAGAGGATGAGTTAGAGGATTATGATGAATAAAAATCACCGCCATCCTGAGCGAGCGTAGCGAGAGAAGGATCTTCTTGAGAAATACTCGGGAAGATCCTTCGCTACGCTCAGGATGACGGAGTGCGCTCCGTTTATTCAGAATGACGGGGTGACGGATCGTTTGTCCGACTCAATAAAAATCCCATATAAATATAATCCTCCATAGGAATATGCGTGTTATGTGATCTCAAAATAAACTTATTTAAATCCAAAAATGCCATTACTTTTTTTTCAACATACAAAATAATGCGCATAAGCATAAGAACATAAGCATAGTCTTTTTTGTATTTCTGAACAAAATCTTCATGTTCAGCAGTCGTGTATTGCGTTAACATAAGGCGCTTTAGATTGTGAATAAAGTTCAGCCCACCTTTTTTCTCGACCCATACCAATAACTCTTGGTTGCCTTGTGTGTGTTCGGTTAATTCGTTATCTTTCGTGATTTCATGCTCGAATGGAATCTCAAAAAATCTTGAGCGTAGAGTTTTGGGAAATTTATGGATATTATGAACAATGAGAATCACAAACGTTTTTTGATAGTATTTTTCAAACAGTTTTAGCAAGCTGTTAGATGTGCTGATGTTTAAATTATCGGCGTTATCAATGACCAAAATTTTATATTTATCGTTTTTGTGTTCTAAAAAGTCACGGATAAGTGGTAGGATTTCTAGCTTTATTTCTTCTTGATCAAAGTTGATGTATTTGTAATTTTGCATTGGTGTTTGATCTAATGCATCAACTGCGACATCTAGAATAGAGGCAGTAAATGTTTTAGCTGCCAATGTTTTCCCGCAACCTTGCTCTCCGTAAAAAATTAAAAATGGAGAGAGTTGATCTCGGTTCTCTAAAAGTTTTTCGCAGGTATTTAATTGACGTTCTGTGAGCATAGATTTAGAATCCATCAAATGTACCTTATAATAGGACAAAACCTAAAAACACCTCAATATGTTTTTTCATGAAAAGAATGGGAGTGTTATTTTTTATCTGCAAGTTGTTCCCAACGCTGCCCAAACATGCATTGTTGGCGTTGTGGCTAAGTACGATAAAATGGCGTTCAAACTTCACAGCAAAGAACCTCCAGAGCGTGGAAAAGCAAATAAAGAGATTATCGAGTATCTAAGTTCTTTACTTGATATGCCCAAAAGTCATGTTGTGATTGACAAGGGTGAAACAGAGAAGTTCAAAAAGATTAAAGTTTTGAATGCAAAGCAGGTGGATGTGCAGAAGGCGTTTCAGGGGTTGGGCTTTCTTTAGGTGTGAAGACGTCATCACGAGGAGCTGAGCTTCGTAGTGATTCATGGATGGTCACGCCCACCTATGGTAGGCTCGCCATGACGGACTCATGCTAAATGTCCTGATTTTTAAGAAAAAATACATTAAATTTATTTTTTTTACTAAGTAACGTAAATAAATTAAACAAAATACTAGATTTTTATTTAGAATTTTTGTAGTCTTAATTACAAACCTCTTAAATATAATAAAAAAGTAATGAGCGAGAAATTATCACCAGCAGAGTTGTTGAAAGTGACAGCGGATTTTGCGGGGTCGTATATTACAGGAAAACCTCTGTCTGTTGAAGAGGTTCAAGATGTATTCGATCAAATGCATAAGTTTTTTAAAAGCAGAAATGATAACATATATGTATTGAAAACTGGCCCTTTGGTTCCAGCTGTTCCAGTTGAAGAATCTGTGCATGCAGATTATATCGTGTGTCTTGAAGATGGAAAAAAACTTCAAATGTTGAAGCGTCATCTTAAGACAGTTTATAACATGACACCACAAGAGTATCGTGATCGTTGGAGTTTGCCGCAGGACTATCCTATGGTTGCGCCAAGTTATGCAGAGAAGCGCAGTCAAATCGCTTACAATGTAGGTCTTGGCACAGAGAAGACAAGAAAAAGCAAAAAGAGAAAAGTTTCTTAATATTTCTGCCGTCATTCTGAACGAATATAGCGAGTACAGGCCCATTCTGAGGCAAAATGGAGAAGATCCTTCGGTTGCACCTCGGGATGATGGAGGTTTTACATTAAATGGATCTTAAACCTCTTCCGTCTATTTTTCATAGAATCTAAACACTCGCTCTTTTGTCAGAAAAGGTGCGGCCAGGACTTTCGATTGTTTTATTAGAGGCACAAAAATGGGTGGGGATTGCGTAAATTTTGGTTTCATCCCCTTAAAATCTCTTATCGCAAGCGTTAAAATTGCGCATCTTATGAAAAAATGACTACTCATCAGAGCGTTACTCAGGTTTATTATAACCAAAGTTTATTGCCTTAAATTTATTTCTCGGCAATCAAGTGGCCAATAATAGAGATACGTTGACCAGAGGTGATAGGCAGTACTTCATGAACATCAGTTCCTTGAAACAAAAGACCATTACCTTTTTTAATTGGGAATTTTTTATCACCTTCTAATACAAATTCACCGCCTTCAAACTCGCTATTTAAGGCAATAGAAAAGCTCAAGTAAATTCTGGAAGGTTGAGGATGATGGAAATCCACATGAGGTTCATAAAAGGTTCCGGTTGGATATTCTCTTACTTTTATGTTTGTGAAATGGTCTTTATTAAAATTCCATTTTTCTTTTGCTAGGGGGATGACTTGCGCGTTCAAATAATCTTTAATCCACATATCAACATCTTTGTTCCATCGCGTAAAAAACTCAAATACTTGCTTGTTAATTCTTCCTACACGATGTTTATTTTGATAAATTTGAATGAGCTTTTTACACATCTCGTCTGTCATAATATTTTTTAATTGGAGATACATAATTATTATTATAGTTTTATTACTATTTTATAATAAAAATGAGTTTTTGTCAATGAAAAATTGCATCAGAATGTTGTCATTGCGAGCTCTCGAAGAGAGCTCGGCAATCCATCACATGGATCACCGCGTCGCTTCGCTCCTCGTGATGACGTGGCTGCGTTTTGTTTTTAGTGAGGAAGCTGTATCACAACATCCGCGCCAGGAATTTTTTCCTGAATTTCTTGCGTGATTTTTTTAGAAAGTGCTTGAATTTGGCTGACCGTAAGTTTTGAGTCAAAGCTAAGTGTGAGTTCAATAAAGTTATGATTTCCACATGAGCGCGTGCGTAAGTTCATAAGTTTTTCTATTTTTTTGTGTGCATTCACAACCGCAATAACTTTAAGACGCTCTTCTTCAGGCAATTCTCGATCTAACAAAACATTGCAAGAGGATTTTAAGATATCAAAAGAGGAGCTTAGTACGTAGCACACGATGATCATGCCAATCAAAATATCCAGATAAATAAATTGAAATTTTAAAGACAAAGCCAAGCTTAGTAGGACGCCTGCGTTTACAAATAAATCTGTTTCATAGTGCAAATTATCTGTTTTAATGATCTGGGAATTTGTTTTGCGTACGACATGTCGTTGGAACAAGATGAGGGCTAGAGTCAAGATGGAGACAATAATCATCCAGAAGAAACCATAACCTGTATCTATTAGAGGTTCAGGGTGTATAAAATTCTGGATAATGGAATACAGCAGGCATAGAGCAGAAAACGCAATAAAAATAGATTGCGTGAAGCAGGCTAAAGATTCAATTTTTCCATGCCCAAATCTATGACAAGAATCTGCAGGTTTGGTTGCATGAATAATGGCAAAGAAATTGATAATGGATGTAACAGCATCCAATAGAGAGTCAAAGAGAGATGCTTCTACGCTGAGTGACTGTGTCACAATCCAGATATATATCTTTAAGATAATTAAGATTAAAGATGTTGAAATAGCTGCAATGCTTGCAAGTTTTATAAGACGATCGTTTGTCATCTCTACAAGGTTGAGTTAACTTTCGTAAGTTTATCAAATTTGTATGAATAAATGCCAGTAATTATGCGCAGAGTGCATATAAATTATGTAATTACAGCGCTAAACAGTTTGTGTGATTGAGAATGTGGTTAATATAAGTTTCAACAGAGTGATAGCATGATAGATGGCATAATTTTTGCAAGTTTTACAGGAGTATCTGGTAAATTTCCACTCCATAAAAATCAATAAGCTTGCTTGTTTCCATGTTCATCTGTTTTCAAAGAAATACCCCGGAGGTGTTGTTTGATATGTGCAAGAACAGGAAGAAGTGTTAACAGCAATTGTAGTGCAAAAGGGTTTTGAAGCGGTTGATGCAATAAAGGGTATGATTGGTGATGTAGGAGATAATATTCAATGCCCGTTTACCAGAAGGTATTTCTATAGAACGCATAAGAAGCGAAGAGGCGTTCGAGCAATTTTTAAATATTATGAACGATGTATTTTTTGGTGGGTCTGAAGAAGTAATTCATCAGTGGAAAATTTTATATGCCGAACCTGGATTTGAAGATGCTACTCCTGTGAGGTGCTATTGTCTGATGCTATGGCAGTCCAATATCTGATAAATTGGGCGTTCAAGAGGTGTGGACGTTTTATCCGTATATTTATAAGAAGAAATAGGCAGCCAAGGTCATGAAAGCTAGAACAACAGACGCAATCCAAAACCTTACAACAACTGTTGTTTCCGCCCATCCTTTTTTCTCAAAATGATGATGAATAGGGGTCATCAAGAATACCCGTTTGCCAGTGCGCTTAAACACAAACACTTGAATGATAACAGATACAGTCTCGATAACACATACACCAATTAGCATAGCAAACAAAATTTCTTGTTGGATCATTAAGGCGGTTGTTGCTAAAGAAGCGCCACAAGCAAGAGAGCCGACATCCCCCATAAAGATTTTTGCCGGAGGGGCGTTGAACCATAAGAACCCTAAGGATGCGCCGATCCATGCGCTTAATAATACCAGAAGCTCTTGCTCGAGTGTGTAATTACCTGTATAGATCATAATTCCTAGAGCAAGACTTGTCGTGATAACGGGAAAAATTGCCAACCCATCCAAACCATCTGTTAAGTTTAAGGCATTGCTAGATGCAACAATTACAAATGCGCTCCATAGGAGGAATGCGATACCTAAGGGAATGAAAGTGTGAATAATAGGCAAATAGATCGTGTAGTTTTTTGCGAATAATAATGTGATGACAATGCCAACAATCCACTGTAAAGCGAATTTTGTGCGTGCGCGAATGCCTTCAGCAGAATGTAATTTAATTTTTTGGAGATCATCATAAAGACCGATTCCACCAAATAGCCCCATGGATAGCAGAGAGATCCATATAAGATTGTTACTTATATCTGAAAAAAGTATGGCGCTAGTAAAGACGCAAAATAGCAGCAAAACTCCACCCATCGTAGGTGTTCCCGCTTTTTTAAGATGGGTTTCTGGGCCGTAATGTCTTATGGGCTGTCCTTTTTCTTGTAAGCGTTTTAAGTATTGAATTGCTGCATTTCCGAGTGTCATATGCGTAATAAAAGCAAAGAAAAGTGCCAAAAAGCCTCGCAGAAGAAGTTGGTTTTTTAAGTGTGGAAGGAGTGCTAAGATCATTTTGATGTCGTCATGGCGAGTCCGCTGTAAGCGGGCGTGGCCATCCATGGATCACCACGACGAGCTAAGCTCGCCTCGTGATGACAGGCTCCAGTTTATATTTTATCTTATTCACATTTAATCATATTAACTTTGTGTTTAAAATATGGTACAGTTCCTTATATAGATAAAATAGGTTACGTACATGGCAGTTCCAAAGAAAAGAGTAAGTGTTTCAAGGCGAGGTATGAGAAACGCTCATAGAAAGACTGTTAAACCTGTAAATTTGGTTGAATGCAATTCATGTGGTTCATATAAGTTGCAACATCATGTTTGTCCGAGTTGTGGCATATATAATGGGCGACAAATTATTGCACAAAAAGTGAAAGACGAAGATTAATTTTCGCATGACTTTAGTTGGTCATCCTGAGAGATTTGGCTGGAAGGATCTAAGTGAATTTCTTGTAGATTTTTTGCCTTCAACTCAGAATGATGGTGAGATATGATCTCTAAAAAGGCCATTACCATAGCTGTTGATGCAATGGGGGGTGATCATGGGCCTGAAGCTGTTATTAAAGGTGTAAAGCAGGCTTATGAAGAGATCGGCGATTCAAACTTAAGATTCAAAATTTTTATTCCAAAAAAACATAAAGCGCTTTTAGTGAATATTCAAAGCATTTCAGATGCAGTTTATGTGGATGAAGTGATTGATTTGCATGAGAGTCCATTGAAAGCTCTTAAAAAAGGTCCAAATACTACTATGGGCCTTGCGATTACAGCTGTGCGTGATGGAAAGGCGGATGCGGTTCTTTCGCTAGGATCTACAGGTGCATATATTGCACTGTGCTGGAAAATATTGCATTTATTACCATCTATTACCAAGGTTGCACTACCTGCAACTATTCCTTCTGAAAATGGCCATAAAGTCGTTTTAGATCTTGGCGCTTCTTTAGTGGTGTCAGAGAAAGAGTTAGTGCAATTTGCACTTATGGGCGATGCAATGGCAAGAATTATGCTCAATAAATCAAACCCTCGTATTAAGCTTCTAAATGTAGGCGTGGAAGAAATGAAAGGTTTCCCTCAAACTATTAAAGCCCACAAAATCTTAAAAGACACTAAGATTTTAAACTATCAAGGTTTTGCAGAAGCAAGTCAATTATTTAGTGATGATATTGATGTTCTTGTGACAGATGGATATGGCGGAAATATTGCACTTAAAACCGTTAAGGGATTTCAGTCTTTTTTGACAAAAATGCTCAAAAGCTACTTTACAAAAAACTGGATGCGAAAAATTGTAGGACTTGGGGTGAAGTTAGGGCTTAATAAATTGAAACAATATATGGATTGGCGACAGCATAATGGGGCTCCTTTGCTTGGATTTTCCAAACTCGCAATCAAAGGTCATGGGGATTCTGATGAGGTTGCGGTTGCTGCTGCTGTGAAAATGACGTACATGTTTTTGGAAAAAGATTTAATCAATAAAATTCAAGAGGAGCTTGCTGAAAACGAGGACGTAGTTATTGCTGGCGTTTAACATCAAAAACCACTCCAAATGTGAAGCGTATAAATGATAAGCTATTGGAAATCATGGGCATAGCGTGCAGCCCATTATCTTCTCGAAGCTTTTCACCTGTCTTAGTTTTTAATCGAAATAACCCTGTTATAGCGCTAAATGGAAAAGCATATTGCAATCCGCCTGTTAAGAGAGTGCTATTGTTCAGTGTGTATTGCAGCTCAAGTCCTGCGCATATGTTTGCTGTATCTTGTTTAATATCATTGTCATTTTGGTCTTGCAATCCCAATGACTCTTGATCATTTTCATCACTTATATTGAGCTCTTGAATACTGTGAAATTTGTATCCTAAAATTCCAGAGATAACCCAGTGTGGCCTGAATTTATACCCAAGTCCAAATTTTATACTGGCTACATCGCGGCTTTTGGTATGTTTTTTCTGTGTATAAGGAAGAATCGAAACTCCACCTTCGATTTTGATTTGCGCCTTATCTTTGCACCATGTTTGTCCAAACAAGATATTTAGCACAGGGTTGTTAGAGGTTGGAGTTTGGTTTTTAATTACAATCCTTTTATTTGATACACCGCTATTGATATTGAATTTAAGTGGATGCTTTGGTTTGACGCTGTGTATAAACAAGTCATTGCCTAAATTTAAGCCGATATACATCAGTTGCTAGGAGGTTGGAGTATATGAAATATGAAGTTTTTTTATTAATAGAAATTTAATGACAGATGTGCGTCATGGCGAGCGGAGCGTGGCCATCCATGGATCACCACGTCGCTTCGCTCCTCGTGATGACGGTGCTACATTTCCAAAGGAGCGCTTACGCCTAGTATATCTAGGGTTTGCGTTAAGACATTTAACACATAGCGCGCAAGATACATTCTGGCTGATGATAGAGGAGCATTGTCTTCTACAATGAAGCGATAATCTTTTTTACTCCATAGGCTATGGAAATCTGATGCCAGTTGGTAAGCGTAATTTGCTAAGCGATGAGGCTCATAATGCACACATGCTAATCTTAATGCTCGCGGAAAATCTTGTAGAACTTGAATAAGTGAAATCTCATCTTCATCTTCCAAAAGCGCTACGGTATCTTTGTCGTATTCACCTTTATATCTTCGCATTAAAGAACCAATCCGGGCGGTTGCATATTGAACATAAAAAATCGGATTATCTTTGGTTTGTTCCACAGCTTTTTCTAGATCAAAATCATAGCTCATGTTTGCATTGCGCATGAGTAATAAAAACCTCAATGCATCTGCGCCAATCTCATCAATAACTTCTGCCATAGTCACAAAGGTGTTTTTGCGTTTTGACATTTTCAGAGGTTCGCCATTCTTCATGAAGTTGACAAGCTGGCAAACAAGAATATTTAAATCAGCCTTGCCGTTTGATAAGGCTTTTACCGCTGCTTTTAATCTCTTGATATAGCCAATATGATCAGCACCAAAAATATTGATCATTTTTTCAAAGCCGCGCTGATATTTATCATAATGATACGCCACATCGCTAGCAAAATATGTCCAGGTTCCGTCTGCTTTTTTCATAGCGCGATTTTGGTCATCTCCATAGTTTTTAGATTCAAAAATCCATTGCTTTCGGGGATTCCATTCGCCTTGGAAATCTTTTGGCTTTTCCAGCATACCCTCTTTTACATCACCACTTTTTTTTAATGTCTCAAACGCTTTATCCACAGCGCCATCTTCGACAAGCTTCCTTTCAGAGGTTAATACATCGAATTCAATATTGAGTTTTTTCAAATTACTTTGAATCATATCCATCATTTTTCCAACGGCGCAGGATTTAAAATCGCGCGGTGTTTCATCTATCGTCTGAGCAGCGTCCTTTAAGTATTCTCCAATGTACATATCTTCTGTGAAATCATCATCTTTGATTTTGTAACCGTGTTGCTCTTTGTATCTAAGCTCTAAAGATCTGCCCAACATATCGATTTGGTTGCCCGCATCGTTGATATAGTATTCTTTAGTTATATCAAAACCAGATGTCGTGAGAATGCGCGCTAATGTGTCGCCTAAAACTGCATTTCTTGCATGACCAATGTGTAAAGGGCCCGTAGGGTTTGCGGATAAAAATTCGAGCAAGATTTTTTGATTTTGCCCGATATTCTCTGGCGCTATATCTTCTAATAGTTTATTCTGCCAAAAAGATTTATGAAATTTAATGTTGAGAAATCCTGGACCAACCTTTTCGATATTTTGAATTGGAAAGGTTTTTTCAATATCATCCTGAATAGTTTGAATTTCAGTATCGAGAAGTTTGCTTTTTAAAATCATAAAAGCATTAGTTGTGACATCGCCATGCTGCTTAAATTTACATGGTTCAAGCGTTATCCTCTCAAGCTCTTTATCTGACGGCTGATAATACTTTTTTATCTGGTTGATGATGAAATCTAAAATAGCTTTCATGAATTTTTTTGTTTTATTTTCGCATGTATCTTACCTGGAAAGCAAAAAGCTAGGCATAATAATAGCAAGGTACGTACGAAAATTCCTATGTTTTTTTTATTTCTCTCATTAGAAGCTAAGACTTTAGCGCCTAAAGATATTAATGGTACATTTGTGAAGTTGGTTCCTGAGATAAAAGGAAAAGATCAAAACCTTCATCCATTTGATAAGCTTGGTGTGGTTTATGCATTTAAGTTTTCAAAAGGAGAGGTGCAGTATGAGAGATTTCCCGTGCCATCTTCTGCGTATGAGCAGTACAAAAAATCTGGCAAGGCGGAGCATGATGGGTTTTATCAAAAAACGGGTAATACGCATTTGTTCAATCAAATGCTGAATGCGCATTCCTTTAAGGCTAAAGTTCAAGATATAAAAAAAGATGTTTTTGTAACGACAGAAACACCGCCTCAGATATTTTTGACAGGAAAGGCTTTAGAGTGGAAAGACGAGCTTCCTAAAAGTCGTATCTATGAAAATGCGTTTATCAAAGATTCATATAGTTATATGATGCATTTTGGTTTGTTTAGCACAGACTATGTTGTATATAAAATTCAAGATTGTTGCCGCATTCCTATTTGCAGGATTACAACACATACTCCAGCCTATATGCATAGTTTTGCCGTTACAGAAAATTATTTCATTTTGTTGGAAATTCCGTTTCGATTATCTAGACCGTTTCCTAACTTATTTTCAGCTTTTATGAAGAGTTTTGAGTTTTATCCTGAAGAAAAAACACGCGTTTTATGTATCGATAAAAAAACAGGCGAAGTGAAGGAATTTTTTACAAAGTCATTTTTCTACTATCATATTGCGAATGCCTTTGAAGATAATGGTTCTATAAATATTGATGTTGTGGGTTATGATAAGCCCCTTGTATCGCTGGAAGAGAAAAATGTGAACAATCGTTTGATGCGCATTGTGTTGAAGCAGGATGCTGAGCCGGTGGTGGTCGAGCATGAAAGAGCCTGCGAATTTCCCGTGATTAATCCTGAGATTGCTGGAAAAAACTATCGTTTTATTTATGCATTAAGGACGGATTTATCAAAAAAGTTTGAGCAAATGGGCGTAGGGTTATTAAAAATTGATCTGAATGGCGATATGAAAAGTTTCAGCAAAAAAGATTGTATTTTTGGTGAGCCTGCCTTTATACGTCGTCATTATGAGCGTAGCGAAGAATCTTGTAAGGCTAGCACAGAAGATGACGGATGGCTTATCGGGATTATGTCTAACACCGCGGAAAGAAAGTCATATTTGTATGTTTTGAATGCTCAAACGATGGAGTTGGTGTATTCACAGCCTATGCGTGATTATGTTGCCTCTATTGGGTTTCATGGGCGGTTTTTTTCTTCCTAAACGAGAGGCTGTAAAGCGCGTCATGGCGAGCGTAGCGTAGCCATCCATGGATCATCACATCGCTTCGCTCCTCGTGATGACATGTATCAAAGTTGAACTCTCCTACTAAATTTCCTATTATCAATTATGAATTAGTCATAAATTTGTGCAATGGATATTACTTCTTGTTAATTAGGATTTTAACTAAATACCAAGGAGAATTTTATGCACAAACCAATCATTATAAAAGACCTATCACTTCCATTTACAAAAATTGAAGATTTTTCTGCAACGATTCATTATGGTGATCGAATTATTTTAATTGGTCGCAATGGTGCGGGTAAATCGACTCTTTTGAAATCCATCTTGAAACAGTGTGATGATGTTCAGGTTGGATATGTTCCGCAAATGATCAAAGGATTTGAAGCGCTGAGCGGAGGCGAGAGATTTAACGCGGCTTTAACCAAAGCATTATCTGTAGACCCTGAGATGCTTTTATTAGATGAGCCAACAAATCATTTGGATTCACGGAATAAAAAATCATTGCTCCAACTGTTGAAACATTATCCAGGCACACTTGTGATAGCGACCCATGACATGGATTTGATGGAAGGGATTTTGTGGCATATTAAAGATGATCAAATCTCTATTTTTAAGGGGAGCTATGAAGATTATAAACGAGAGCTTGAATTACAACAGCATTCTCTTGAACAAAAAAAACTAAAGTTAAATCAAGAGAAGAAATATCTTCATGAAGATCTTATGGATGAGCAAGTGAGAGCTAAAAAAAGTAGGCTAAGAGGCGAAAAACGCACCAAAGAAAAAAAATGGCCAGCAATGGTTGCAAAAATGAAAGAGCAGCAAGCGGCAAAAACTACCGGAGATAGAAAAAAGACATTAGGTGAAAAAAGACAAGACATATCAGAGAGACTAAAAGAACTGCAGTTGCCTGAAGTTATTAAGCCTAAATTTTCTTTAGAAACGCTAGATAACAATAGTGACATCCTCGTTGTGGATGGTACAGCAGGATATCATCCTGATAAACCAGTTTTAAAAAATATCAACTTAGCTTTAAGTAAGAATGATCGATTAGCAATTACAGGTCAAAATGGTTCAGGCAAAACGACTTTAATTAAAGCGATTTTAGGTGACCCATCTGTGTGGACATCAGGTGAGTGGATAGTTCCAAAAAAAGAGCATATAGGGCATTTAGATCAGCATTACAAAACACTTGATCCAGATAAAACTGTATTAGAGCATTTTGAAGATCTTCTGGATAAAAGAAAATACCTTAATGATTATTTGTTTCGTACAGATGAGCAAGTGAATACAAAAGCTAGCTGTTTATCTGAAGGTGAGAAAGCGCGCTTGAGCTTAGCGCAAATTGGAGCGCATACACCAAGACTGTTGATCTTGGATGAGCTGACAAATAATTTAGATTTAGAAACAAAAGAACATGTGATTCAAGTTTTAAGAGATTATCCTGGAACGCTGATTGTGATTTCGCATGAGCAGGGATTTTTGGATGCGATAGGGGTGACGCAGCATTTTAGCTGTTTATAAGTCTTTGAAGCTGATTAATTTTTTCATCTGTCGTCATAAAATGCGTCACAAAGCGGTAGATATCTTTTTCCCAATGGTAAAACTTTACACCTGCTTCCTGTAATTTTTGTGCATTTTTTATATCCATATGAAAAAACACCTGATTAGTTTCTATAGGGTAGGCTGGCTTAAAGTTTTGACTCAGTATATCGAATAATTTTTTTGCTTGCTTATTAGCATGCTGGGCGTTTTCAATCCATACATCAAAATAAGCGATCATTTGAGCGGCTACATAACGGGTTTTTGATAACAGTTGCCCAGCGCGTTTGACGCGATACGAAAAATCTTTCGCATAATCTTTATTGAAAAATACAACCAACTCTCCGATCATACATCCATTTTTTGTGCCGCCTAATGATAATACATCAATATGTTGAATCATTTCTTTTGGAGACACTCCAAGGTAAGCTAAGGCATTTGAGAATCTTGCGCCGTCCATATGGATTGGGAGTTCTAGCTGTTTTAGTTTTTTGATTTCATCCAACGTATAGACTGTTCCAATTTCTGTTGGTTGAGTGAGGCTTATAGCGCCAGGTTTTACCATATGTGGCGCATAAAGAAGTTGCGTCTCTTTTGCGAGTTTTAATGTGCAGAGGTCTATTTTGTTATCTGAGCCATCTACCGGTGTGAGTTTATAGCCCATTGATTCAATGCACCCAGCTTCATGTGTATTAATGTGAGCGTTTTTATGGCAATAAATTGTTTGATAGGGTAAGCATAAAGAAGATAGTGCCAAGCAGTTTGAAATACTTCCTGTTGAAACAAGAAAAATCTCCACATCTTTTTCAAATATTTGAGAGATTTTTTCTTTCAATGCATTTGAATATTCATCGTCCCCATAAGAATTTTGCAGTCCGGTATTTGCATCAGAAATGGCTTTTAGAATATGTGGATGAATAGGGGCTATATTGTCACTTTTAAAATTCATACTATGTTCCTTTTATATGTTTTTCTGTAATTTTTCCTTTCTCTAAAATAACAATACGATCCAGGCTTTGCAAATTTTCCACATCATGCGCAATAGCAATTACTGTCTTTTTCTTATCGTTCATAAACTCTCTCAAGCTCTTTCGAACAAGTTCTTGTGTTTCTTTATCTAATCCAGAAGTCGCTTCATCTAAAATTAAAATAGGTGCATTTTTTAAAAATGCCCGAGCAATAGCGATGCGTTGTTTTTGTCCACCAGATAGCTTTGCGCCACGTTCTCCAACTTGCGTTTCGTAACCATCTTTAAGTGCCATAATATACTCATGGATATGTGCTTTTTGAGCAGCTTTTATAACATCTTCATCTGTAACATCAAAGTTTCCATATTTGATATTCTCCATGATGGTTCTATGAAATAAAATGGTCTCTTGTGGAATGATAGATATATTTGTTCGTACAGAATTTTGTGTGACATCAGCAATGTTTTGTCCATCAATTAAAATCTCACCTGATTGAGGTTGAAGGTACCTCAGCAATAAATAAATCAATGTTGTTTTTCCTGCACCAGATTTTCCTATCAGTCCTATTTTTTCACCTGCGTTAATATCAAGGTTTAATTCTTGAAACAGCAGTTTGTCATCATAGGCAAATCTTACATTTTTAAATTCAATGCTAGGATTTTTTACAATGAGAGGTTTTGCATTTTTCTTATCTAAATTTTCATGGGGAATTTGCAAAATAGATAGCGCGCTTTTTAAATCTCCCATAGCTTTTGTAAACCATTGAATTGATAATGTAATCCTCCATATATCTTCAGAGATCATTAAAACTGTTCCAAATACGAATGCAAATCCACCTACGGTAATTAAGCCAATTTGTTTGAGGTGAATCATATAGAACAATATGAAGATGAACATAACTGCATAAAAGCCGTTGATCATAATGGAAGTCTTGAAATTGTATTTAAGGTATTCAATCTGCCTGGGAACAAAATCTTGAGTGATTTGTTTGTTGAATTTTTTTAACTCCTTGTCTCTGGTTGAAAAAGAAAATAGAGATGTGATGTTGGTAAGATTGTCGGATATTAATCCACCTAATGTATATTTACTCTGCGCTTCTAAAAATGCCAAATGTTTGAGATGTTTAGCATAGAAGCTCATAACAAAAACATATAACATCGACCAGCATGCCATAAATAAACCAACATATACATTGATGAATACTAGAGAGGTTAAATTGACGAGAATTTTCAGAATTTTTGAAAATAATCCGCGATGAACTTCTTGCCAAAATTTTTCATATCCAAGGAGTAAAGCATTGATTTTTGTTGTAATCGTTCCAGTTAAATGAGTTTGAAAAAATATGTAAGAGTGATGTTGCACGTAATTAAGAGAATTGCTTAAAATGGATTGCTTTACTTTCGGTACAGCTCGCCATTCTGCTATGTCACTAATACGCCAGGCTGCATCAATAGCGAATTGTATAAAAAAAAACAAAACGATCGGAAACAAAACCGCACTATAGCCAAACGCTGTTTTTTGTATCATGGCATCAATAATTAGTCGAATTGAATAGTTATAAACAAAAGCATAAAACGCAGTGATAATAGGTGCAATCAACATGGTGAGGTAATGCCATTTATAAGGCTTGATATGATGCCATAAAAACTGCGGAATATTCATGTTAAATCCTTTGTTGGCGATTCCATAGCTCTTTATAGATACTGTTGGATTTTTTCACGAGCTCATCATGCGTTCCTTCTTCTGCAATTTTTCCCTTATCTAAAACCGCAATGCGATTCATAGTTTGCAAGGTGGAAAGGCGATGTGCGATTGCAATAACTGTTTTCTTTTTATCCTTCATTAACGTATCCAAACTCTTGCGAATTAACTCTTCTGTTTGGCTATCTAATGCAGATGTTGCCTCATCTAAAACCAAAATAGGCGCATCTTTTAAGATCGCGCGTGCGATTGCAATACGTTGTCTTTGTCCGCCTGAAAGTTTAATGCCACGCTCTCCAACTTCTGTATTGTAGCCATCTTTCATTGTCATGATATAGTCATGAATGTAAGCTTTTTTACACGCCTCAATGACTTGCTCGTCTGTTGCATTTGGATCTCCATATCGTATGTTTTCCAGGATAGTCCTATGGAATAAAATTGTATCTTGCGGAATAACTGTTATATGTTTGCGCAAAGAATCTTGCTGGACTTGCGTAATATCTTGTCCATCAATCAGAATTTCACCAGATTTAAGCGGGAAATATCTTAGGAGTAAGTGTATCAAAGATGTTTTGCCTGCGCCGGATCTTCCCACAAGCCCAACTTTTTCACCTGCCTTGATTTCCAAGTTAAGCCCTTTAAATAAAACATCTTCATCAAAACCAAACCATATGTTTTTAAATATAATATTAGGCTTTTGTATTACAAGTGGTTTTGCATTTTTTATATCAACATTTTCATGAGGGGTTTGGAGAATTGATAATGAGCTTTTGAAATCACCCATAGCCCTTGCAAAGTCTTGCACAGAGATTGTAACGCGCCAAATATCTTCAGATATCAAAAGAACTGTACTGAATACAAAGGCAAAGCCACCAATTGTTATTAAACCAACGCTTCGCAAGTGAATCATATAAAACAAGATGAATGTAAACATAACGGCATAGAAAAAACTCGCAGCAACTTGAACTTTAAAATCGAATTTATAGCAAGCGACTTGTTTGGGGATAAAATCTGTATTAATTTCATGTTCAAGTCTTTTTAACTCTCTTTTTCTTGCGGCAAAAGAAAAAATAGAAGCGATATTTGTGACATTATCTGCAACCAAGCCGCCTAAGGCATATTTACTTTGATTTTCCATGAATGCCAAGTAATTCATGCGCTTAGAATACAGGCGCATAGCTAATACATAGAGAATAGACCAAAACGCCATAAACAAACCAACATGTAAGTTTATAAAGACAAGAGAGGCTAGGTTAATAACAATTTTCAGAATTTTTGAAAAAAGCCCATGATGCATTTCATCCCAAAATTTATCATACCCATGAACGAGACCTTTCAGTTTTGTTACGATCGTTCCGCCAAAATTGTCTTGAAAAAATTTATAGGAATGATGCTCCACATATTCAAATGACTCTAGCATGATAGAGCGTCTGACTTTTGGTTCAGCGCTCCATTCAGCCATGTTACTAACACGCCAGGCTGCATCAACTAAAAATTGTATAAATAGAAATAGAAAAATTGGCCATATGATCTTACTATAACTGAATTCGGATTGCTGGAGCATATTATCAACAAACAATTTAATGGAGTAGTTATATACGAAGGTATAAAATGCTGCAACGATTGGCGCAATCATCATGACAGCATAAAGCCATTTATACGGCTTAATGTGACGCCATAAAAATTGTGGAATAGTCATGATTTTTTATGTGGCTAATAATTATCATTTTAGCCCGAATATTTGACGTTATACCATGTTAAGAAAAGTTATTTTTGCGGAATAGCAAAATGAAGAAGCAAGTTATAACTAAAACTGGAGCTATAAACCATTCTATTGAGTGAAGAATAAATCCATCAGATTGATATGCCCAATAGGGCTGCATGATGCTTTGCTGTAGATAAAGCCCAAGGGCTAAATAATATCCCCAGTTTTTACGCTGAACTAATCCATAAACAATCAACACATCTATCATTAACATTATACAATCCATTTCGATAGTTGTTTTATTTATAAAGTCTAATATTCCTAAGATATGTATGATAATACCTAAGGTGGTCACTAGAATCACAAATCGCCTTAGAGATTGTTCATTGTATTTTTAATCTTTTTACACGAGCTTTGAGTGATGGGATGGCAGAGGTTAAAGCATTTTCATAAAGCCCCATAGCAAGCTCTTTGAGTTCCGGATATTGACGTGATAAATCAACAGCTGCCTGCAGAGATTCCACCTTGACGATTTTGCTTGGGCTATTGTGAAATAGATCTTTTAACAAACTCTCGAGTGCTACTACTTCCCGCTCTTCAAAAGGAAGTCGTTTTAGCATTTGCAGGAGATGCCATTTTGTAATGTTATTTTTACATGTTTTGAGCGTTGCAAGAATTTCGTTTTTAAAAGGGTGAATGGCATCTGGATGGTTGCGAGAAAATTTTTCTAACTCTTCTGCATAAGGTTCAAGATGGAGACTATTGATTAATACCTGTATATCCATAAGATTTTTCCTCTTTTATTGATAAGTTATTTTTTTTATATCTGAATATTTGTCTTGAACTATATGAGCGTTTTTATCCTCCAAGATAATTTCATCGATTTGGGATCGAGATATATAGATTGTTTGCTGTCTATGACTTGGATCTTTTTTAAATATAAGTTTTCCAATTTTAGAGGATTTTATCGTTATTTCTTTAGAGCGCAACTCAGCTTTTGTTATTTGCGTGCCTGTTGCTTTGAAATCACCATTGGATAACACAGTAGTAATGCGGCCAGCTTCAATAGTGAGAACGCCATTGATTTTAAGGTGATCAATAATTACGTTTTGAAGATAAAGTGTTCCATTTATATCAATTGCTTCAATTTCTGAATTTTTGATTTCTAATTCTCCATTGGCTGCAATTTTTTTTATTAAACCATTTGTAATTTTCCCATAGCCTTGCAGTTTCAAAACTTCTGTTTTAAGCAGTGCGGTTTGTGTGGGTTGTGGCATTAAAAAAAATAAAGTGAACATGAATATGATAATTAGAATCTTCGGTTAATTTTAGCAGCAAGCCTATAGAATAGGTCAAGCTTTTCTTGATTTATAGCTATAAATGCAGCAAAATAGTGCTGAGGGCCTATAGTTCAGCGGTAGAACTCACCGCTCATAACGGTGCTGTCGTAGGTTCGAATCCTGCTAGGCCCACCATCCGTCTTCGCTAATTTTGCTTTTAGCAAAATTTAGCTACGACGTGACTACGTCGTAGCGTGCGAAATGGAAGCCTCGCCGAAGCCTTAGCGTAGGCGGGCTGTACTTATATGCTTAAAGGTAGTCGCAATGAAAATCAACATCTTAGGCGCAGGTGCATTTGGAACAGCTTTAGCTATAGCTTTTTCTCCAAATCATAAAATCCGCCTCATCACACTTCCTAAATATTTTGAAGAATTATTATCTGGTTACAACTGCTTTATTCCCGATGTAAAAATTCCTAAGTCTGTTGAAATCAGTCTTGATATTGATCCAGATTGTGATGTGTTATTTGTTGCGACGCCAGCGCAAGTTATAGAAGAAGTTGTCAGTCGACTAAAAAAAGAACTGCCTAAGCATATTCCTATTATTTTTTGTTCTAAAGGTTTATATGTCAAAGATAATAAACCGTACTTGATGACAGAATATGCAAAAACAACTTTAAAAAATCCTTTATATGTTTTAGGGGGTCCAAATTTTGCATGTGAATTAGTAGAGTATAAAAAATCCTATGCCAATATAGCAGGCCCAAATGCTGAAGCAATTTGCGATGCGCTTTCACAAAGTCATTTTATATTAGAAGCTTGGCATGATGTATGCGGTATACAGGTTGCTGGTTTTATGAAAAATGTGTTCGCCATTGCAGCTGGATATTATGAAGGTCAAAAGAAAGGTTTAAATGAAAAAGCCGCTTTATTTACTCATGCATTTCAAGAAATGAGCCTTGTAGGTAAGACGTTTTGGAAAGCGGATTTTGATGATCGCACTCTGTTAACCTATGCAGGAGTAGGGGATTTGGTTTTAACATGCGGAAGTGCAAATTCGAGAAATTATAAGCTTGGTTTAGCGCTAGCTTCTGGAATGTCATTTGATGAGTTTAGGAAAAAGCACAACTTGACGGCAGAAGGCGCTTATACTGCGCAGTCTATTTATAAAATCAAAGGAGATTTGCCTTTACCGACCTGTGATATGATTCACAATAGACTGTTTTGATATGAAGGTTGAATGGTCCTCAGGCAGCGAAAGTAAATCGCATAGCAAGAGGAGACACATAAATATTACAAACATTTGTCTCTTTATTTTTTTAACTTACCCAGTAGAAGGTTTCCCTCCTAGATTTATTGTTTAGGAAATTTCACAAAAGAAATACCCTGAAAAAACACGGGTATTTTTTTTCTTCGCATAGGGCTTGTCATCACGAGCCTTGTGAAGCAAGGCATGGTGATCCATTATGGATGGCCACGCTTCGCTCATCATGACGATGTGCAGAGACTTGAATCAATACCCCCAAAGATTTTCTTTGAAATTTTTCTTGATGAAGTCTTTGTGATTTTCAGTTTCAGGGTAATCAAACGTTCTAGGCTCACAAGTTCGTCTGTTGATAGAGGATACATTACCAACTTCAGCTCTATTTTGTTTTTCTGTATTCAAAAAGCTTTGCTGTCTTCCGCCTTGTGTTAGTTCAATATATACGGAAGCAAGTAGCCTGACGTCAATTAATGCTCCGTGTTTTTCACGATCTTCTAAAGAAATGCTAAAACGTTTGCATAGCGCATCAAGATTGTTTGCCATACCTGGATATTTTTTGCGTGCAATTTTAAGAGTATCGATCGACTGATCAATATGAATTGTTGGATAATCTAATCGTGCAAATTCAGAGTTTAAGAACTTTACGTCGAACTCGGCATTATGAATAATCAATCGCGCATCTTTGATAAAATCCCATAGCTCTGGTGCTATATCTGCAAACAATGGACTGTCTTTAACAAACTCGTTGTCAATCCCATGAACATTATAAGCTGCTCGCCCAATTTCGCGTTGAGGGTTTATATACTGATGATAAGTTCGGTCAGTAGGGTACAGACCTTGATCTAGCTCAAGACAAGCAACTTCAATGATCCGATCACCCTTGAGAGGGTCAAGGCCTGTTGTTTCCGTATCGAGAACAACAAAACGAGAGTGAGAGGATGACATAGAATCTTATTTGTGCGGAATGTGTGCAGGGTTAATTCTGCGGCTCAAACCAACAACCGCCCAAATCCATGCTACACAGATGATCAGGAATACAACACCTGTGTAAGGTGCAATATCCGCTAAAACTTTTGTTCCGCAGATAATCAAGAAAGTAGCTTGAACAAGCGCTCCACCAGCTTTTCCAGCGCGTCCGCCAATTACGTCAACAGCAGCTTTACCAGTTGTTTGAGCCGTTTCATCCAATGTCATATAAGCCAAGTCTTTTGTTGGGTCAAACAAAGCATATTTAATAGACTTTGAAATTACAACTGTCGCCAATCCAACAAATACAGCGCCTGCTACTGGACTTTCAATAAAACCTTTAAGAAGGCTCGCCATAAAGTCTTGAGATACGATGCATCCAAAGAAAATTCCACCAAGTGATAGAAGTAAAACTGGTGTAATAAGGGCTGCAACTCTCCAAGGTGCGCGTCTTAGGATGTTTGTACCAATAAACCAACTAAATACCACAGTTACCAAACCAATATAGAAAGATTGCCATCCCATAAAGGCATTGTATGCACCGAGATTTCCTTGGAAGTAAATTTTCATTTGATCTTTCCATTGAAGCTCTACGATATTAACAGTGATCCCATAGCTGATCATAAGAATTGCGATGTACCCAAGTTCTTTGCTATGGAAAACAATTCGCATGCTGTCCATTAGGCTTGGTTTTTTCTTTTTCTCTTTCTTTTGTTGAGTTTCAGATGGATCGTAGTATTTTTTGTCTGTCAACACAGTTGTGTGCATCCAACGGAATACAAGCATTGCAATAATTCCCATTACAACAATAGATGCGCATAGAAGTTTAACAGATGTTCCCCAAGCAAAGTTTGCTGGCATTGAGCAGAAGGCAACCGTTGGACCAGAAAGCATCAAAGCTGCATTTCCAAATGTTTGAAATAAGCCATAAAATCTTTTTGCTTCTGTTCTTCTTGTGATTCTGTTTGCGTATTGCCAGAACATAAGCGCAATCATCGCGCTTCCCCAAATTTCAGACAAGATATAGAAAAGAGAGTAGCTCCAGTGCGCCATAATATCAATGAGTTGATGTACCCATTTCATAGATGAATAGGCATATAAGCTCTTAACAGTTTCAGGGGACATATGAATGATATCAACCATAGGATATAATACAAATCCAAAGAAACCAAAGAATATTAGAAACGGTGTAATAATCAGATAAAACACTTTTTCATGACTGAATTTCGAAACAAGTTCAGCATAAATCAGCACGAATAAGATGGCGCATGGTGTGATCAATAATTTTAGAAATGGAATAGAGGCTGCGCCAATAGAGTTTACAACAAACGCATCTTTTGTATCGCGCATAACTGTATAGTTAAACAAGATACAAAACATGATAATCGCTGTGGGAATAAATTTTTTAAGTTCATAATTATGTATAGGCCAAAGAAGGGCTCTCAAACCCTTAAAGTCCTCATTTGCGTGTTGCATTGATAAGGTTAATTTAATAATTCGCTAACGCCAGTATAGCTGTTTGCCAATGATAAGCAAAGAGCATTTGAAAAAATCAGAAAAATTTGAAAGATTAACTTTTTGTTTAAAGAGTTTGTGAATAGACTGTTGCCTAGAGGGTGACGGCGGGCGTTCGTCATCATGAGGCGCGTGAGGTGGTGGTGATCCAAATGGACAGCCGCAGCCCTTTTTCGCGGAGCTTCGCTATGACGACCTTCCAGTGCAGAGATATTATGCAATTAGAATTTTTTTTAGCCAGAAAATTGAGTCGTAGGAAAGAGGGGTTTGCTTCTCTCATCACAAAGTTAGCATTTTCAGGAATTTTTTTAGGTGTAACAGCTTTAATTATCGTTATGTCTGTCATGAATGGATTTAAAGAAGAATTAATGCGTCAATTGATTGGCATGAAAGGGCATGTAGTTGTTTTTAAACATGGAGGGGTAGATCAATACGAAGATATTTTAGAGCAATTGACGCGCAACAAAAATGTAACCCTTGCCTTGCCTGTGATAGAAGAACCCACGTTGCTGATTAAAAATGATCAATTTCATGGTGTGATGTTGTATGGGCATGATCCTGAATCCTTAAGAAAGCACGCATATTTTAAAGACAACATAAAACAAGGTTCTATCGCGGATTTGCAAGATGATAATACAGTTATGATTGGGTCGCGCCTTGCAGAGCAATACAATTTGACTGTTGGAGATACTTTGACATTATTAAATCCTCAAGGAGAGGAAACAATTTTTGGTATTACACCCAAAGAAAGAGACTTTAAAATTGTAGGTATTTTTGAGTTAGGGATGCGCGAGTATGATCGAAGATTTATTTTTACCTCGCTTGCAACCATGCAGCAGTTTTTTTACCAACCGGATATGGTGCATCACATTGATGTATTCACCAAAACAGGGGATGCAACAGGTGTGCATATGGAGCGACCTTATCATGTCTTAGATTGGCAACACACAGATTCTACCTTGTTTAAAGCGTTGCTGGTGCAGAAGAATGTTATGTTTATCATTTTGGCGCTTATGATTGTGATCGCAGTTTTGAACATTGTGTCGAGCTTAACAATGTTCGTAAAAGATAAGACCAAAGAGATTGCGATTTTAAGATCGATGGGCATGCAGAGAAGTGGCGTGAGAAATATCTTTTTATTAAGTGGCTCTATGATTGGTGTGAGCGGAACATTTTTGGGTGCATGTGTAGGCGTGTTTGTGAGTCAGTATATTAATCAAATCACCCAATTTATTGAGCGCGTGTTTCATGTGAAAATTTTTAATCCTGAACTGTATTTCTTATCTCAGCTTCCGTCTGTAGTAGCATATCAAGATATTTTTTATGTGTGTTTGATGAGTTTGGGATTTACATTTTTGGCAACGCTGTATCCTTCGGTGAAAGCATCTAAATTAGAGCCTGCGCCGGTGTTACGTTAGGCTTGACGCTTCATTACTAAGCATAAATTTTGACTTACAGAGTATATAGTTCCTTCTTGTTGTGACGCATCCTCAATGTTACACACAGTGATTTTTTTACGTACAACGCCTTGATGGTGTGTTCGAGCAATAAGTTCTTGTCCAATATAACAGCCCTTATTATAACTAACAGCGTCTTCAGGTATGTTATGTTCCAATATAATACTCTTCAAGGGAATGAGTTCCCATGGTGGATCTGAAATACCGCTTTTAATGCGGTGATAATGGTACTCTTCGAAATTTTCCATGGGTGTATTTGAAAGAAATCGGTAACCATAAAAACGCGGGTCTTTGTAATAAACCTCGTCATCCTGAGTGCATAGCGCGAAGGATCTTCTCGCGATAGACTCAGGAAGATCCTTCGTCTTCGACTCGGGATGGCGAGGCAAAGACCACCCCACATACCCTTCAACATCCTCAATCTCAACATTTCGATTTAATTTATATCGATTTAATACGGTTAGAAAGTTTTGTTTATCATATACTTCAAGTAGATATCCATCTTTATAAGATGTAATAAAGACGTCAGATAAGAAGCGTCCATTGGGGGTTAAGAGAAACCCATACAAAGCCGATGATCCCGTCATGGCGAGATTTTCGTCAGAAAATCGCGGCCATCCAGTTGCTGGATCGCCACGTTGCTCCGCTCCTCGTGATGACGTGCTTACCTTACGGATATCACATGTTAAAAGTCCCTGTAAAAAATCTAGCGTTTCCGCACCTTTAATAAAAATAAATCCCCGATTCAGTTTATCTATCATTGCAACTTATCCTTTTTCTGTTTAAGCAAAATTGCTTTTCCAAGCCGTTCTAAACTATCTTTCATTTCGCCATCTTCAAAATCTTCCAATAAAAGATCTATTTTTTGAAGATTTTCTTCTGATAATGTTAGTTCTATTTTCTTTACAGGTTTTTCGAGTTTTAGGACATGCTTGTATCTTAGTGCTTTAATAAGCTCTTTACCAAAATAAGTATTGATTTTTTGTATGATCTCTTCTTCCATTGTGTGTAGAAAAAGCGAAGAGGAGCTGGTTGTGTTTAGAACCAATACCCCGGGCAAATTTCTGTAGCATATCACTTTAGAGGGTTGCGTCATTTTCGCAATTGGCTTTTCAACAATTTTATCCCACTCAGCAAGTAGACGTCCGTGTAAAAAACCTCTTTTGTTTTTATGCTGTCTGAGCGCTTTGTCGATGCCATGTTTTATATGCTTCATATTTTATAAGATTCGTCATGACGCCTTTTAATGCTTTAGTTATTAAAGCTTACTTTAGGTCAGAAATGCAATTACGTCAAAATTCTAAGGGCTTTTTTATCATCTAAAAGCTTAATAAACGTTTTAGGGCATAAGGTTACAATAGAAGGATCACAGGTATCGCAACCTTCATCCTCAGTTTGGCATTTTTCCCAGCAAAAACGACCTCCAAGATATGTGTAGTGATTCATAACTTCAAAGGCATTATTCCAGTTAATAATACCTTCAAGTGATATACATGGAAGAGGGCAAGGCGTGTGTTTGCGTTTCAAATGATGCAAAAAATGATGAACGTTATGAATACGTTCATGACCTGTACTACCTGCAAAATGATGGGTATGTTGCTCCATAATATGATCGAGCGTTGGAAAATCTTTTTTAAAACGGGTGTTTCTAAAATTCCGCGTTACATATCCAAACCCATGCAAATCCCAAAATGAACTTGAAACGATGATGTTTTTATATTTTTTTAATAGGCTTTTGAAAAAATTTTCAAAAAATTCCAAATTTCCATAAAATCTTAGACGCTCTGTAAATTTTAGAGCGCGCTTTGGATCGTAAAAATAAGATTGTGAAAAATAAGGGGTTAATGTAGCGCGTTTCCAAAAATCTTTATAATTATATATTGTTGCAGGATCTCCTTGCAAAACAAACTCTGAATTGTAAGGTAAATTGGGTGTGGGGCAGTCATATGGCAGGATGAGCGCCGTCTCATAGTGGTTTTCAATATCACAATAATCAGGGTCATCTGTTCTATGTGCGGGCAAACAAGAAAAATCAAAGTTTTCAATATAAAAGTTTCGTCTATGATATAAAACAGATAGTTCAAAGTCTCCTGGCGTTCTGTACGCAGAAAACAGCCCTATAACTTTTGTTGTTTCAGGAATAGGTGTATGACGATGTTTCAGAAAATCCACAAATGTAAGTTGTGAGCAATCTGATTTTGGTATGTAAAAACTCATAGTAATATTTTTTATATACACAACATTAGTATAACTTATTTTTGAATTAAATCATGCGTTTTTTTAATTTTTTTTCGAAAATTTCACTATACCGGTTTTGTATCCAATACCATAATACAATCCACTAAAAAATCCTGTAGCCAATAGAATGAAAATGCTGTTTTCAAGAAAAGATGGGTAAAATTTTGGCAAGAAATTGATTTTAATGAAATAGCACACCATACCACAGGTAATACTCCATACTATTACCGCAAGAATATCATGATAGTCTTCTAACATTTCAGGGTATTCTAAATATATGTAAGTGACTAGGCATAGGCAGTTTAGACAAGCTGCGATGGATGTTCCGATTGCAATACCCAAATGCCCCACATAAGGGAGTAAAACAACACTTATAATCGTATTTGTTACAACAGAAAGAATAGCGCTATATAAAGGGACCCTAGTTATGCTACGCGAAAACAAGAAGCTCAATAAAACTTTTGTTAGAATCACGAACGGAATGCCAAATGCATACATTTTAAGAGTCTTTGCTGTGTTAATTGTATCAGCGAGGGTGAATTTTCCATGAAAAAATAAAACATAAAAAATTGGATCCGCCAAAGCAATCATCAAAAAGGTGATTGGTAAAGAAAGCTGCAGAGAGCCAATGATAGAGTTATGAAACAAGGATTTAACTTCTTGAGATCCATTTTTGTATTTTGAAAAATTAGGTAGCAATACAACGCTCAAGGCCACCCCAATAATAGAGAGCGGGAACTGATTCAGGCGGTCTGCGAGAGAGAGGTATGTAATAGCGCCAACTGGTAGAAAGGTTGCTAGATAGAGGTCAATAAACAAGTTCATCTGATTAGCAAAGGATATAAGAGAATTCTTTCCTGTTTTTTTCACAATTAATGATGTTTCATCTGAGAATAACTTTGGTCGCCTCAATTTAAGGGAAAAGCTGTATTTTCGACATAAAAAGTAAAGCCATGTTATTTGAATGACTCCGGCAATTAATACGCTGTAAGACATAGCGGCAGTTGTTATGGCGGGGTGATAATTTCGAAAAGCATAAATAGAGATAATTAAACTGAAATTGAGAATAATCGGGAGTGATGATTCTGCATAGAATTTTTGATGTGTGTTGAGAACAGCGTTACAAATTGCGCATAAGGAAATGAGAAGCGCATAAGGAAAGTTGAGCTGAAACAAGAATACAAGGTGCTGAATCTCTGTTTGACCGTATCGCCCGAAAAGCATCGGAAGAAAGAAAGGTGCTGTAACTTCCATGAGCAAGACAAAGAATCCAAGCGTATATAATATGAGAGAAAAAGTATTTTGAGCAAGTGCATGAAATTTTTCTGGATCATCTCTGTGTTTAACAAGTTCTGGAATTAAAGAGACATTCAGCGCACCTTCAGCAAAAAAACGACGCATCCAGTTTGTGGATTTATATGCAATAAGGAATAGCTCATACCAAACGGATTTTCCTAAAAAATGCGTAATGAGATTATCTCTTACAAATCCTGTGAGGCGACTGATAGCGGTGAATCCTCCAAAGGTAAAAAGATGTTTTGCAATAGAATTATTTTTTTGCATGTTTTAATGTGCACTTCGTCATGGCGAGCCCGCCTTAGGCGGGTGCGGTCATCCATTACGGATCACCATGTAGCTTCGCTCCTCGTGATGACGAACCTTGTGCGAATCCTGTTTGTAGTTGTTAAGTTATAATACACAGTTTAAACTGACTAAGGTAACAAAAAATACTTTTTGGCATATGTTGTGTTATATCGTTTTAGCAGCAGGGCAAAGTAAGCGTTTTAAATCTGATGTATCAAAAGTATTATTTAAGCTTCATGGAAAAACGATTTTAGACTATGCGCTTGAAGCAATTCCTGCGCCAAAAAATGATATTTTTATTGTGGCTAATTTTGAGCATGAGGGTTATAAATGTATTCCTCAGAAAGCGCAGCTCGGAACAGGGCATGCAGTTCAAGAAGCGCTGAAGCAAATTCCACAGAAATATACAGAGTGTATTATTTTGTGCGGAGATGTTCCTTTGATTGAGCGGTCAACGCTTAGAGAGTTAGTTGAGAGCGTTAGTGATTTGACCTTGGTTGGATTTCATATAAATGATTTTACAAAACCTTATGGGCGGATTTTGAATAATGGTGAAGCGATTGTAGAATATAAAGAAGCTTCGCAAGATGTGAAGAATAACTCTTTAGCCTACTCAGGTGTTATGAAAGCATCTCGTAAAGTTTTGGATGAAACGCTGCCGAAATTAAAACCACATCCAGAGTTGTATTTGACAGAAATTGTGGAAAAATGCCGCGGAAGTCGCAGCATCATTTTTAAAACAGAAGAAGAATTTGCTGGCATCAACACAAGAGCGGATCTAGCGTATATTGAAAGGTGTTTGCAAAAAAAATGGATAAACAAACTAATGGAACAGGGTGCTGTTTTTTATAACCCTGAAACATCAAGTGTGCGTCATGATACAAACATTGCGGCAGATGTGATTGTGCATCCAAATGTGCAAATTGGGAGAAACGTGACAATTGAAAAAGGCGCTGTTATTCATCCTTTTACCGCGCTAGAAAATTGCCATATTAAAGAGGGAGTAAACGTTGGGCCATTTGCACACATTCGAGGCGATGTTGTGCTTGAGCGGGAGTCAGTCGTGGGTAATTTTGTTGAAATAAAGGGGTCTAAAATTGGTCAAGGCTCTAAGGTAAAGCATTTGAGTTATATTGGGGATGCGGTTTTAGGTAAAAATGTGAATGTAGGCGCAGGAACAATTACCTGCAATTATGATGGTGTGAACAAACACAAAACCGTTATTGAAGATGATGCTTTTATAGGATCCAATAGTACCTTGATTGCACCTATAACGATTCATGATCATGCATTTATAGGTGCGGATACGGTGCTATCTGAAGATGTGGAAGCATACGATTTGGCATTAACTCGGGCACCGAAGAAAATTGTAAAGGGTTGGCGGAAGAATCGCTCTGCAGATTAACCGTTTCTGGAGTTTATGTTTTATTAAGCAACATGTTTTTCATTACAATAGAAATCAATATTGTTAACATATTATGTTTTTATTTTTTCACTCTTTTGCTGCGGTAGTGTCACACAAACCAAATCTTATACAGGTTATGTGTAAAATTATGAATCGTGAAGATATGCCAAGTGATATGAACGTGCGTTCTGTTGAAGCGTTAAATGACCTTTTATCTAGTGGAAAGTACGACAGAGCTAGCAGGGCAGTTGTTATCAAAAATAAAAGATTATTTTTAAGAATCAATGTGGATGTGCTAGAAGATTTTTTTATGTACATGCTGTACCAAGAGTTTCAAAAAGCTTCGTCTTTAAGTCAAGATTCTATTGTAGTTTTTAATGAATACATAGAAGCATTTCATGCAAAATATAAACCCTTATTTGCTATAAGGGAGTTTAAAGAAAAAGTAGATTATTTTAGTAAAGAGTTTCATAACAAATTAAAGGGTGAGCAAAAAACACATCAGTTATGTGAATACAAATTTAATATCACACAGGGCAAGGTGGCGTATGAGGTTATAAAGGAGCAACCTGTGACTGAGCAGCTAAGCCAAGATCTATTTTTTGAAGGCTTTAGAGAGGCAACGGAAGATGAGCGTCGTCATGGCGAAAGCCCGTAAGGGGCTGTGGCCATCCATTATAGATCACCACGTCGCCTCACTCCTCGTGACGACGAATCAATGCTTACTCTTACGAAAAGATTCTAAACACACAACATTGTCTGGCAGATTATCAATTTTATCTAAACTCACATCAAACTCTAATCCGAATTGCTCATTTGGATCTACGATATGAGAAATTGTACGAAATGGGATTACAAAGTGTTCGATTTTTTCGCCAACATATAGGTCGAGACTAAAACGATCATGCCCAACTTGTAAGTTTTCATATTTATCTTCTTGCAATTCAATACACAAACCATTGCTGTATTCTTTAGCAAGTTTTGCTGGACATGTAACACCCTTAAGTTCTGGCATAAAGGTGAGTCTGATATACTCATTTTTCTTCATACCGTGATCTTCGATATGTCTTAAAACTTGAACAATTACACCGCGCAATGCATCTTGCACAATTTTATCGTAATTCAATTTAGACATAATATTTCTCCTTTTTAAATTTGGTGAGGGATTCTGTTGCTCGGCTCCCTCAAGGCCGCTTTGTTTTCACCAAACTTAAGCTGCGATTGCAGATCTAGTTTCAGCAAAATTGAAAGGTTGGAACCCTGCAATTTGCTCTGGTGAAAGCATTCTAACTGGTTTTCTGTTTCCAATTATTTTTTTCAATCCGTCACGGTGGTATTATACCGGGCAAAGAGACGTATCTTTCAAAGTGCGTCGATCCTATTTCATCCCCATAATTTTTCTTGGTGGAGACGCCGGGTACCGCCCCCGGGTCCGCTCCATCTATTACATAAGCTGTTTATTGCCATAGTCGGGATTTCCCAACATTATTATTGTAGGAAGTCAAGATTAAGTTTTCAAGTATGTATCGTTCATGGCCATAATCTGTTAACATAAAGGATATAATAATACATGAATAAAAAAATGACACAATCAAAGGAATACACATCTGAATCGATTAAAGTTTTAAAAGGGTTGGAAGCGGTTAAAAAACGTCCCGGTATGTATATTGGAGACACAGATGATGGTTCTGGTTTGCATCACATGGTATTTGAAGTTGTGGATAACTCTGTGGATGAAGCATTGGCCGGACATTGTGATAAGGTTATTGTGAAGATCGAACAAGATGGAAGTGTTTCGGTTGAAGATAATGGCCGCGGTATTCCTGTGGATATGCATGCGGAAGAAGGTGTGTCAGCAGCAGAAGTGATCATGACACAATTGCACGCAGGTGGTAAATTCGACCAAGACTCTTATAAAGTATCTGGTGGTTTGCATGGTGTAGGTGTATCTGTTGTGAACGCTTTGTCAGAGCGATTAATTTTGAAAATTAAGCGCGGTGGAAAATTATATGAAATGGAATTTGCGGATGGTGTTGCAACCTCACCATTAAAAGTTATAGGTCACGATGTAAAAGAGACAGGAACATATGTTCGTTTTTATCCATCTCCAAAGATCTTTTCTGGAACAGAATTTGATCGCAAGATTTTAGAAGCTCGCCTTCGTGAGTTAGCGTTTTTGAATTCTGGTTTGAAGATTATTCTTAAAGATGAGCGTGAAGATAAATTCTTTGAATCAACATTCTTCTATGAAGGTGGTTTGGTTGAATTCGCAAAATATCTTGGTCGTGGAAAAACATTCTTAAATGAGCAAGTGATTCATGGAAAAGGTGAAGAAAAAGCGGGTGATAAATTAATTTCTTTAGAGTTTGTTTTGCATTGGTCAGACAGTTATCACGAAACAATGATGTGTTTCACGAATAATATTCACCAAAAAGATGGTGGAACGCATTTGATAGGCTTTAGAGCTGCTATGACGCGTGCAGTTCTAGGCTATATTTCTGAAATGAAAAAAGATGTAAAGATTGCGATCACTGGTGAAGATGTCCGTGAAGGTATTGTATCTATTATTTCTGTGAAAATGCCAGATCCAAAGTTTTCTTCTCAAACAAAAGAGAAACTTGTATCTTCAGAGGTCCGTCCAATTGTTGAAAATATGGTTTCCAATGCTTTGAAGACTTGGTTGGAAGAGAATCCAAATCAAGCAAAGGTTATCATTGGTAAAGTCATTGATGCGGCATCCGCAAGAGAAGCCGCTAAGAAGGCAAGAGAATTAACGCGACAAAAGAAAAGCTCCGTTCAGTTATCTGGAAAATTGGCACAATGTCAGGAGAAAGATCCAGCATTATCCGAATTATTCATAGTTGAGGGAGATTCTGCGGGCGGTTCTGCTAAGCAAGGACGCCACCGTAAGTTCCAAGCGATTTTGCCATTGAAAGGTAAAATTATTAATGTGGAAAAAGCTCGTCTGGATAAGGTTTTATCTTCTCAAGATATTGCCACGCTTATTGCAGCCCTTGGTACAGGTATTGGAGAGGATTTTGAACCAAACAAAGCGCGTTATCATAAAATTATCATTATGACGGACGCTGACGTAGATGGTAGTCACATTCGTACATTGTTGTTAACCTTCTTCTATCGTCACATGAAAGGTTTGATTGAAAAAGGATATTTATATATTGCTCAACCACCACTTTATAAAGTGCGCCGAGGAACAAAAGATACATATTTAAAGAATGAGCGCGCATTAGATGCTTTCATTATTCATAGAAATGTCGAAGATGTAGAATTAAGTGATGGAAAATCCACATTGACAGGTGATGAGTTTGGTAAATTTCTGGAGAATTGCTATCAAATCAAGCACGGCATTAATCAGATGTACACAAAAATTCAAAGCACAGAGTTGGTCGAAGAGATTTTAAAGGCAAGCGATTTAACTGTGTTGAAAGATTGGGTGGCGCGTCATGAAGAAGATGAATGGGTAATTGAGCGTGAGCGTTATGGAACAAGAGAGACATATCACGTTTCAGAATCTGTATTTGAATCAGGTGAATTCAAGAACTTAAAAGAAAAATTTTCACGTATTGCCTTTTTTGATTTTGATAAGGCGTCTATTAAATTTAAAGAGCGCGAGCCTATTAAGACAGAAACATTTTTATCACTCATGGAACAATTGGATAAATATGCCAAGACGGGTATTATGATTAGCCGATATAAAGGTTTGGGTGAAATGAATGCAGATCAACTGTGGGAAACAACGTTGAACCCTGAAAACAGAACGTTATTGAAGGTTAGCTTAGATGATGCAGAAGCTGCTGAGCAATCTGTATCTATGCTTATGGGAGATCTTGTTGCACCACGTCGTGCGTTTATTGAAGAGAATGCGCTGAACAGTAATGTGGATACTTAATTACTTTAGAGGTTCAGGAAAGACAGGGATATAACGTCCATTTTTATCTATTATTAATTCAAAAGGATGAGTGTCTTCCGTTACATCTGATTGAAAACAAAATCTTGGGGCGCTTTTTCCAGTATACTGGCCATCTTCTAAAAGCACTCTCTCTTTGCCTTCTTCATCAACTACTGTTTTCAATATTTCTTCTTCAGTATAGGTTTGCGGTCTTGCGCGTAAATTTCCCATTCCTACAGAGTCAACCATTCTGATCACTTGTTTTTTTTCTGGATGAACTGTCGCATATAACGTTTGTAAAGGTCCGTTAGCCTGAGGTCCAAACTTGCAAAAAACAGGTTCAGGGGTCAGGCTTCGACTTTTTTCTCCTAGGCGTTTTATTTCAGGGGCGTACAGTTGCGTCATGATAGCTAAAACGCAAAGCGCATAGCAGCGTTGATAGTGAGCGGATAACACAAACATAAGCATTTCAGCCAACCCATCTCTCTCAGTTGCTGGTATTGGCACAATAGGAGGGGTGTCCAACCAAATAAAACAAAGTGCTTCATCTGAATCAGCTGGCGTTAAAGTCAAAGGTACTCTCGGATCATTTTCCTGAACTCTTTGTCTGAATTTTCGAACCAATAGATTGGAAAACTCAAATAAATCCAAGTCTCCATCTTCATCTTGCACAGCTTCTGAGGGGTAAAAAGCTACAATTTTACTAATTTCATCATGATTTGAGAATGTAAATGAGTCCTTGGGTTTAAAGGTTCTGCATTTTAAAAGAGGTTTGTCAGTTCCTTTTTCACGCAACATAGCTTCAAAAGAAAAACGATTTCTTTCGTCAACAAAAAAGTATTTTGATCCTAGGAGCGACTTTCGGGCAGAAGAGGAGCAAAAATTCCTACTTTCAACCAAATGAGATGAGCAACATGAGAGAAAGGTATGTTGCATTTGGTGTTTTGTTGCTGCATGTATCGTCCAAAACCAAAACACAATATTATTTTCTAATCTAACCACAAGAATTCTAGCAAAATATAGTTTACATATCAATCTGTAAAATAAGGCGGTATTTATAAACAAAAAAATACTTGCAATGTTAAATCTATTCATATAAATTGCAAATAGAACACTCTTGTTAGACCATGATGTTTTTTGTTCTATTCTTTTTATTGACCTTATTTTTGCTGTTAAGCGTGAAGGTTGGGGAAAATATTGTGGATATAAAAACATTCTCAACCACTTCGCTGGGGTCTTTTTCTTTTATATGTAATGTAACCTCCTCTTTTATTGGTGGAATTTTTATTCTCGGAAATATAGAGAATGGATTTTATTACGGCATTTCTCCTCTTATAGGGTTTTTAGGTTTTCCCTTTCAACTTCTTCTTGTTGGGCTTATGATTTCTCCTAGAAGAATAAAAGCTCTGACAGTTGGAGAGATGTGTGAGCTCTACTACGGTAAGTATTTTAGGATTTTTATGGGGTTAGTGGTGACAATTTTTAACCTAAGTGTGATCACCGCCATGATATACTCCATGAGCCTTGCGCTAACCTCTTTTGGACCTATTGCAGTTGTTTCAACTGTTATTTGTTCTTTAATATTTTTGCTGTGTTGTTGTTATGGAGGAGTGATAACGGCCGTCTATTTAGGTGTGTTGCAGTTTTTGATTATGTTGCTTGGTGTTTTGATAGGTACCTTGGTTGTTATTTTTTGTTGTGAAGGGGTAGGGGGTTTTTTTGCAGCAATTCCAAGTGGGCATTTTCACTTTCCTGATGGGCATTCTTATGCAAAAATTTTTTCTATCTTTATAGGATTTTCTTTAGGGAATGCATTGATGCCTCCGGTTTTGCAAACGATTAATCTTGCACAAACAAAGGGGCAGGCAAGATCGGGTTATCTTATGGCTAGTTTTTTTATCGCCTTATTTGCATTGTTTTTTACGCTTTGTGGTATGGGTTTTGCGGCTTTTAATGTTGGTTCTTTAGGAGATTTGTTTAAGAACGCCTTTCTCCTCATGCCTTTTTGGTTGAAAGTTTTTGCGGCTTTTGGATTACTGATTGCTGCATTATCTTCTGTGGATACATTTCTCAACATTGCATCAACAGCTTTTGTGAAGGATGTGGTGAAGTTTCTTGATTCTGAAGTTGATGAGTTAAAGGCTGTGCGTTTGTGTGTATTCGTGTTTGGATTTATATGTTTATTTCCTGTTCTTTTTATTTCATCTGACTTATTTGATGTTTTATTTTTTATCTATAAATTTTGGGGACCTTTGTTGGCTGCTGTTTTGATTGGTATTCATTTTAAAAAACCGATTCAAATAAAGCATTTTTGGGTTATATCTTTTTTGACTTTATGCGCCATGGGTTTATGGAATATTTTAGGATTAGAAGGCAAAACGGATATAAGTGATTTGGTCATTGGGTTAGGGGTGAATTTTTTGTTGTATGGTCTTGCTAGAGGGACACAACGTCAAACGCAAGTCTAAATCTTCCAAATATACCTTTGCCTAAACTCTCTTGTGTTAAATATAAAGGCGCCCATGCAACACCTGTTTCTAGAAGCATTAATTTAAGGTATTCAGGCAGGTCTTGGATTTTAAGTTCCGATGGTAGTCTGAGTTTCATTATTTCATATTCTGAGGAGTTTTTAGGTACTCGAACTTCTGCAAATGAACCTTGAGTATCTGTTTTATTAAACACGATTTTTTGAGTATCTTGAAAATAGATACGCTCATTGGTATTCAGAAGTGGCCTTGCATCAGTTTTTAACGCGGTGACCCATTCAGAGATATTATCAAGTGCTGTTGTGAAATAGACTATTCTTAAAGACCCTCTTAAATATGTAAGAGAGTTGTCAGGCATAACATTGACAGTATAGTCGCAGAAATCAACCGGACTAGCTTCTGATCCCTGCATTAATCCGATTCTTCTTGTATCTTTTGTTAAAGGTTTAAAGAGTTTTTCTGTTAATTCACCCGAAATTTTTGCTATAAAGTGTTCTGTTTTTAAAGCTGCCATTTCTGCAATGCCACCTTCTGAGGCGGTTGATCATCCAACCCAATAAAAAGCAGTAATTTTTTTCGTTGGATCTTCTTGTGAGCTGTGGCAAAGCTTTAACATAGCTTTTGGATCGGACAGACGACCTGATACGCGCGCATTCCAAAAATCCCTAACCGCAGAGTATTCTGGCACCTTTCCAGTTGTGTAATGTAATGCACTCACTCTTGCTTTAAGGAATGCAGCAAAATCAGAAGCGGCATTTATTTCTTCTTCTGTTTTTGGCGCGACTCCTTCTGCAGTTTGGAGGCAAAAGGTAAAATCGGTTGCTGCATCATCAGATCCTACTGTTATAGTGGTTTGCATAAAAACTTTAAGCTCATTCCTACCATCTTCATTTACTCTATGTTGAAAAATTTGAGATCCTTGAAAAGGAGCGAACTCTTGCTGAGTTGCAAAAAGAAAAAACATTTTTCCATGTATTAAGTCTTGCTATCTCTTTTATAACGCGACGAACCAGAAAAAATCAAATCGCTCGTTTGTGCAATTCTACTCTCTTATCCAAATAGCTATACAAGGCGTCGCTCACGATGTGACATATCATGCCAAAAAATACATAAATATAAAGACACCCCAAGATAACAGGGTAATCTAAATTTTTTGTTGCTTGAAAGCTTAAATACCCCAACCCTTGTAGGGAAAATAAAATTTCCACAGCAAGTGTGCCGTAAAAAAACATATACAAAAAGATGTGTGAAAAAGACGACAATGTAACCAAAAAAGCATTTTTTACACAGTGTCTGAAAGTGATATAAGTTTTTGATGCGCCTTTAGCTTTTAACATCAAAACGTATGGTTGAGCTAATTCATTCACAAGGGCATTTTTCATAAGGAGAGTGGGTTTAGGCAGCATAAATAGCGTGAGTGTTAAGAGTGGTAAGATTAGACTTGGCAGTGAATTTCCAAAATAAAACAGTAAAAAAGATCCGGTTGCGAAAGGTGGAATAGAATATAATCCTCCTAGAGCAAATGTAGAAAGCCAATCTAAAGTTTTTCTATGGTTTAAAGCTTTTAAAATTCCCAAGGGGAGTGCAAGCAAATATGTAAGCAGCATACCAAACAATCCAAGTTTTAAGGAAATAGGAATATGTTCTTTGATGAGTTTTCCTACGGATTTTTTGTTAACCTGACTTATCCCAAAATCAAGCTTTGCATATTGCTTGAGTGTTTTGACATATTCTTGCTGTATAGATCGAGTTGTATCTTTAGATGAAGCATGAACAAGAAAAAAATTTAACGTCATGACAAAGAAAAGCGTTGGGATAATGAGAAGAATACGTTTGAGAAAATACATGGGCTTTTATTTTAAGGTAGCAAAAAATGTATCAGCAGGCTATCATTCGTCATCACGAACCTTGCGTAGCAAGGTGCAGTGAGCCATATACCATGGATGGCCACGATTTTCTTACAAAAATCTCGCCATGACGTATTTTATAAATTTACCAATTCTTCATAATTGGATCGTTAATATAACATATGCATTTGAAACAAAAGAGTTTTGTTTTTGAGATTGATATTACGAATTATTTTTATTGTTTTGTTCGGAATGTTTTTTGTACGTTATGAGCAAATCCACCGTTTTAAAGTGTTTTCGCATCAAGACGCTATTCATATCGTAGACAAGAAAACACGCGCCGTATTTCGCTGCGAGGATGGAAAGTGTAGACGATATTTTTATTATGGACCAAAATTTTTTATTTATGATCCACTGCCAGATTTTTCGTCAAGCCCTCTAAAAGATGTTCCCCTTTTATCTGAAGAAGATCGCGAGTATTTTGAGAGCGCAAAGACTTACAAGGCAATAGAATCTGATGCGCCTTCAGCAAAAAAGAAGAGCGGATCTTACAAAAAAGAACTAGAAGATACCGCAAAAAGTGCAGCGGCATCTATTGCAAAAGATCCTCGAACTTATGTTGATATAGCGAATCAATATGAAAAGCGGAAGGATAAGAAGGGTGGGTGAATTTCAGGTGTTCGTCATGGCGAGAGTTCTAAGAAGTCGTGGCCATCCATCATTGGATCACCACGGCGCTACGTGCCTCATGATGACGGCTCTTCGATGAGTAGCACTTACGATAAAGGTATTAAAAAAGAGCTTAAAGCCATAAATTATCTCAAAGCGCAAAAATACAAAATTTTACACCATCGCTATCGCTCAAGATATGGTGAGATTGATATCATCGCCACAAAAGGCGATGTTGTTATTGCAGTAGAAGTGAAATTGCGCCAGTCATTTTTTGATGCAAGAACGTGCATTACCAGGCGGCAAATGCAGAGAATAGAAGAAGGGTTACTAGATTTTATTAGCAAAGATATTGCATATAAAAACCACTCATTGCGTATGGATGTAATTTTGTTTGTGGGGAATGAGCAGGTTCATATTGAAAATGCGTGGGTGTAAAAGACATTGAAGAAATTCATCACGAGGCGCGTGGCGCCGTGGTGATCCACATGGATAGCCACAATTTTCTTTCGAAAATTTCGCCATGACGGCATCTACCGTAGGTAAGAAATTTAAATTTTCTGCGAAATTCAATCAAAAACATCTTGTATTTTAACCTGAATATTGTGTTAATATGGGGATCCAAGGAAAACGCGTATAAAATTGATGCATAAACCGGTTATGGTTCAGGAAATGATAGATGTTTTGCAGCCCAAGGATGGTTGTGTCTATATAGATGCAACGTTTGGTGGAGGTGGATACTCTAAGGCCATTAAAGCGGTTGCACCAAAAGCAAAAATCATCGCATTTGATCGAGATCCTATGATTCAAAAAACACAAACAGTTGAAAAATACGCTGATATTTTCCATTGTGATACCTTTAGTCATATAGCAGAATATGTTAACACTAGAGTAGACGGGGTTGTTTTTGATTTTGGCGTTTCGTCATTTCAAATCGATGAAGCAACGCGGGGTTTTTCATTTCAAAAAGAAGGTCCTTTGGATATGCGAATGTCTCAGGAAGGCTTAAGTGCGGCAGATGTTGTGAATACATTTAGTGAAAAAGAGCTAGCTGATATCATCTATTACTATGGCGATGAAACACGGTCCTATCGTGTTGCAGACGCTATCGTAAAAAATCGCCCCTTTTCAACAACATTACAGTTAGCAAATGTGGTAGCAAAAGTTGTGCCTAAGGGTAAAATTCATCCTGCAACAAAAACTTTCCAAGCGTTACGTATTTTTGTAAATAATGAACTTGAAGAAATTAAAAAAGGTGCAGAAGGTGCTTTGTCTGTTTTGAAAGATGGTGGAAAGTTGATTGCGATCACGTTTCATGGTTTAGAGGATCGTGCGCTTAAAGAAGCGACAAAGGACCTGAAGGAAAAGGCGAAATTATTCCCTTCAAAAACAGAAATTCGAGAAAATGTAAGAGCGCGCTCTGCTAAGTTGCGGTGGTTTGAGAAAATGAGTCAGGGCAAGCGGCCGTCATGGCGAGCTGGCCATAGCGTAAGCGAGGGCGGCGTAGCCATCCAGAAAGACATCATGGATTACCGCGACGCTTCGCGCCTCGTGATGACGGAGGATGAGTCGTGAAATACTTCATTCTTGGTATTACAATTCTTTTAGGTTTTATTTGTCTATATCAAGTGAAGTATATGGTTGAAGGATGTATGCAGCGTAACGCAACACTTCTTAGTGATATTCGAAAAACAGATCAAGAAATCCGCTTATTGAAAGCAGATTGGGCTTATCTCAACAGACCGGCTCGACTCGCTTCCTTATCTGAAAAACTTTTAGGTCTTGAGCCAATTTCCTCCTCTCAAGTACAGGAGATGTCATGAGTTTGGATTGGTTGAAGCAATTAACAACATGGCACAATCCAAGAGAGCAGCACCCAAGCTTTGCAAGGAAAAGAATCTGGCTTGTCTTTACATCATTTATTGCATTGTATGGACTGATCGTTGTTCGGTTGTTTAGTTTTGTGTTGATTTCACCTGAGATCAAAAAAGATTTTTTTGAGCAGAGCTCTTCACCTAGATTTGATATTTTAGATAGAAATGGCGAATTAATCGCAACAGATATTGTAACATACTCAATTTACGTCGATCCTAAAGCAATTTTAGATCAAGACGAAACGGTGTGTGCTTTGGTGAAGGCACTACCTAGATTTACAAAGAAAGAAATTTTAGAAAAACTCAATCAAAAAGGGCGGTTTATTTGGGTTGCACGACATCTTGATCCTGAATTAAAAGACAAGATTTTTAATTTAGGTTTATCAGGTGTGTTTGTGAAAGAAGAATACAAAAGAACCTATCCTAACGGCGCTCTTGTTTCTCATATTGTAGGGCATTGTGATATTGATAATCAGGGAATTTGCGGAATTGAACGTTCCTATGAAGATATGTTGCGAAAAAAAGCGCCTGTCACGTTATCACTTGATTTGAGATTGCAGCATATTGTGCGTCGTGAATTAAAAAAAGGCATTAAAGCAAGCAAGGCTGTTGCTGGAAATGCTTTGATTATGGATCAAGATGGTCAATTACTTTCCGCTGTATCTTTGCCAGATTATCACAGCGATCGTGTTGAGGATATTAAAAATACTTTTAATCGTAATTTTCAAGGTGTCTATGAAATTGGGTCTGTACTAAAAATTTTGAATGTTGCAATTTCACTTGAGACGGGCGTAGTACACAATGATAGCGTTTTTGACGCAAGGGCGCCTGCGCGAATAGGGAGGTTTTTGGTTCGAGATTTTAAAGCAAAAAATAGAATATTGACTTTAACTGAAGCGTTTATTTATTCTTCCAACATCGCCATGATTGAAATGGCAAACTGTTATGGGGATAAATTTGGGATTGATACACAAAGAAAGTTTTTTAAAAAGTTGGGGCTTTTAGATCCGCTTGATCTTGAGGTTAAAGAGCTTGGATATCCTATTATGTCTCAAAAGTGGACAAGGGCAACGTTTCAAGCTTTAGCATATGGGTATGGTTTAGCTATGCCTCCCATATCATTTTTAACCACCACTGCCAATGTTTTGAATAATACAAAAATCGTGCCAAGCTTAATCAAGGGGGCTTATAAATCAAAGAATGAAGAGAGGGTTTTTAAGCCCCGCGTTTCAAAAACTGTTGAAAGATTGATGCGAGAGGTTGTGTTGCACGGATCAGGGGCGCCAACGAATATTCCAGGATATAATATTATTGGAAAGACAGGGACAGCGCTTCAATGCCGGGATGGGCAGTATGATCAAAACGCACGTAACACAACGTTTGTGTCGTGCTTGATTGACGAAAAAACAAACAGAAAGTTCTTTATTCTTGTAATGATGGAGGCGCCAAAACCTGTTGAAGGGACGTACGGATTTGCAACAGCTAGATGGAATTGCGTTCCAGTAACAAAGAAAATCATAGGGCAAATTGCACCTATTTTAGGTGTGGTGCCGGATAAAAATTTGGAGGGGAAATATGACAAAAGTATCTAAGTGTTCTTTAAAAGTTGTGTATACAACAGTAGACAAATTGTTAAAAGCTGAGGCGCTGGCAATGAAAGCGGTTTCACTCAAACACGTCTCTTGTGTGAATATTCATCCAAATGTAACCTCAATTTACTCTTGGAAAGGCGCAATAGAAAAGGGTGAAGAGGTTTCTCTTATGTTTAAAGTGACAGATAGTCATTTAAATCAATTTCTAAAGTGGCTTGATTTACATCATCCTTATGATGACCCATCTGTGTTGGTGTATGATGTGGAGGCTGTGAATTTAAGCTCGTCATCCTTGAGTGCTTAAAAAAAGACTCGTCATGGCGAGCGAAGCGTGGTCATCCATATAGATCACCACGTCGCTTGGCTCCTCGTGATGACGACTTTAACTAAAACAACGGCAATGTATCGCGGAACTTCTCTGCTGTTTCAGACAACCAATCATAACAATCGTCAGAAACTAAAGAGTAAATATTTTGCATAATAAGATCAGAGTGATAATGCCTTAGCCACTTTTTTTCTTTTTCTGTTAAAGCATCAAAATTAATTAATTCGGGTTCAAAAGGCACATAGGTTAACGTTTCGAATGTAAGGTAGTCTGTGTGCTCTTCTGATGGAACTACGCAAACAAGATTTTCTAGGCGAATGCCAAACGCTCCTTCTTGGTAGTAACCTGGCTCAACTGATAGCACCATACCTTCTTCCAAAGCAACATTATTAGGTTTTGAAGATATAGACTGAGGGCCTTCATGCACATTCAAAAATGCACCTACACCGTGACCTGTACCATGTGGATAATCTAACCCTAATTCCCACAAAAACATACGCGCTAAACAATCGAGCTGATGACCTGTTGTGCCTTTTTTGAATACGCAGCTTGATAATGCAATCACACCTTTTAAAACCGCTGTATAAATTTCTTTAAAGGTATGAGTTGCATATTGCCCACCACCTTTAACGATAGTGCGAGTTACATCGGTTGTGCCGCCCCAGTATTGTCCACCAGAATCTACTAAAAATACATCGCCATTTTCTACAGTTTTATTTGTTTTTTTGGTTGGTCTGTAGTGGATAATTGCAGAATTTTCTTTTGCGCCTGCAATGGTAGGGAAGCTTGGTTGTAAGAACTGTCTTTGTAGTTGTCTGAATTGTAACAAAATATCACTTGCTGTTAACTCAGTGACAGCCTCTTCTGTTGTGGATAGCCATGTCAAAAACTCTGATAGTGCGGCACCATCTCTTCTATGTATAAGGCGCATATATTGAAGTTCCATAGTATTTTTACGCGCCTTCTTTAAACGAATCGTATCGCTCTGCACAACATGTTTTTTAAGTGTGTCAGAGATAATAAATGACGCAGATGCAGAAATAATAACAGAGTGTTTTTTGAGTTTTTTTAAGCGAGGGATTAATTTAGCTTTCGAAAACGTCAGAACATTTTCAAACATATCTTCATATGCTCCATCAGCAAAAAGCTCGACAGAGCCTTCTTTGTTAACAAGGGCATAGCCATTAACAACCGGTGTAAATTCTCTTGCCGTATCACGGATGTTTAAGAGCCAAGATACACTTTCTGGATCAGTCACCAGCACGTAATCATGTGATTCAAGAGTTTGTCCAAGCTCAAGTCTTTTATCGAAAGAGTTTTGCCCAGAGAGAGGGTAGTAAGTAATTTGCGGTAGAATTCTTTTTTTGCGTTTTTCCATAGGCCACAATTCATCAAAAAAACCTTCAACAGGGTGAAAGGTATTATCTTGAGTTTTATATGTCTCAATTTCTTTATTTGTGAATAACCATGGATCAAAAACAATTTTTCCTGAAGTGTTGGCGCAGATCCATGATTTAAGTTGATTAATATCCAAGATTTCAAATCGCTTGCATTCATCTTTTGCTTGAATTGTATAACGCCCATCTACAAACAAAACAGCGTCTTTTTGTGTAATAACGGCCACGCCATAAGATCCTGTAAAGTTTGTTGCCCAGTTCAGATAATCATCACAAGGCTCAACAAATTCCGAACGAAATTCATCCCATTTAGGAATGATGATGCCTTCGCTTTTTTGGTCTTTAAGAGCTGTTCTTATGTGGTTGATTTTTGAGACTGTCATAACACGCCTCCTTTACAAGGGATAGGTTAGCTAAATGAGCTCAATGTTTTTGATGGTGTAATACATAGGTCCAACGGGTGTTGTAACTTCAACAGACTCGCCAACTTCTTTTCCAATCAACGCCCTGCCAAGAGGAGAGGTGATAGAAAGTAAATTTTTTTCAATATTTGCTTCGTCACTCCCAACAAGCTGATATTTTTTGATGCGATCGCCGTGATCTTCATCTTGTAAAGTAACGGTAGCGCCAAATATAACTTTGGATGCAGCTTCGCCTTTATTGATATGAATTACCTCTGACATGTTGATCTTATTTTCTAGATAACTGATTCTGGCCTCAATCATACCTTGACGATCTTTGGCAGAATGGTACTCGGCATTTTCTGACAAGTCCCCATGTTCACGTGCTTCAGCAATAGCTTTGATCACCTTAGGTCTTTCATGAGTTTTGAGATGTTTTAGCTCTTCTTCTAAAGCATCAAAACCATTTTTTGTGATAGGGTGCTTCTGATCCATTTTTTCCTATTTTTGTGTATAAAAAATAATCTCTTATTCTATGCTAACTGATTCTCTAAAGATAAACAACATATTTGTTATAAATTTATAGTTTCTTTAGGGTATTATGGAAATAATTGATCCGCGCCCAACCCTTTTTATTCTATTATCCTGAGGATGTTGTAGGAGCTTCTTCGTCACATCGTTCTTCAGAATGAGGCTGTTATAACGTTAACCCCTTCAGCGCTGCAGTTTCGGCTCTCAAAATATTTTCATGCAGCTTAATACCTGTTGTATATATACGCAGCATTTGAATTTCCTCTTTTGAGAAGCCGCCTTCTGGGCCTATGATAATGCCATATTCTTTATTTGAAGTTGTATTTTGCCCTTCAAAATCTCCGAAGAACCAAGGAATACAGAGAGTGTTGTCATGGCGAGCGCTCGCAGAGCACGCAGCCATCCATTTTGGATCACCACGGTCTGCGTTGCAGACCTCGTGATGACGACCTACACTTTCGATGAAGTGTTTTAAAGTTTGTAAAGGCGCAAGCGCCGGAATATCCATCCGCCCGCATTGTTCAACACTTTCAGTGATAATTTTCTCATAACGCTCATGTTTAAAATGTGAAAACTGACAGTGTTGAGATGTGAGAGGGTAGAGGTGTGTAGCTCCAAGTTCTACAGCTTTTTCAATTAAAAAACTAAGGCGATTGGGTTTAATTAAGACAAAGGCGAGTGCTTTAGTAGGAGGTGTTTGAAATTCTCTCATTTTTCGACCACATATATATGTTTCCATCTCCATTTCAAATTCGCCCGTTTCGTTAAATACACGAAAGATATCTCCTTTTTTAAGGCGCATGACATTTTTGAGATAATGTTTTTGTTCTTTGGAGAGGGTAAGGAGGTCTTTTGCATAAATTCGAATCATGTTTTCTCTATAATCCTGAGTTGAAGGCGAAGAATCTTCTTTAAGCTACACTCAGAATGATGTCTAATTGATTATTTTGCTTAATGTACACATCGGCTTTTTCAATGTCAAATTATCTTGGAAAAATTTCTTGCTCTTTTAAATCTTTTGTTGCAAACTGAACATATAATATTGCGAGCTTTTTGACTATTGAATATTAAATCTTTTATCAGCGGTGTGCAAAAGGAATTCAACAGGATCTCATGGCCCACAGTGCAAGAAACGAAAATCACAACAATTGTTGTTGTGATTTTGTCTTTTATTATGGGTCTTTATTTTATGCTTGTTGATCGCATTATTATTAAGATGTTGACTTTGATATTGGGCGTGTGATGTCGGATTTTAAGTGGTATGCAGTTCATATTTATTCAGGCTTCGAAGAGAAGCTTATAGAAGAGATATGGGCCAATGCTAAGAAAGCGAAACTGGATAAATATATTAAAGAAATATATGTGCCAAAAGAGAAGATTGCACGTGTTGTAAGAGGGAAAAAGGTGAGTAAAGAGCGTAGTTCTTTTTCAGGCTATATCTTTATTAAAGCTGTCCTCATAGACCACCTTCATAACTTAATCAAAAATACAGAGAGAGTCGTAGATTTCTTATCAACGGCTTCAAATGTTCCAATTGTGGTCTCTGAGGCAGAGATTACAAAAATCAAAGCAAAATCAGAAGAAAGCTTAACAAAAGAGGATGTTGATACATTTGAATTAGGTGAACTGATTAAGATGACGGATGGTGCGTTTTCTGGCTTCAATGGTGTAATCAAGGAAGTTTTAGAAGATGGGCATAAGTTCAAAATTGAAGTCACGATATTTGGAAGGCCGGTTATGATCGATCTTGCCAAAGAATCTGTTCAAAAAGTAAGTGCATAGGGGGTTTTTATGGCAGTAAAGAAAAAAGTTGCAGGCATGGCGCAACTTCAAGTTGAAGCAGGCAAAGCAACGCCTGCAGGAAAGTTAGGACAAAGCTTAGGTCCTAAAGGTATTAATATTATGGAGTTTTGTAAGGCATTTAATGCAAAAACCCAGAAATTAGAACCAGGAACGCCTGTTCCAGTTGTGATGACGATTTACGCAGATCGTTCATTTGATTTCATCACAAAGACACCTCCAAATTCTTACTATATTAAACAATACGCAAAGATCAAGAAAGGCTCAAGCGCGCCTGGGAGAGATATGATTGGAACAATTTCAGCAAGCGCATTAAAAGAAATTGCGGCAATTAAGCTTGAAGACACAAACGCAAACGATCTAGATGCGGTTGTAAAGATGTTAGAAGGCTCAGCTCGTTCTATGGGCTTGAATGTGACGGAAGGATAAGATTATGAGCAAAAGATTAAAAGGTATAAACGAAAAAGTTGATCGTACAAAAACTTATGCTGTAGAGGATGCTGTAAAAGTTTTAAAAGATAACGCAAAAGCAAAATTTGATGAATCTATAGATATTGCTATCAATCTGAATATTGAAACGGCAAAAACAGATCAAAACGTGAGAGGTAGTGTTGTATTACCAAATGGTACAGGTCGAAAAACGGTTGTTGCTGTGATTGCGCGTGATGAAAAAGCGAAAGAAGCAAAAGCAGCGGGCGCGGATATTATAGGCGCTGAAGATTTGATTGAAAAAATTAAAAAAGGCGACATCGGGTTTGATGCCTGCGTTGCAACGCCTGATATGATGGGTCTTCTTGGTCAAGTTGCGAAAGTTCTAGGTCCAAAGGGTTTGATGCCAAATCCAAAACTTGGAACTGTAACATTAAATGTTGAAGATATTGTGAAGTCTTTAAAAGCGGGCCGTGTGAACTATAAGAATGACAAAGGTGGTGTTGTTCACGCTATCGTTGGAAAGTCTAGTTTTGATACAGAGAAACTTGCAGAAAATATCAAAGTATTTATTGAAAATATCAGCGATGCAAGACCATCAGGTGCAAAAGGAAAATTTATTAAGAGTATACATTTATCAACAACACAGGGGGTATCTCTTATGTTAGAGGCATAACCGAATTACCGAGGGGCTTATGTCTGTCGGAGACTGCTGATTCTTCTGAGGAAGTTTAATTGACGCATGATGTGTCAGTCAGCATAGATAACAAATTAAGGAGAAAATAATGAATAGAGCAGAAAAAGAAACGCTCGTTACATCATTAAGAGAATCTTTAAGTAGCAAAGACTTTATGGCTGTTGTAAAAAACAACGGTTTGACGGTTGCAGACCTTACAAAACTCCGAAAGGAAGTGGGTAATCTTGAGGGTGCAACTTATAGAGTTGTGAAAAACACTCTCATGAAGCTTGTGGTTAAAGATACGGATATGGCAGGATTGAGCGAATCTTTTGTTGGGCCAACTGCCTTTGCGTCCAGTGATGATTACATCGGGCTTGCAAAAGTTTTGGTTGAATTTGCGCAGTCAAATGAAAAGTTAGTTGTTCAAGCAGCTGCTTTACAAGGTAAAATTTTGAGCAATAAAGATGTGGTTGAGCTGTCTAAACTTCCAACATACAAGGAAGCTATGGCTCAAGTTGTGGCAATGCTACGAGCACCAGCTATGGAACTACACAGGGTAATAGACCTAATTGGAAAACAAGAATCTGAACAAGAAGAGAAAGGGGCATAAAATGTCAAAAATAGAAAAATTAGCTGAAGAAATCAAAGGATTGAGCGTTTTAGAAGCTGTAGAGCTTGCGAAGAAAATCAAAGAAGATTTGAATCTTCCAGATGCAGCGCCTGTAATGATGATGGCTGGTGGAGCAGCTGGCGGAGCTGGTGCAGCAGAAGAGAAAGATGAAGTAACTGTTGAACTAACAGAAGTTCCAGCAGATAAGAAAATTGCTGTATTGAAGCAAATCCGTGAAATTCTTGGACTTGGTCTTGCTGATGCAAAAGCTTTCGTTGAATCTACGCCAAAAGTTGTGAAAGAAGAAGTTGCAAAGAACGAAGCAGAAGAGCTTAAGAAGAAATTAGAGGAAGCTGGAGCAAAAGTAACTCTTAAATAATTTCTTTATTAATCAACGTTGAAAGAGTAGGGGCAGTTCATGGGCAATTATAATAAAAATTATCGATGCGAGTTTGGTAAAGTTAAAGAAGTAGAAGAGCTTCCAAACTTGATCGCTTTGCAAAAGCAATCATATGAAAGTTTTTTGCAGTCTGAAGTTCCCAATGATCAAAAGGCGCGTCAAGGTTTGCACGATATCTTTTTGGAGATTTTTCCCGTAAAAGATTTGTCCGGAAAGGCGCAATTAGAGTATCACGGTTACCATCTTGAAACACCTAAGTTTTCTGAGGACGAATGTCGATATAAGGGTTTAACGTATTCAGCATCATTGAAGCTGATTTTGCGTTTGATTGTATGGGAATTTGATCAGGAGACAGGTGCAAAAAACATCAAAGATATTAAAGAACAAGATGTTTATATGGGTGAAATTCCTTTGATGACAGATCGAGGAACGTTCATTATTAATGGAATTGAGCGTGTTATTGTGTCCCAAATGCACCGTTCACCAGGTGTGTTCTTTGATCACGACTTTGGTCGTTCTCATGTATCTGGAAAATACTTGTTTGCTGCAAGAATTGTCCCATATCGCGGTTCTTGGTTTGACTTTGAATTTGATTTTAAAGATATCATTCATGTTCGAATCGATCGTCGCAAAAAAATCTCCCTTGCAACGTTTTTGTTTTGCTTCCCAAGGTTTGAATCAGATGAAGTTGAGCAGTTAAAAAAGATTAAAACATATTCACACAACGGCCTAACGGTTTCTGAAATTCTTAGTAAATTCTATGAGCTTATGGAATTTGAGAAAAAAGGCAAAGATTGGGTTGTAGAGTTTGATGAGAATCTTTTTAAGGGGTATCAATCCAAAATAGATATTTTGGATGCTGAGTCAAAAGAGGTTCTTGTTCCAGCAAATACGAGGATTACACCAAGAATGATTTCTCAACTTTCTAAAAAAGGTGTCAAAGAGGTTGTTGTTGATCTTGATTTTCTAAAAAATAAATATTTAGCTTTTGATTTTATTGATGAAAAAACAGGAGAGATCTTGCTTGAAACAGGTTCTGAAATTACAGATGAAGTATTTGAATTTCTTCAAGAGAGCAAAGTAAAAAAAGTTACGATTTTCAAAATTGATACGTTGAATATTGGTCCATATATTGTAAAAACATTTATGGCAGATAAGGTTTCCAATAGAGAAGAGGCGTTGATTGATTTAGCAAGAAATCTAAGACCAGGCGAGCCACCAACCTTGGAGAGCGGAGAGTTAATCTTCAAATCGTTGTTTTCTGATATTGAGCGTTATGACTTATCAGCTGTCGGTCGTGTGAAGCTTAATACAAGACTAGGTTTAGAGACAAGTGATGATGTTCGAACATTAAGATCAGAGGACATTTTTGCAATTTTGAAAAAGTTACTAGAAATTAAAGATGGTTTTGACGATGTTGATGATATAGACAACTTGAGCAACCGTCGTGTAAGAGCGGTAGGTGAATTGATTGAAAATCAATACCGTATGGGTATCTTGAGACTAGAAAAGAGTATTAAAGAAAGAATAGCGGCGCCTGATATTGATGTGCTAATGCCTCACGATTTGGTGAATGCAAAAACGCTTGTATCCTTGTTGAGAGAGTTTTTTGGAACGTCTCAATTGTCTCAATTTATGGATCAAACAAACCCGTTGTCTGAAGTTGCCCATAAAAGAAGATTGTCTGCATTGGGTCCAGGTGGTATCCAGCGTGAACGTGCTGTATTCGAAGTTCGTGACGTTCATCCAACACACTATGGAAGAATCTGTCCTGTAGAAACGCCTGAAGGTCCAAACATTGGTTTGATTAACTCTTTAGCATCTTATGCGCGCATCAATAAATACGGTTTTATTGAAACCCCTTACAGAAAAGTTGAAAACGGCAAGGTGACGGATCAGGTTGATTACTTAACAGCAACGCAAGAAGCGCATTACATTATTGCACACGCCAATATTGAAGTTGAGGCGGATGGATCCATTAAAGAGAAGTTTGTTGTAGCCAGCAAGAATGGTGAATATCAAACATTTAGCAGAGATGAGGTGTCTTATATCGACGTTTCATCCAAGCAGATGGTTTCAATTGCTGCATCGCTGATTCCATTTTTGGAAAACGACGACGCAAACCGTGCATTGATGGGATCAAACATGCAACGCCAAGCTGTTCCTTTGATTAAGGCGGAAGCGCCGTTTGTTGGAACGGGTATGGAGCGTGTGGTAGCAAAAGACTCAGGCGCTATGGTGTTGGCAAAGCGACCAGGGTTCGTTGAGCAAGTTGACTCTAAGCGTGTTGTGGTTCGTGTAGTTGAAAGCGAGTCCGAAGAAGCGCCTGTTGTAGGTGTTGATATTTACAACATGAAAAAATTCGAGCGTTCTAATATGGGCACGTGTTTAAATCAAGCTCCACTTGTTCAATTAGGTCAGTTTTTAAAAGCTGGCGATATTATTGCAGACGGCACTTCCACAGATGGCGGAGAGTTGGCGCTAGGTCGTAACATTCGTGTGGCTTTCATGTCTTGGAACGGATTTAACTTTGAGGACTCTATCGTTATTTCTGAAGAAGTGAGTCGTAAAGATGTATTTACATCTGTACATATCGAAGAATTTGAGGTTGTGGCGCGTGATACAAAATTAGGACCAGAAGAAATTACGCGAGATATTCCAAATGTTTCGGAAGAGATGTTAAAACATTTAGATGAGTCAGGTATTGTGTCTATTGGTGCGACTGTAAAACCAGGTGATATCTTGGTTGGAAAGGTTATGCCAAAAGGCGAAATTATTCTGAGTCCAGAAGAAAAGTTATTGAGAGCGATTTTTGGAGAAAAAGCATCTGATGTAAAAGATTCCTCATTGAGAGTACCATCTGGTATTCAAGGAACAGTGCTTGATGTGCGAGTCTTTTCAAGACGTGGTTTGCAAAAAGATGAACGCTCTATTTTAATCGAGCGTCAAATTATTGATAAAGCAAAGAGTGACTTGGATGATGGAACAAAGATTTTTGAAAAAAGTTACAAAAAGTCCCTACATGAAATGTTGATTGGTGAAGAAGTTGCATCAGGTCCAAAAGGCGTAAAAGCAAAAGATCAAGTTACGGAAGCGTTGTTGGAAAATGTTTCTTGGAGACATTGGAATGAAATTAAAATTACCAATAAAAAGCAACAAAAGAATATTGATCGTCTAACAGAAAGTTTTAATGAATCTATTGCGCGTTTGAAAAAAGAGTTTGAAGAGCGCATGGAAAAAATTAGCTTAGGAGATGATTTAGCTCCGGGTGTATTAAAAGTTGTAAAGGTTTTCATTGCGGTGAAGAGAAAGCTACAACCTGGAGATAAGATGGCTGGGCGTCACGGAAACAAAGGTGTTGTATCGACCGTTGTTCCTGTGGAAGATATGCCGTTTATGAAAGATGGAACGACCATCGATCTAATTTTAAATCCTTTAGGTGTTCCATCTCGTATGAACGTGGGGCAAGTTTTGGAGACGCATTTAGGATCTGCAGCTAAAGGAATCGGTGAGCAAATTGATAAGCAATTGCGTGTTGCGCGCGCTGAGGCAAAGGCGCAAAAAGATGCGGTTGGAAAATTGCGAGAGATTTTGAAAGCAACCTATGAACGTAACAAAAACCATGATGTGGATGTTGATAAGATGAAGGATAATGAGATTCTTGATCTTGCAGAGTCTATGAGAAATGGCGTGAAGTTTTCTTGCCCCGTATTTGAAGGACCTAAAGAGTCAGAAATTAACCGTTTGCTTGAGTTAGCAAATGTTCCAACATCTGGACAAGTTCAATTGTTTGATGGGCGTACAGGTATGCCAGCGGATCGCAAGACAACAGTTGGTTACATGTATATGCTCAAGTTGCACCACTTGGTAGATGATAAGATGCACGCAAGGTCTATTGGTCCGTATAGCTTAGTAACGCAACAACCTTTAGGTGGTAAAGCGCAACAAGGTGGACAACGTTTTGGTGAAATGGAAGTTTGGGCACTTGAAGCTTACGGTGCAGCTTATACTTTGAGAGAAATGTTAACTGTTAAGTCAGATGACGTAACAGGAAGAATGGAAGCTTATGATTCAATTATTCGCGATGATTATGAAATGAAGAGCTATGAACCTGAATCGTTTAGAGTATTGGATAAGGAAATTCGATCATTAGGTTGTGTTATGGAGAAAAAGAAGAGTAGTGATATTGCAGAAGAGGCGTTAGAAGTAACAACAGGGTTGAAGGTTTCTTAAAGAGAGGGGAATGGTATGAATATAAACACGAAGAGAGCGACTTTAGATAAAGTTGAGCAACAAGATTACGATGTTATTCGAATTACCGTTGCTGATGAAAGCACAGTTTTATCTTGGTCGTATGGTGAGGTCTTAAAGCCTGAAACAATCAACTATAGAACCTTTAAACCTGAAAAAGATGGATTGTTCTGTGCGCGTATTTTCGGTCCAATCAAAGACTATGAATGTCTTTGTGGAAAATATAAACGCACAAAGTTCAAGGGTATTGTTTGTGAGAAGTGTGGTGTAGAAGTTACATCTTCAAAAGTGCGTCGTGACCGTATGGGGCACATTGAATTGGCGGTTCCTGTTGCACATGTTTGGTTTGCTAAGTCTTTGCCAAGCCGCATTGGAGCTTTGCTAGATTTGAATCTTAAGGATTTAGAACGTGTTATTTACTATGAATCCTTTATCGTGATTGATCCAGGTTTGACAAATTTAAAAAAGTCTCAGATTTTATCTGAAGATGAATACAACAAAGCTCAAGATGAATTTGGACAAGATGCATTTTATGCAGATATGGGTGGAATAGCATTAAAAGAGCTGCTAAAGAAAATTAATCCGGAAGAAGAGATTGTAAAACTAACAGATGAAATACAAGAGGTAACCTCAGAAGTTCGCAGAAAGAAAATTCAAAAGCGTCTGGCAATGTTTGAGGTGTTTAAGCGCTCAGGTGTAAAGCCATCTTCATTAGTGTTGTCTATTCTACCTGTATTGCCTCCAGAATTACGTCCACTGGTTGCTTTGGAAGGTGGGCGCTTCGCGTCTAGTGACTTAAACGACCTGTATCGTCGTGTGATTAATAGAAACAATCGTTTAAAGCGTTTAACAGAATTATACGCACCTGAAATTATTATTCGAAATGAGAGGCGTATGCTTCAAGAATCTGTTGATGCGCTTTTTGATAATGGCCGCAGAAATCGCGCAATTTTAGGATCCAACAAGAGACCTCTAAAGTCCTTGTCTGATATGTTAAAAGGAAAGCAAGGTCGTTTCCGTCAAAACCTGCTCGGAAAGCGTGTGGATTATTCGGGTCGTTCTGTGATCGTTGTCGGACCAGATTTGAAACTGAATCAATGTGGCATTCCAAAGCGTATGGCGCTCGAACTATTACGTCCATTTGTATACTCAAGACTTGTGAAATTAGGTCTTACAGCTACTTTGAAGACAGCAAAACAAATGGTGGAGCGAGAAGTAACAGAAGTTTGGGATACTCTTGAAACGGTAATTCGCCAACACCCTGTGTTGCTTAACCGTGCGCCTACACTTCACAGATTAGGTATCCAAGCTTTTGAACCTAAACTGGTGGAAGGTAAAGCGATTCACTTGCATCCGCTTGTATGTACGGCTTTTAACGCGGACTTTGACGGAGACCAAATGGCCGTTCACGTTCCGCTTTCTATAGAAGCGCGGTTAGAAGCGCGTATTTTGATGATGTCATCAAACAACATTCTCAGCCCTTCAAGCGGTAAGCCAATTATTATTCCAACAAAAGATATTGTTTTGGGATTGTATTATCTTACAGCTTTGAGACAAGGCTTAAAAGGCGAAGATCGGGTTATTGGATCTCAAGTCGAGATGGAGTATCTTCTTTTGAATGGTGAGATTGAGTTGCACTCGAAAATAAAAGCGCGTATGCCATATTATGCAAAAGATGGTAAAGCTGAGTATAGAATTATTGAAACAACGCCTGGCCGTATGATTTTCTCTGCTGTAATGCCAAAGCATCATCAGTTGCCGTTTGATATTATTAACAAAGTTTTAACATCTTCAGATGTGTCTGAATTGGTGAATCGTATTTTCCGCGTTGTAGGTCAAAAAGCATGCATCGAGTTTGTTGACCGCATTATGAAACTTGGGTTTGAGTATATGACAAAGTCAGGCGTATCTTTCAGCAAAGATGACTTGATTATCCCTGAAGAGAAGAAGAGCTACATTCAAGAGACAAAAGAGCTTGTAGGAGAGTATGAGCAGCAGTTCTTAGATGGTTTGATTACACAAGGTGAAAAATACAACAAGGTAATTGACGCTTGGGATAAGTGCGCTGATAGCATTGCAAAGCAAATGATGATAGCTATGTCTAAGGTTAATAACAACAATGAAATGAACTCTGTTTATATGATGGCACACTCAAAAGCGAGAGGTTCTACAGCGCAGATGCGTCAGCTAGCTGGTATGCGTGGTTTGATGGCAAAACCATCAGGCGACATTATTGAGACACCGATTATCTCAAACTTTAAAGAAGGTTTGAATGTGTTTGAATACTTTTCATCAACACACGGTGCTCGTAAAGGTTTGGCCGACTCCGCATTGAAAACAGCAAACTCCGGTTATTTGACTCGTCGTCTTGTCGACGTAGCCCAAGATTGTGTGATTACAGAGCAAGATTGTGGCACAACGAATGGTATTTCTGTGAAAGCGGTTGTAGAAAGTGGAAACACAATCGTTATGTTGTCTGAGCGTATTTTAGGACGTTGTGCAGCAGATGATTTAGTTGATCCAAAAACAGGTGATATTGTTGTTAAGCATGGTCATATGATTAATGAATCAGATATTGAGAAAATTGAGGATTACGGCGTAAATACAGTGAAGATTCGTTCTGTGTTAACGTGTGAGTCTAAGAATGGCATCTGCTCACGTTGTTATGGTCGCGATCTAGGTCGAGGACAGTTGGTAAACGTTGGTGAAGCGGTTGGTATCGTGGCAGCACAATCCATTGGTGAGCCAGGAACGCAGCTAACACTAAGAACGTTCCACATTGGTGGTGCGGCGCAAAAAGGTTCCGAAATTTCTAGTGTAGAGGCTAACTATGATGGAACAATTAAATTGTCCAATGCCAAGGTGGTGAAGAGTCGCGCCGGCGCATATGTTGTTTTGTCGAGAGCGTGTGAAATGGCGATTATCGACAGCTCGGGCAATGAAGTGATGAAATCTCGTATCAGTTATGGTGCGGAATTGTATTTTAAAGATGGTGATAAGGTTAAGAAGGGCGACAGAATCGCGAAGTGGGATGCTTACTCTTATCCAATTGTTGCTGAGTATGATGGTAAGGTTGAGTATGTGGATCTTTACGAAGGTCGCACAATGAATGAATTTGTGGATGAGGCAACCGGCGCATCAAGTCGCGTTGTGTTAGACTGGAAGCAAAGCCCTGGAACAGCGGATTTGAGGCCGTTGTTGAAGCTTTTGACGAAAGATGAAAAAGCGATGCGTTATTATCTTGCGCCAAATGCTATTGTCAGTATTGGTAATAATATGGACGTAAAAGCCGGTGATATTATTGCGAAGGTTCCAAAAGAAACAGTAAAAACGCGAGATATTACAGGTGGTTTGCCTCGTGTATCTGAGTTGTTTGAAGCGAGACGTCCAAAGGATCCAGCTGTTATCGCTGAATTTAATGGTACGGTTGAGTTTGGTAAAGATTACAAGACAAAGCGCAGACTATCCATTATCTCTGAGGAGGATCCAGAGATGCGTATGGAGTATATGATCGCAAAAGGTCGCTTCGTGACAGTAAACGATGGCGACTACGTGAAAAAAGGCGACTTGATTGTAGACGGTAACCCAGTGCCTCATGATATATTGAGAATTTTGGGTATTGAAACATTAGCATCTTATCTTGTGGATGAAGTGCAACAAGTTTACCGTGTGCAAGGTGTTCCAATTAACGACAAGCATATTGAGACGATTGTAAGACAAATGTTACGTAAGTTTGAAATTTTGGATGCTGGAGACAGTGAGTTTAAACCAGGTGATGAGATTGAGCGTTCGGATCTTATTCTATTGAATGAGAAACTAGAAACGGAAGGTAAGAAGCCGGTAATTGCGCGCGCAGTTTTGCAAGGTATTACAAAAGCCAGCTTGCACACAAAATCCTTTATGTCGGCAGCATCATTCCAAGAAACAACGCGTGTTTTGACAGAATCAGCGATAGCAGGGCGTATTGATCCATTGCTAGGTTTGAAAGAAAACGTGATCGTTGGGCGATTAATTCCTGCAGGAACGGGACACATTATGCGCAAATATAAAGCTATGGATCCGGATAAGACAAAAGGTGAAGACATTCCTGGATTGTTAAAAACTATAGCAACTTCCTAAGCAATAATGTTTATTGTCTTTGAAGGCGGTGAAGGGTGTGGAAAAACCACACAAGCTAAACGTCTTTATCAGCATTTTCTTTCTCAAGGTAAAAAAGTTGTTTTAACGCGTGAGCCAGGTGGTACACCCAATGCTGAAGCTGTGAGAGAGTTGCTGGTTTCTGGTCAGCATGAAGCATGGCCCGCATATTCGGAATTTTTTTTAATTCTTGCTGCGCGCGCAGATCATTATGAAAAGTTTATTAAACTACATTTGGATAAAGGGTGCATTGTAATTTGTGATCGATTTTTACTTTCAACATTAGTGTATCAAGGATATGGAAGAGGCCTTGATATTGCGTGGATGAGCAAAATTCACAAGGATGTATTTCCAGATCTACTCATCGATAAAACGTTTGTCCTGTCCATGTCTCCTGAAAAAGCTTTGTCACGCGTGCAGGAGCAGCAGACCTTTGAAGCGTTGGGGTTGGAGTTTCATCAAAAAATCAATCAGGGTTTTAGAGAGTTGGGTAAAGCATTTGACATGATTGAGGTGGAAGAAAAAAATGAGGAGCAGGTTTTTGCTGAAATATTGGAAAAATTACCTTTAGCTCATAAGATGGAGAGTGTTTGATGTACGACAATAATAATATTTTTGCTAAGATTCTGAGGAATGAAGTGTCATGTAAGAAGGCAAAAGAAGGTGACTATTATCTAGCATTTCACGATCTCTTTCCTAAAGCAGATACACATATTTTGATCATTCCTAAGGGGCAGTATGTTACATATCATGATTTTACAATGAATGCGTCAGCAGAGGAAAAGTTGGATTTTTTTAATGGAATTGCAGAGATTGTGAAAGAGTTTGGATTAGATCAAACAGGATACAAACTTCATAACAACAACTTAGAAGCGGCTAATCAAGTGGTTCCGCATTTTCATGTACATATTCTTGGATGGAAAAATGCTAATGGTGGAAGGGGTTGCCCAAACCTTTAACTATTGACCGAAGAAGATGAGATGAAATCTTACTTCTTCTTTCCTGAAGACATAAAATAAACTGCTTTATCAATCCAATGAACAACCGCTTGTGGAATATGTATAAGACCCTCCATATGTTTCGGTACTTTGTTTTGTTTATAAGCTTCCCAAATTGCTTCACCTAATTCACGATCTTTCCAATATACACCTACCAAATCCATCCATTTTTTAGCATATGTTTGTCCAATTTTTCCATAAGGATCTTCATGTATGCGATCAACGACTTCAGCAATTAAAGTTTCCCAATCTTTTCCATATTGTTCCGATTCTTTTTCATTTGGTTTTTGCATCTCAGCAAATTTTTTCAGCTGTTCTTTTGTGAATATTTTATCCGCCCATGAATTTTCTAAATCTTTCATTGTTTTATAAACTCCTATTAATTTTAATATCGATTGCGTATCAATTTGATCTGGTGATTCCTGTATTACAGCTGCTAGAATGTTTTTAGCTTCTTTTAATTGCTTGATTTTTTCCGATAGAAAGTCGTTATGTATTTTAAGAAGCGCCAAAAGCGCTTCATCTCCAGATAAAAATAATTTTATCTGAGTTAAATTGAAGCCAAGAAATTTTAACGCTAATATTTGCTGAAGTTTTGCCAGATCAGTTTCGGAGTATACACGATAATTATTAGATAATCGTTTTGATGGTTTGAGTAAATTAATCTTGTCATAGTACTGCAATGTTCTTATAGTAATGCCTGATAATTTACTCAGTTCTTTAACGTACCAATATTGCACTACGCGCACCTCCTTACAATCATTATGATCTATGACGCAACGTTATACTCAAGTCATGTTCTTTTTAAAAATTCTAAAGAATATGCAAATAATAGGTTTGTTTATGGTTAATGAAATAAAAAAAATAAGAAGAGTTTAGCCTGTGCCCATACGTGGCAAGACCGCAACATCTGCCCAATATTCAATTGTGCGAATAATATCTTTATGAAAGACTTCAATATCAAACGACTTGAAAATATAACCAGCTGCATAACCTTTATACGTGGACATCATGTCTTTTGCGCTTATGCTGTTTGTGATAACCACAACAGGAATATCACATAAATTCTCATCACGTTTGATTTCTTTTAAAACATAATGACCATCACGTTTTGGAATATTCAGATCCAAAAAGATAAGATCAGGTCTTGGAAAGAGAGATAAAGACTCTCTGTTGCGCAACATCTCTAATGCTTTTTCACCATCGTGTGCAGAGTGAATTTTGATATCATATCTGCTTGTATTTAAAATATTACGAATCAGCAATTCATCTGATGGATCGTCTTCGATGATGAATAAGTTCAAAGATTTGGGGCGTTCAAATGAGATATCTTCTTTTGTCTTATAAGTGAAAAAGTTCGAGCTAATATTTTCAACGCCTTCAAAAAAATAATCAGGCGTGACATTAAGGATCTTGGAAATTTTAAATAACAAAACAGCGGGAATTCTAGATTTCCCCTGCTCATATTTTTGAATTTGCTGCAGCGATACACCAACGCGACTCGATATATCACTCAATGTGAAATTGAGTTTTTGTCTTTGTTCTCTAAGCTTATACCCGATAAACTCATCAATTTCATATTCTTTTTCAATCATTCGCCTTTATCTGTGAAGTCTGATGTATATTCGAGTGAAATACATTTTCATTTGTGTCTAGTTTATGCATAATTTGATCTACAAGACCAGACATTTCATCAATAATATCTTCATCAATAATAAAATTTGTCATAAAGTATCTCATACTCACCAAAATCTTTTTTGCAGTTGATGCTTGGTGTGCTGAAATCTCATTAAATTGATCTATCAAATTGATAAGTAGATTCTCTTGATAGGCGCGTGACATTGATTTTTTTTCCATTTGTACCCCTAATTAACGATAAGTGTTGGTTACAATTTATTTATAGAGGAATTTTATTTTAAATTAAAGTTGAAAAAATCATAAATTTTTCTCTTGTGGGTTGAAAGCGTTCTGAAAGCCAGAATTTAACCTACTTTGAAGGAATTGCGCCACTTGTTGCAATGCTATCATCTTTATTAAGCAATTTTGGTGAAATGAAATTATCAAGCGCAAATACGACGGACCAGTTGATAATGGACCACTTTACACGATCTAAAACTACAAATGCTGGATGATCTTGTTTTGTTCTTTTATTTTTTTGATCTGCATGATTTTGAAATACACATTCTTGTGTGAGAGAGGTGTCTTTTTTATATTCATTTTTTATCGTTTTGATGCCAGATTCTCTGATTTGAATTGTTTCCACAATGCCGTTGGAAATTTGCTCTTTCAGCTCTTGTGGCAAAACATAAAGATTGGGGCATTTTGTAATCACAAGCTCTTTAAAGTGGCGATTTTGAATGCCGTAAGGTAGTTTTTTGATGTCTAAATTAATCAGCTCAAGACTGAGTGGGGCAGAGATTGGCATGTATGCAGGAATATCAGGGAGTTGTTTTATTCCGTGGCAGCATTCTAGCGATAATTTATGTGAGATATGCCAATAATATTCTGACATATTGTGAATAAAGGCATTTTTAATGCATAGAATATGTATATTTGGGCAAGGTTCTAGATTTAATACTTGAGGGACATTTTTATATGTCCAATTAAGCATTAAATGAACAGCTTTTTTTGTTTTAATTAGACTGAAGAGGCTCTCAAAACCAAAACTTATATTACAATCCTTTCCGCTCAAAATTTTTTCTAGATCAAGAAAAATTTTTTCTTGAATTGAGTTTTGCATGTTACAAATCATGCGCTGAATGTTGGGAAAATTATACGCTTTAGTAAATATAAGCTGCACCATTTTATCAAAAGAAAGATTGGATATTGTGCGAGCCCATTTTATACCGCCATTGTCTTGTATAAATTGTGTAAATTCATTCTCTGTTATTTTTTCTCGCGCTTCTAGCCAGTTTTTTATAAAAGTTTTGGTTTCTGTGGGGGCGAGGTTATCTTTAGGGTTTTGCTGTTTGAAAACATCCGTCCAAATTTTAGTCCAATTGAGATGAAGCTGAGGTTCAATTTCTTCAATGCCTATCTTTTGAATAATATTCCAAACGGTATCCACGTTATCTTTTTGAGCGTGAAGTGGGGGTGCGCTTGTATTTCTGTAGCATGCTTTCAAAAGTTTACCAGACCATGCCACTAAAAAGAGCGCAATCCAGAAGAATGAATTTTCTGTTATGAGATTTTTTTTTCTGGGGTGAATAATTTTTGTGAGGGTGAGAAAGGCAAGACTCATAGGAACCAAAAGACTGGGGGAATAGCAGGATTGAGTTTGAGATTTTTTATTTTCTTTTTCAACAGTTTGGATGGCGAACGTTTCTTCAGGGAGGTGAAGTTCTTTATGTGTAAATTTAGCTTGGCATTTTAAAGGTAAATTTGTTTCAGTGAGATCAATGGTTTTGATCTGTCCTTTGTTAAAAGCGTTTTGGAAGGTTGTTGGTAAGCTGGCTAGATTTTTGCAGTTTGAAAGATCTATGGAATCAAAAGAGCGTTGTGCTATTGTTTTTGGTAAATACTTAAGCGCACAGTGATTAAATTTAATGTTTAGTGTTTCAAAAATTTGAATGGTGTGTGTAATTTCAGGCAAATGATTGAGATTAGGGAGGTGTTTGAAATAAATCTGTCTTTTGACTAACCAAAGGCTTTCATGAAATGTGTCGGCATTAGAATTTTGAATCTCAAGTTGTTCAATGTTGCTGCTAAAAATTACATTTTCAAAAGCGTCAGAAGTGTCTTGAAATTCCGCATTTATATAAATAGCTATCGGTTCATTTTGGGTTTTGATAAGTTCAAAAATTGCAGGCAGGTCATGAGTATGTGGTTTTATATGTAAGACATTTTTGAGTCTATGTCTGAACATAGTATTATCTAATACATCTGAAAAATTTTTCAAGCGTTTTTCTTGTGCAGAAAGTGAGAAGGAGAGTTTTTTTACTGCGGTTTTGCAAAAAATAAAATCATCTCTATGTTTGAAAAAATCTGTTATTATCTCTGAATCAAAGAGTTTCGCCACATGATAAAAGTTGCGTTGATTTGTTTTATGCGTCTGTGAGCAGAAGTTTAGGTATGTTATATTTCCTATACCAATCAAAAGGCTGTAAGCCCAAGCTGGGCCATCATAAGCTTTTAATATAGTTGTTGTGATGATAGGTGTAACAATATCAAAGATCTTTGAGAGATTCTGAGGAATGTGTTGTGATCTAGAGGGTGATGGTGGACATATGTCTTTTGGGACAATTGCGCAGCATTGAGGGCAGATCTCCTCATGTTGTTGGATAGAATGATGGCAAAATTCACATGCAGTCATAAAATTTTAAGAGAGTTAACCTCTACTTTAATCCTAACTTATAATTGATTTTTAATCAATATTTTGGATAGATATTTAAGCGGCTGTTAGTGCTAAAAATCCGAATACAAGCAGTGTGAACAAAGCCACAGAGGAAAAAATAATCCAGAATACCCGTAAGCTGTGATCTTTGTTATTGCTATTTCCCTGAAGAGGTTGCGGTGAGATTGGGTCATTACAATGGTCAATAATTCTTACTTTTGGAAGGGTGTAAATTTTTAGCAGGTCGTTTGTATTTAAAGGTGTGACAATTTTTACAGTGACATCTTCATTCAGCAATGGGTTAAGTTTATCCAGATGATCTAAATATGGAATATCGCACTCATCAATATGAATAGGTAGGGCATTTAAGCACTTACCTTCTTTAAGGTGAATATTTTTGATTAAAATATGGCTTGAGCCTTTATATTGTTTCATAAGATAAAATAGATCTCTTAAATGAATATAACGCACAGAGCATCCATCAATTTGCAAACCCTCGGTAACATATATCATTTATAGATTTCCTTAATTTTTGCATTGAGCTTATCTCCATCAATCTGCACAGCTTCAATGATATATTCGCTATAAAAATAATATGTGGAGACTCTCACAAGGTTTTCATTAACATGAAAATCAAACTTATGTGGAGGAAGTGGTTTATAGAGAAAGGTAGCGTCAATATTATTGTGTTTTAAATATGTTTCTAGAGCGCGCATTTTTGCAAAATTATCTATGTCATCTTCTTCTAGATCAATAAAGCATGTAATTTTAGGATTGTATTGTACATGCGTATTTAACCCATGTGTATTTCGAGGGATTTTCATTAAAATTTCTTGAGGAAAATTAGTGAGACTGGTATTCAGTCCTTTTAAGATTTGCCCTTCTTTTAGATGAAATTTCATAGATATAAAAATAGTTTCTATCTAGTCTATTTTAATATTTATAAGTATATATGTAAATAAGATTAAATATAAAAAAGTATTTTTTTATCATCATAAGCGAAGTGAAGGGTCTAGAGATGCAAGTAGAGCGTATTTCAGGAAGTTTCTTCGGCTTCGCCTCAGGATGACGGTGGGCTATACTAGAGATGATACAAAACATAAGTAAATTCATGTTCACAAGTGGTCATAGAAGAACCCCATTCAATCAATGGTTTTGGGATATTGATCGAAGGATATTGTTAATCTTTTTGATGATGATTTTTCTAGGAATTGTCTTGAACTTTGCAGCAACGCCACCAATTGCCAAGCGTCTTGGTTTGGCGCCATTTTATTTTGCGAAGCGGCATATTCTATATATGATTCCTGCATTGTTTTTAATGATATTTGGCTCTTTTTTGAATCCTGTGCAATTGCGTAAATTATGTTTACTTGCCTTGTTTGGATCACTTTGTTTGCTAGTGTTTACGTATTTTTTTGGGCATGAGATTAAAGGGGCAAGGCGCTGGATCCAATTTATGGGCTTGTCTGTACAAATCTCTGAATTTATTAAACCATGTTTTTGTGTGATTTCAAGTTGGATGATTACAAAGCAGTTTCATGATCCCAGATTTAAAGGGATAATCTACTCCTTTTTGATGTTGTGTTTTATATTATTTTTTCTTTTATTGCAGCCAGATCTCGGTATGTCAGCTGTATTATTTTCTAGTTGGTTGGTGCAGATTTTTATTGGTGGTATGCCCATGATTTATGCTGTGGTGGCTGCGTGTGCCGCGCCTGTTATGATTTTGTTTGCTTATCTTTTTTTACCGCATGCAGCTCACCGTATGAATATGTTTATGAGCGGACAGCAAAATTACCAAGTTGCAAAAGCTCTAGAAGCTGTAAAAAAAGGTGGGTTATTTGGGCAAGGTGTTGGTGAAGGTACAATTAAGAAATACGTGCCAGATGCTCATGCGGACTTTATTTTTGCAGTTGCTGGAGAAGAGTTTGGTATTGTCCTGTGTCTCGTGATTGTTTTGTTATTTGGGATGTTGGTATATTTTGTGATGCAACGAATTCGCAATAATCGCAGTTTCTTTTCTGTGTTAACCATTTCGGGAATTTTGACACAATTTTCTGTACAGAGTATTATTAACATTTCATCAGTGTTGGGGTTGATTCCAACAAAAGGTATGACATTGCCATTTATTAGTTACGGCGGATCTTCTTTATTAGCGCTAGGATTTTCATGCGCTATTTTGTTGAGTTTAACAAAGCGTCACCAAGAAATGGGTGAAGCGTTTTGATAGATTTTAGTTAATAGACTGTTAAGGTTTTTCTGACTTATAGTGCTGATGAATGTCTTATAGAGACGTATAAGCAATGCTATTTTTTTACCTCAATTGTAGCAATGGGTTGACGGCGCCTGATGTTATGGATGTGGCAAATGCTGCGGCAGCAGCGTTAACACGAACGGAACGTGTGACATGCGATTCTTGCACAGGGGGTAAGGTAGTACAAGTAGCCCAGGTTGCATTGGATCTTGTGGAAGGTGTGTTGGATGGGTTAGCAGGTGATAAGATGAAGCCACTAGCTAAAGAATTTTGGGGGTGGATGGCAGTTAAATACTTCAGCGTCTTTTTGGCGTATTTTTCGACTGGTTTGGTCACATATTTTTCCTTCTATCCTGTTAGTCCTGATGATCCTGATAAAGACAAAATGACGAGAGAGAGGAATGGTGGTTTAGGCGCTGTATTTGCGCTCTCCACTCTTCTTGATATTGTTCTAATGTGTAAAACGAGTGGATTAATAATTGATTTTGGTAAATTAAAAAGCGTTTCAGACACGTTAACAAAGTATTTTTTTACAGATATAATAGTCATAGCCACTACTTGCAATAATTTCCTGACTAAAGATATGTCTGCATTTGCATCTGATCGTTTACCTTCTAAAGCGTTCATGGAACATCTTGAAGAATTTGAGAAAAAGCGTGAGCAGTGTAAGAGGGCGCTAGAGGTTCATAAATTGGCCGAGCAAGAAGAAACAGCGCGCATAAGGTCGAGAAGTTTGATATCCAAAGTATTGATATTGTGTATGCATGCAACCCAGGTTGGAGTGTATATTTCTCAGGGCGCAAGTAAAGAGGTAATTTTTGGTATATATTTTGGAGGCCTGATTCTTGAAAGTCTTGAAAGATCGAACTCTGTTCATGGTGGTGTGCGTGATTTAGAAGAGGTGCAAAGCATCACTTCTTTGGCGCAAGAGTATGAAGAACGAATCAGAGATTTTGATAAAACTTACGGACCTGGTGTTAAATTGATGTTGCAGAAAAAAAAGGAGCTTGAAGCTACTGATGAATAAAGAAGTTTTTTAATTTTAAGAAGTTATTAATAATTCTCTTTCTTTTCGTTTTGAGGGAATATAAATCAAAAGCTGCAGTTATATGTTTTTTTGTTTGATGGCGGGAATAGGTGGAGGTCTTTGTGGAGGATCGGGATGCTGGGGACACAGCACTTCACCTTCAGCGCCATCTTCGACATCTCAGCAATCTTTTGTTGGGCGATTATATAGTTGGTGGTGGGGAGAGCAGCCATCTTCTGTTGTAACACCTGCAATCGTTACAACAAATTCTCAGGCAGATCAAAATATTGATGAAGAAGGCGAAGGCGTGTGTTGTGATGGGGCATGCACATGTGCTTGCACCACAGAGGTGACTTTAGATATAGTTGGTCCTGTGTGTTTAGCGATGTGTTTAGCATGGCAGCCTTACTCGTTGTATGAATGTGTGAATAAAAATGTATACGCATTTTCGCCGTATTTTAAAATTGCTATAGACACTGTGCTTATTTTTTTCTACATACTGCATCAAAAGATTGATTTTGAAGATTCTATAAAACAGTTAGTTGATTTTACAGGCAGAATGGAGGCTTTTTTAAACCTTTTTGCGGATTATCAAAATAAATGGATTCAGGATCCAGAAAACACAAAAGCATTGTTTGATGAAGTGGGTAAATTAGGAGCTGAACTAGGAGAAGAAAAGTTAAGACGACATTATGCTCTGGGTGGGTGTTGGAGTTTTGTATCGAAAATCAATGAAAATGCTTTAAGGGCATTTTTAACTGGGGTTGGTGCACTGCTTCTTGGTGTGAGTTTTCATTATCCTGACTTTAAGTTTAACCTTGAATTTTTTGAACTCTCTTTGGTAAATTTTGCTTATTTCTGGGTTGTGATTTCTAATCTTATCGGAGATCTTTTGCTTCAACAGGGGGAGTTTAGATGTCGTGCCTATGAAACATATACAAGGGCGATTGAGTTCCAAGAGTCAATACGTTCTAAAGAACAGATAAAGCCTGAAGAAGATTTGCAAGAAACTCGGACCCTTAGCGTTGATGAGAGTGGGGCAGTGAGGAAAGAGCGGGAGCGGGCGCTAATTGAAGGCGTCAAAGAAAAAAGTAAGTTTTCTAAATCTCCTTATGTGTGGTGGGGAAAATTTGGTGTAAATTTTGTAGCAGATGTTACATCTGCTTTAGCTATGCTTTTATTTCCGTTCCTATCTTACCCTTGTATAAATGAGGATTTCACCAACCAAGAGGCTTGGAAAAAGGATATTGTGACGGCTATTTTTTATCTTGTTTCGCGAGGAGGCAAGATGGTGTCTTTGGATAATAAAGAGAATGAGAAGACTCTTGTTGAGTTGCTCGCAGCTCACAAAGATGCGGCAGAGATGCTTAATGACGCTGTGAAAAAGTTGCGTTTTAATGAAAGGTTGGCGAATGCAGCGAAGACTGCTGAGGTGCGAGAAGATATGGAGGTAAATTTTGGCTATTCAAAAGAGGATATCGATGAAATACAAAGAGCCAACTATGACGATCTGCTCGAGGATGCGAATAAAAAACTAGCAGAGCGCATAAAGTGGCGAAGAATTATTGAGGACTGCGCATTAGATGAAGGGCTGTGCCGTGGCGAAGCGTACTGGAATTTTTGGGTTGATAAGCGCAAATGGATAAATATATTATGGGTTAATATTTTAGGCTATATCTTTTTAACATTAGGTCATATTGAGGAGGCTGCTTATCCCCGGAACGAAACAGCAAATATAACAATCGCTTTCACTACGGACGCGACTAAATACGAGTATCCATGGGCAGATGTTTTGCGATTTGGGACCTTTGGGTTTTCATGGCTTTTAGGATGGAGTGAATTTGTTCAACCAATCATAGATAATTCTAAACGCAAGGTTAGGGAAATTGAAAGCCTGAGAAAATTAGGCGAGGACAGAAGCAAGGTATTGTCAATAAATCTCGCTACTGTGAATTTGCGCAGCGCAGATGCTTTAGTGAAAGTAAATGGAAGTCCCAGTGTCCCAGGTGATGACCATGCTTCAGAGGCGCATAGAAGCAGTGGCTCTCCAGGCTCTTCCTCTTTGGCGTATGTTGGATCAACTCAAAGACATCGCCCTAGAAGTGGTAGTATCGCGCATCTTCCTCTAGCGCTTAGATTATCTCCGGGTGTCAACGATTCTTTTGCTGGCAGTTTGGCGTTTGAAGAGAAGGGTGAAGAGAGCGCAGATGAGTGTGATTCAGCAAAAGCCATAACAGACCAATTTGGAAGACTAGCGAATGAATGTCAGAGAGATACGGGGACGCCAAATAAGAAGCTGGTCGCTTTATTTTCTTCTGGTATTGCGAGTATCGCAATGCCAGAAGAAGATGAAGAAGAGATGGGTGGTTCGAACACACCTTCAGCTGCGCCATATAAAGGAGGCAGTGATTCAAGAGCTCCTTATCAGTAAGCTTTAGCTAAAATTTGCTTTTGTATTTTTTGGATAAATTCATCCAGAGCGAGAACATCTGTTTTTTGTTCGCCTAATGTTCTAACAGTAACTGTTTTGTCTTGCATTTCATTTTTTCCAATCACTAAGATATAAGGAATTTTATGTGTAGAATGATCTCGCACTTTGTAAGAGATGGTTTTGCTTGAAATATCCTTCATTACCCGTAACCCAGATTTTTCTAGCTCTTTATGAACTGCATCTACATATGGCAAAACCTCCTCATTCACGTTACAAATAGCAACTTGTGTGGGTGCGAGCCATAAGGGTAGCTTTCCAGCATAATGCTCAATTAAAATACCAATAAAACGCTCAAATGAACCTAAAATAGCGCGGTGCAGCATAACCGGACGAACTTTGTCGCCATTATGGTCAACATAATGCGCATCTAAACGCTCTGGGAGCACGAAATCAACTTGAATGGTGCCGCATTGCCATTCACGTTTTAATGAGTCTCTCAGAACAAATTCAAGCTTAGGACCGTAGAATGCCCCTTCACCTTGATTGAGGGTAAAATCAAGCCCAGCAGCATGTGTTGCATCTTTTAGGGCTTGCTCAGCTTTGTCCCATGTTGCATCTGAGCCAGCACGTTTTTCAGGGCGATCAGAGAATTTAACATAGAAGTCGTCAAAACCAAAATCATGGTAAACTTCCTTTAGTAAACCGCAGAATTTTTTTACTTCTGAATTGATTTGTTCTTCTGTGCAAAAAATATGTGCATCATCTTGTGTAAATGCCCTTACACGCATGATTCCATGCAGCGCACCTGTTGGCTCATTTCTATGGCAGGAACCAAATTCCGCCATGCGCAAAGGTAGATCCTTATAACTCTTAAGACCTTGTTTAAAAATCTGAACATGACATGGGCAGTTCATAGGTTTCACAACATAATTTTGGGGCTCATTTGGAATGACAAACATATTTTCATAGAATTTTTCTGTATGTCCAGATGCATCCCACAAAGACTGCGCAACGATTTGTGGTGTATTAACTTCTTGATATCCTTGCGGTTCTAATTTGTTGCGAATGTAGTTTTGAATGGTGCGATATACAAACCAGCCCTTAGGATGCCAAAATACAGCGCCAGGCGCTTCATCTTGCAGATGAAATAAATCAAGTTGTGGGCCGAGCTTTCTATGATCTCTCTTTTCTGCCTCTTCAAGCATATGTAGATAATCATCTAGTTGTTCTTGCGTTGCCCAGGCTGTGCCATAGATACGTTGAAGCATTGGATTTTTCGCATTACCACGCCAATAGGCACCTGCTATTTTTGTGAGCTTAAAAGCGGTTCCAACAAAACCTGTGTGGGGTAGATGAGGACCACGGCATAAATCAAGAAAATCACCTTGTCTATACACAGTCAGTGTTTGATCTGCAGGAATATCTTTAATAACCTCAACCTTAAATTCTTCCCCAATATCTGTGAAATGTTTCACTGCCTTATCACGGCTCCATTCTTCTCTTAAGAATGGTTTTTTTGCTTCCACAATTTCTTTCATCTTTTTTTCAATTTTTAGCAAATCTTCAGGGCGAAATGGTTCTTTTTTATGGAAGTCATAGTAAAATCCATCATCAATAGCTGGACCGATAGTGACTTGAACATCTTTATATAGCGCTTTCACAGCTTCTGCTAATACATGTGCTGTGTCATGTCGTATGATTTCTAATACTTCCGGATCATCTTTTGTGAGAAGTTCTACCTGTGCATTATGAGGCAACTCTCTGGACATATCCCATAACTCACCATTCACTCTTGCTATGCAGGATTTTTTTAACAAACTAGGCGATATGGATTCTGCGAGCTGTGCGCTAGTTATAGGTCTTGTAAACTCTTTTTTAGAACCATCTTTGAGGGTGATTGAGAACATAGGTATGAGATAATCATTTCTTTGTACTAGTGTACAACAGATATGATGAAATATTCATCAACATAAGGGGGATTTATTTATTGCTCTGAACTTGCGACAACTTTTCTGAAGGCGAGTTCCTTCTTTTTGGCCTCTTCTCTTGCAACAAGTTTAGACAGCTCTTCGGGTGTTATTGTGTTTAACACGCCCAGTCTTATTTCTGGATGTGTACACAAGCTGCTCGTGCTGCTACTTGCTGTATCTGGAGACTCTGTTCGATCGGGGGAATTTGTTGAGGATGAAGCGCTCAAAGTAAGGCCAAAAATTATTTCCAACATAAAATTTTCTTCCAAAAGGGTTTCTGGAGGGATTATGGAATATTTTTTTTCAAAAGTAAACAATCTTTTTGAAAAATATTTCTTTAAAGTTTAATCCTCCCAAGAGAAACGACGCATTTCCGTAGCCTTATTGGCATTATGAGTTTGTAAAGCGTGCACTTGAGCGCGAAGTTGCTCATTTTCTTTCATATATTTTGAGCTATCTGCCCGCGCAGCATCTAGTTGATCTGCAAATTTGCGCAGTAACTCTTCAAGCCATGCAAATGAGGCAAGTTGTTGGTACGCATAAGCTTTTGCTTCTGCTTGCACTACCCTAAGCCGCATGCAAGATAACAACAAACCAAGATCTATCTCAGTGCCTGAGAGTGTTTTCAGGAGCGGCGCAGTAATACTACTGGGAACTATTAAGACGCAGCCATCAGGCTTTCGTTGAAGAGATATAGCGTTTGTCTTTACGCTCACTGTAGTTATCAGCTGACAGTCTGTTTGTTCAGCAGATTGCACTATAAAGTTAAAAATAAACACAGTTCCAGGATATCAAAAGGGTTTCTGGAGGGAGTATGGAATATTTTTTTTCAAAAGTAAACAATCTTTTTGAAAAAAAATTGAGGAATTTTCATGCAGGCGCCCGAAGTCGTCATCACGAGGAGCTGAGCTTCGTGGCGATCCACTATAGATGGCCACGCCGCTTATGGCGGACTCGCCATGACGGGCGCGCGTTTTTATCAAAAGTTTGCATTTTCTTTACGAAATATCATTTAATAAGATAAATCACACAAATCTATCAGAACGTGTTTAAATCCAAGTATTTTAAAATCGGGTTTTTTGGCTGTTTTTTAGCGGCATTTTTATTTCTCATATACGATGTTGCTTTATTTGATTACAAGCTTAAAAAAATGCCTATCATTGAAGTTTTAGAAAAAAAGCTCAAGTATCCACCGAATACCAACATATTTCAAATTAAAGAGGATCATACGCTTTCAACATTGAAAGATGGTAAGGTTGAAAACTACAAAACATTGCAAGAGCTTATTAAAGATCAAAACACTATCTTGTTTATTTGGTCTCCAACATGTGGATATTGCCCAGATCAAATGAAGAAAATCACCGCGCTAGATACTTATAAGGCAAAAGCGAATATTGTGATGATTGGTGTATATGGTGATATCAATGCAGCGTATGCTAAGCACAAAGAGCTCGGTAAGGGTGATTTTATTTATGATAATGATCCAACGCTTAAGATTTTGCGAATTCTAGCCACGGATTTGATTCAAAGTCAGGAAATTGGGTTCCCATTTTATGTGTTTATCAACAAAAAAGGCGAGGTTGTTGCAAGGTATTCTGGTGATATTGCGTGGGAGATGGTTGGAAGCGATATCTTAAGGGCAACATTTTAGTGGATTACGATGTTATCGTCATTGGATCTGGGATTGGTGGGTTAACAACGGCGTCGCTTTTATGTCAGCTATACAATAAGAAAGTTCTAGTGCTCGAGCAGCACTATCGATTGGGCGGGTTTACGCATACCTTCAAAAGACCTCCAGGTTATGAATGGTCCGTAGGCGTACACTATATTGGTGGTATGCATCCAGGTAGGTTGCAACGCAAGGCCTTTGATTTTATTACAGAAAATCAAGTTGAATGGGTATCGTTTCCAGATCAATATGATCACTTTATTTATCCTGATGTAAGGGTAGATGCAGATAAAAATTTAAAAAAATACATTGTAAATTTAAGCACAGCTTTCCCTGAAGAAAAGGCTGCAATTAAGCAATATTTTAAAGATATTAAACGTGCCTCTACTTTTGATATGTTGTCGCACATATTGAGTGATTTTATTATGCGTTTTATAAAAAAATTACCTCTGTTTTATGATGCGCAGCAGTCAGTGCGGCAGTATCTGGATCGACAATTTAAATCCGAAAAATTAAAGGCTGTGCTTTTGTCTGAGTGGGGTAATTATGGTGTTCATTCTAAAAATGCACCACTTTGGTTGCATGCCATTATGGTAGCGCATTATTTGGATGGTGCATTTTATCCAAAAGGGGAAACGGCTGTTATTGCAGACAGCATTCAAAAAGTTATTGAAAAGCATGGTGGACAGTGTGTGCGCAATGCTGAAGTAACGAAAATTTTAGAAAAAGATGGTATAGTGTATGGCGTTGAAGTGAAAAAACAAGATAAGATGTTAACGTATAAGGCTGATGTGGTTGTTTCAGATGTTGGATATTATGGAACAAAGAAATTATTGGGTCAATTAACGAAAACAGATGAAGAGCTTTATAAGGGCGCAAAAACGTGCGTAACAGTTTATCTTGGGTTAAAAGAGCATCCAAAAAAAGCAGGGCTAGATGGAAGTAATTTCTGGATGTTTGAGTCTTATGATCATTACAATAGTAATCCGCTGTTTTTATCTTCTCCACCTGGGCAAAGTCGGTATTACACAGCATCTGCAACAATATTTTGTGATTTTGATGTGTTTAAGAAATTTGTGCACCAACCACGACGGAAGCGTGAACAGGCGTATACAGACTTAAAGCAAAAGTATCAAGATGATATTTTAAAAAGGGTTTATAAGCATTTTCCAAAATTAAAGGGTATGGTGGATTATGCAGAAACCAGTACACCTTTGAGTATTGTGCACTATATGAAACATTATCACGGTTCTATTTATGGCGTGCCAAGACGTGTAGGTATGAAAAAAATTACCTTAGAGAAACAATTTAAAAATCTATATCTTGCGGGTGCTGATGCTGACATTATGGGTGTTATTGGATCCATGATTGGTGGAATTGGCGCGGCAGGGAAAATTGTTGGTGTGAGTTTGATAGGGATGTATATGAGGATGAAATTTGCCGTTATCCGGAGGCGACGCTGAGGGGTTGCTCTGAGATCATTATTCATTCTCTTCGCTTATCCAGAATGACATTTTGAGTTGACAATTCACCCAAATCATGCGCAATATAATAATAATTTGTATAGAAGTGCAACAGATGTTTGCTGTAATTAAAACAGGCGGAAAGCAATATAAAGTAAAGCAAGGCGATACGTTGAGTGTTGAAAAACTTGATGTGCCTCAAGGTGAGAAGTTTAGCATTTCAGATGTGCTAATGACAAATGATGGGAAAAAGACTGCATTTGATTCAAAAAGCAAGGTGGAAGCAGAAGTTGTAGAGCACTATAAAGACGATAAAGTAATCATCTTTAAGAAAAAGAGACGTCAAAACTATCGTCGTAAGATGGGTCATCGTCAAATGTTGACAAAAATTCAAATCAATAAGATCGAGTTTTAGGGAGATAAGATATGGCAACCAAAAAAGCAGGTGGTAGTACCAAAAACAATAGAGATTCTGAGTCTAAGCGCTTAGGTGTGAAAAAATACGGTGGGCAAGTTGTTATTTCAGGTAATATCATTGTTCGTCAACGTGGAACAAAATTTCATCCAGGAAAAAATGTGGGTATGGGTAAAGATCATACATTATTTGCTATGTCTGAAGGTACAGTAAGCTTCTCTACAGGGTATAAAAATAGAACGTTTGTTAACGTTATCTAATTTCTTAGCGTGAGGTCTCATCATGGCTTATTCTGAAAAAATCATTGATCATTTTGAAAATCCGCGTAATGTAGGCACTTTAGATGCCTCCAAGAAAAATGTTGGAACAGGTATTGTGGGTGCGCCTGCATGTGGCGATGTGGTAAAAGTGCAGATTCAAGTTGGTGATGATGGTCGGGTTGAGGATGTAAAATTTAAGGCCTTTGGATGTGGTTCTGCAATCGCTTCATCTTCAGTAGTGACAGAATGGATTAAAAACAAAACGCTAGATGAGATTTCTGAAATTAAAAATACGGATATTGTAGAGCATTTAGCTTTGCCTCCGGTTAAGATACATTGTTCTGTTTTGGCGGAAGACGTTATTAAAGCAGCAATTGCAGATTATAAAGAAAAGAATAAGTAGTGCGTCGTCATGGCGAGCGCGCTGCAGCTCTAGCGAAGGTGGGTGTGGCCATCCATATGGATCACCACGTCACTCCGTTCCTCGTGATGGCGGTGCGCACTAGTGGTGAGGAGTAAAAATAATGAAATTCATAGATGAAGCCTCGATCCTCGTTATCGCAGGAAAAGGGGGGAGCGGGTGTTCAAGTTTTAGGCGTGAAAAATATATCCCTTTTGGTGGGCCAGATGGAGGTAATGGTGGAAAAGGCGGAGATGTTTATATCAAAGCCAATTCTCAACTCAACACACTTGTAGATTATCGTCACAAACGACGTTTTAAAGCTGAAGATGGCAAAAGTGGCATGGGTGCTTTATGTGCAGGCAAGAGCGGAGAAGATCTTTATATCGATGTGCCTGTAGGTACAGAAATCTTAGATGAAAATGGATTTTTATTATTTGATTTGGATGTAGATGGTGAATCCGTTTTAATCGCAAAAGGTGCGGAAGGCGGCAGAGGTAATGCAACATTTAAAACATCTACCAATAGAGCTCCTCGAACATTTGAGCCAGGCGAGCCAGGAGAAGAGCGCTGGATTTTCTTTAAATTAAAATTATTAGCAGATGTTGGTTTGGTTGGATTTCCAAATGCTGGAAAATCTTCTTTTTTGCAAGCAACAACACGCTCCACTACAAAGGTGGCGGATTATCCTTTTACAACTTTAATTCCACAGTTAGGTGTCTTGAAATACAAGGGAAGAGATTTTATCTTGGCAGATATCCCAGGGCTTATTGAAGGTGCGTCAGAAGGCAAGGGGCTTGGACATCAATTTTTGGCACATGTAGAGCGATGCAAGATGCTCATTCATATGATTGATGTAACTAATATAGATCTAATGAAAAGCTACACAACCATAAGATCAGAGCTTGGCAAGTACAGTCCAGAATTGTTAAAAAAACCTGAGATTGTTGTGTTAAATAAGATTGATTTGATTGATGAAGATATTCTGCGCGAGCAAATGAAAGATTTGCCGAAAGACATGCCTGTGATTCCAATTTCCTGTGCGACAGGGGAGAATATAGAAAAGGTTTGGGAGGTTTTATCGCGCAGCTTTATGGCGTAAAAGTATTTTGCGATATAAATGGATATGCTATAAAAGAAGATATAGACAGCGCAGTAACAAAGTGATAGCGTAAATTTAAAGACAGCGTTTTACGTAAAAAAGGAATTTACTTATATTTTTTTCAATGTTAACGTTGTGCGCTGACGATGTGCGGTGCGGCAAAACAACTATAGCGGGGGTAACACTTGCGATTACTGTGGTTGCGCTATCATTATATGTGCCGCAATATTTAGATACTCGTGAGAAAGTTTGTGTGTCAGATTTAATCGGCCATCCAATGCCAGAATGCGTTTCTAAATTTAGATATAGAACAACTGGTGTTTATGCGCCAAAAAACCCTTCTGTTTTTGCTGAGCCTATTGGCCAAATTCCAGGAATTAAAGCTGTTCTTTCAAAAATGATAGATGAGCCAGAATTGATGGCAGAGCTGTTAAAATCTCCACAAGACACTTTAATATCACTTTATTTGACTGGAGATTTGCGTCGTTTCACAAATAAAAAGCAGTATAAGAAAATAGAAGGATGGGTTAAAAAAGTATGCTTTCTGTTTGAAACCCCTCCTCAAAATTTAGAGCGCAAACTTATAGAAATAGAGGGTAGAAATTTACCAGAAGCTGAAGACTGTGTGTCCGCTGCGGCTGACAAGCATTTAGATATTGTATCTTTACATCCTTTTGAAAATGGAAATGGTAAGTATGCTCGTAAAAAAATGAGAGAAGTTATAGAAGCTCAATGCAATCAGAGCGTAGAGCGTTTGCATTATGAGGCATATCGCAGATCAGTGAAAAAATTTTTAGAAAAAGGTGACCGAAGGCATTTTCAAGATTATATTAAACGTCACACAAGAAAAAGTAATTGAGCATATTGCGTTAAACGTATTTGGTTGACTCATAGTCCGCTCAACGTTGGGTAAAATAATTTTTGTAGGATCATTAAAAATCTTCAGGTTTTTCATCACCAACAACGGAGATAATAATAGTATTCGGTTGACGTTTGCGCAAAGCTTGTTTCGGGCAAATGAAAAGATTGAGAGGGAAGAGATAAGATTATTTATCTGGTTATATGCTTTTGTATACATAAAAAACAATATTTTTTAGTTCAGTCGTTCTAAAAACTCCTCAACCTGACTGATTAAAACTCCTGACTCTTTTTCTAAAGATTCGCCCCACATATAAAGTCGCAGAGCATTTTCTGTGCCAGATTTTCTGATGAGGTATGGATTCTTTATGTCTGCATTTTGAGTAACGTACGTGTTGATGTCAGTATTACTAAATGATTTTTCAATGAGAATTTTCTTCTCGAAGGTATTCATCAAAGGAAATAAGGTATTGAGATCGCTTGCGCGTTTTTTTGTCTTTATGAGATAAGATAAAATTTGTAGAGCGCTAATCATTCCATCTGAAGAGGAGAGGTGATCGAGCAAGATAAAATGTCCTGAAGGTTCGCCACCTACTTTGCAACCTTTTTCACGCATTAAAGCTAGAACTTCTCTATCTCCGACATTGCTAATAAATGCTTCAATATTGTTCCGTGAGCAATATGTTAAAAAGCCAGGATTGGTTACATTTGTTACAACACACTTATCGGCGTTTTTATATTCTAATAGCGCGGCAAATATATGCTCTCCGCTGACAAGCTGTCCCGTTTCATCCACGACAGCCAGACGATCCGCATCTCCATCCAATGCGATGCCTAGATCTGCGCTATGATGCAAAACAGCTTCGGACAATTTGCTTAAATGTGTTGCGCCACATTGAGCATTGATATTAAAGCCGTCAGGTTCATTGCAAATAGTGATAACATTTGCGCCAAGCTCCTTGAGGATGCGAGGAGCAAATTTGTATCCTGCGCCATTAGCGGTGTCAAGAACGATCTTCATATCTTTAAAATTTATCTCAGAATCCAATGTGCGCTTAACAAACTCAATATATCGACCTGAACAATCTTCGAGTCGCGTTGCTTTACCAATTTTATCACTTAGCAAAAATTGATTGTTTGCAAACAGCGCTTCTATATTGTCTTGCGCTTCATCAGTTAATTTTTCGCCTCGGTAGTCAAAGATTTTGATTCCATTGTCATGGTATGCATTATGTGATGCTGTGAGCATGATACCAAAATCAGCTTTTAATGCAGGTGTAAGCATAGAAACGGCAGGTGAAGGGACTGGGCCTAAAAATACAATATCGACATCATGCGCAAGCAGTCCGGATACAAGGGCGGATTCGAGCATATAGCCAGATACACGCGTATCCTTTCCAATAATGCATTTTAATTTTTCACCTTTGGAAAAATGTGTTGCAATAGATGAGGCGATTTTTACAAGACTGTTAGGCTCTATCGGAAAATGGTTTACTAATCCTCTAATTCCGTCTGTGCCGAATAATTTTTTCTTCATGAAGGTTTATGAGACTCCTTGGTTGGAAAAACTCCTTTTTCAAACAAAAGTGTTACTTCATCCAAGTCTAAGGTCTCAAATTCAAGTAAAGCTTTAGCAAGATTTTCCAGTTCCTTTTTATATTTTTTAATTGTGCTAACAGCTTTCTTATAGGAATCTTTTAGGATATTTTCAATACGTTTATCATTTCGTTCCATAACACTTTCGGAAAATGCATTTTGAGGTCCGTAGTGATGATCTGAGTCTTCAATATAATTTCTGAATACAGCAGTTTCTTGATCATCGCTCAAAGCCCATTCTGTCACCATTTTTTTAGCAATATTCGTTGCTTGCATAATGTCATTAGATGCTCCAGATGTAACGCGGTCAGCACCAAAGAACATTTCTTCCGCAATTCTTCCGCCCATAGCAACAATAATATTAGCTAATGCTTTTTGTTTGGAAATTAGCACTTCATCTTTTTCAGGTAATTGCACAACCATCCCCAATGCTTGACCTCTTGGTATAATTGTAACCTTATGAATAGGATGTGCGCCTTTTGTGAAATACGCCAAGACAGCATGTCCCGCTTCATGATATGCGACTGTCTCACGGTCCTCTATTGAAAGGGCGCGACCTTGTTTTTCTGCACCCATGATAATTTTGTCTTTAGCATACTCAAAATCCTTCATAGTAATTGTTTTTTGATTTTTTTGGGCAGCATAAAGGGCGGCTTCGTTTGCAAGGCTTTCTAGGTCGGCACCTGAAAATCCAGGCGTTCCTCTTGCGATAACCTCAAGTTTTACATCTGTTGCAAGGGGCATATTGCGTGTATGCACTTCCAAAATTTTTGTTCTGCCAAAAATATCTGGAGGCGTAACAGGAACATGACGATCAAATCGCCCTGGTCGCAGTAGAGCGCTGTCAAGAACATCCACGCGGTTTGTTGCTGCAATGATAATAATACCTTTATTACTTTCAAATCCATCCATTTCAACCAGAAGTTGGTTAAGAGTTTGTTCTCTTTCTTCGTGACCACCACTAACCATACCCATATTTCTTTTGCGTCCAATGGCATCTAGTTCATCAATAAAAATTATACACGGTGTATGCTTTTTTGCTTGGTCGAATAGATCTCTTACACGTGCGGCACCCACACCTACAACCATTTCAACAAAGTCCGAGCCGGAGATCGTATAAAATCTTACACCAGCTTCTCCAGCAATTGCGCGTGCAAGTAAGGTTTTTCCGTTTCCTGGGGGTCCGTATAGCAAAACGCCTTTTGGTATTTTGCCGCCGAGTTTTTCAAATTTCTTAGGATTTTTTAAAAACTCTACAACAGTTTGTAATTCGCTTTTTGCTTCATCGATGCCTGCAACATCTTTAAAACGGGCGTTGATGGATTTTTCACTTTGAATTTTAGCTCTTGACTTACCAAGGCCCATAGCGCGACTACCTGTGACGCTTAAACTTCTTCCAAGTATATATAGTAGCCCAAGAATCATGAGTAGTGTGATAAATGGCATGAATATAGGTAGTTTTGACGTAAAGTCCGCATCCACAGGAAGGAGTTTCACTTCAATATTTTTATTATCTAGTTTTTCAAGTAATTTTTCAGGGTAGGGAATAAAGGCCTTATAATAAACACCTTTTTTATCAAGTGCTGTTGTGTATTTCCCCTTTATAGAGACTTGTCGAATATCTTCCGTTTTGATTTTTTGAACCAGCTCGGAATAATTTAATTCTTGCGCCGGTCTTTCAAGTTCGCCTGAAAAAATTTGAAAAAATAAGATCGTACCCAAGAAGAGTGTGAGCCAGAAAATTGCTGATTTTTTTCTAAAACGCTTAAGCTTTTTCAATGCACTAAAAAACTAGATTATATATGGATATGTTACTGCAATTAGAATTTAAAAGGAAGTATCATAATTTGAGTGGAAATGGCCCGCCTTCGCCCGTTAGGCTTCGGCGAGACACCCGCTTCACATGCTTCAACTCGAAAAATCTCGTTGAAGCTAAATTTTGCCTCTGGCAAAATTAGCGAAAAAGGATGGTAGGCGGTGAGGGATTTGAACCCCCGACCCTTTCGGTGTAAACGAAACGCTCTACCGCTGAGCTAACCGCCTCTCACTATGGAGTGTAGAATATTTTGAGTTGCATTACAATATAGAATGAAATTTATTTGAATCGCTGATATAATGAAATCAGAGGATTATCTTTCTTTTAAAGCTCGTGGCGAAAATTGTTACTTCTAAGACAGAGTTTATAGAAACTGTTTTTGATGCATCAGGCGCAGTCGTTGAGACGGATATCATCATTGCATTTGATACTCCAACGGCATTTCATACAGACACAACAACAGCCAATACAAAGATGACAAAGGATGCGCTGCAAGCGGTTGAAAGATTAACATTTGGTGATGGAAGCGCAGCTATTGTGCTTGATAATAATGCTTTTTCAGGTGATGGATTTGAGTTTACAAATTTAACAGAGCTTATATTTAATGCCAACGTTACAACGCAACAAGCTGTTTTTGGTGTGAACAATGCGACGTCTGGTGCAAAATTTCCTAAGTTAAAACAGCTTCTATTTAATGAAGGGTGTGTGATTGATGGATCTGAATTATTTGGTGCATTTTCAAGCGGTGGAAATGCTGCGGCAGCTGAGTTAAATGCCCTAGAGTCTATTGCATTTGGGCAAGGTGTTGAAATTAAGGGTGATAACTTATTTGGGATTGAAAAAAGTGGCGGGAGTGGAACAGTTACAGCGCCAGATTTTCAAAAGCTTACCAGTTTAATTCTTCGCTCTGCTGTGAAAATCTCGGGAAATCAGTTTTTTGGTTCAAATGATGTGAGTTTGACGCATGCGAAATTCAGACTATTAGAGCAAGCGACGTTTTTACAAGGCGTTGTCATTTCTGGTGATAATGCGTTTCGTTATGCTGATTTCTCCAACCTTTCTGTATTAGCATTTCAATCAAATATAGATATTTCTGGCGTTAATGCCTTTAATCCAATAACAACACCTGGAGCAGCGGGTGTGTGTATAGAAACGCCTGGCATAAAGTTTGTCAATACAACGTTTGGTGCTTCCGCTGGAACAGCGGCGCTTGAAAATTTAAGAAATGCTCGTGCGACTGAAATAGGACAAATATTAGATCTTGGCGATGGAACAACATTTAGATTTACATCTAATACCTCTTATGGAAATTGTTCATTAGCAAATTTTCCAGCCGGCCCTTCATCTACAGGGATAGTGACGTCTAAAGAACAGTTTATAGAAACTGTTTTTGATGTGTCTGGGAAATTGATGAAAACAGACATCACGTTTGCATTTGATGTGCCAACCGATTTTTATGAAGATCCTGTTATTATCAATGGAAAAACAGTTGCAGATGTGTTAAAAAGTATAAAAAAATTAACACTGGGTGATGGTTCTGCAGCTATTACCATTAATGATGAGGCATTTTCAGGGTTTGAATTTACAGAATTAACAGAACTAACGTTTAATTCAAATATTACTACAGGGCAAGCGGTTTTCGGCGTTAATAATAAAACAACTGTTGCAAAGGAAGGAGCGCAGTTTCCAAAGCTGAAAACTATCTTATTTAAAGCGCAATGTGCGATTGCAGGTTCGGAATTGTTTGGTGCCTTTTCAAGTAACGGAAACGCAACGGCTGCAAAATTAGAAGCGGTTGAAACTATTATGTTTGAACAAAATGTAACAATTAGTGGTAACAATGCTTTTGGTATTGAGAAAAGTAGCGGTAGTAGTGGAACAGTCAAGGCGCCGGAGTTTAAAAATTTAACTTTATTAATTTTGCAATCAAGTAGGAATAACCCTGTTATAATTTCTGGAAATCAGTTATTTGGCTCCAATGATATGACATTAATGCATGCGAAGTTTGATGTGTTGCAGCAAATTTCAGTATTAAGAGATGTTATAATTTCTGGTGATAATGCGTTTCGCTATGTGGATTTATCAGGTCTTACATTATTAGCATTAGATAAAAATATTTCCATTTCTGGAGCAAATACATTCAATCCAATTGCCACAACAGCAAAAGCAGACATATGCATTGAAAATCCAGGAATAACTTTTGTTAACACAACATTTGGCGCAACGTCTGGAACAACAGAGTTGACAAATTTAACAGGATTGCAGGCAACAAATCCGCAGGAAATTGTAGATGCAAATAATACGGTAAAATTCAATTTTTCTGGAGCTGGAAATTATGGAAGTTGTGCATCAGCCAATTTTCCAGGGGAAATTCAATATACGGATTTGGTTGCAAATAATCCTCAAGCTTTAGCAAATGCTTTTGTGACGCAAGTAGCCCAAGGAAATACAAATATTCGTTTTACACAAAGTGTGCCAGCAAAATTTCACAGCATGCCAGGAGTTGATGCTGCCTTAGCAATGGTGACGCATTTAGCATTTGGCGAGGGGATAGTAATTCATGACCAAGCCTTTGGATTTAGCGATATTGTAACACCAGCGCTTATTATCCCGAAATTTAATAATTTACAAAGCATTACTTTTGAAGCAGGGTGTATTGCAGCAGGGGATCAAATTTTTGGCGTGTTTGCAAAAGTTCCACCATCCTCGATGATGCCAAGAATTATAAACTTTCCCAGGTTAACATCCATTACGATAGAGAATAAAGTTCAAATTGCAGGCGATGATTTATTTGGAGCGAGCGCAAGTTCAGAAGGTGCTGAGAGTCGCATGCTTTTTCCAGTGCTTGAAACGATCTCTATAGGAAAAGATGTGGTGATTCGAGGGGATCGTGTATTTGGGTCTACAACCTATACAGGCGGTGTAAGCTATGGAGCGGATATGCCAAGACTTACAACATTTGCAGTTGATGAAACGGTTCAATTTAAAGGTGATTGTTTTTTGGGTGCAACAACCCAGTTTTTTGAAGATCCGCCTAAATCAAATAGCAAGGCAGGTGTAGCTTTTGGTGCACGCATAGGTGCTTTGCAGGAGTTCATTATAGCAAAAGATGTTAAGATTGATGGAGATTGTTTTTGTGGCGCTGCATCCCCTAAGGGCGGCTTAGCGTTCGGAGCTATTTTTGAGAATCTCACAACATTTACACTTGGTGAAAATGGTAGTGTGAAAGGGGATAATTTTTTTGGAGCATCTGAGCTTTCTCTTACAGAAGAGCCTCAAGCTATGGCGTCAGGTGCGTTTTGCCCGCGGTTAACCAATCTCAATCTTGGAAAAAAGGTGAATATTTCGGGAGAAGCTGGTTTTAGTGCAAAGCGAAGCGGTTATCCTATTAATAAAGCTTACACTCCAAGACTCGGAACCCCCTCAGAAGCCAATGGCTTTAATAATGATGTGTTAGATCGATTAGAAGCAGCTGGCGCTGATGTATCGAATTTAAGAAATCAAACAGAAACGCAAACAAATATTTCTTTAGGCGCGGAGACGCAGTTTGGTGAAGGGACGTTTGGGTTGGCTGGATCTTCACCTTCAGTTTCTCCAGCATTTATGAAATTAGATAACGCAAGCTCTAATGGAACATCTATCAATTTTTCTGACGGTTCTTCTATAGGGTCTAGTAATGGATACAATTCAAATAATGTGATTGAAAAATCAAAAAATCCTATAACGAAAGAATTTTCCGCAGATGCTATAACTCAGAATTTATCGTTACTGTTTTTATTTTATAGTGCGTTAGCGTTTGCAACTTGGTTGATGGTATCTGTTTCAGGGCCTAGCGCTCAGTCATAAAGACTTTTATATGCAGCACGGGGGTAACAGAGAGGATTAGGCATTGGTTGGTGCTCATTTGGCCTATCGTTTTCTTTTTCTGTTATCGCTTTCGTAAGGGGTGTTACAGCTAATAAAGCGTTTGGCGTTAGGCTCATAATTATTTTTTCCACTTCTTTTGCATGGTTTTTAGCAAAATACAGATGAAAACCCGCTTCTGCAAAGATTTGAATTTTGCAGGCTGCCGCTTGGGAAAAGCATTCGGTAAGTCTTGTTGCGTGTGAGTAACTTTTTTGACCCGGCTTTCCAGTTTTTGCAAAAAATATATGCAATGGGAGGTTTTTTCGAAGCTCTAATGTTTCTACCCATAAAAAGAAGGCTTGGTTTTCATGGTGAAATCGATATGTATGCTCCGCAAATTTTTCTGCGCTAGAGCAACATTCTAAATACATATGAGACGATGTAAATTCACTAGAATCTAATGTATATATGCAGGGTGGGGAGTGTGTATAAATATTGAAGAGGCAGAGCATAGCAATCTCTAATTAATAACTTTTTCTAAAAAGGCAACGCTTGATTAACAGAAACTTAACAACCTTTGATGCTATCAAATATTTTGTTATCTGACCAACAGTGTAACTTTTTTGTTGTTTTATCCGCATGATATTCAGCAGCAAAAATGACGACCCCCTTATATTTTTGGATCTAGTGTGCTATTTCTTGAGCTTGGAAAGTCTCTTTAAAAGCTTTCGTTTGGAGCAATGGGTTCTTTGATGAATCAAACAGATTCTCGCTGTGATTTTTAATTCTATAAAATTTATTATGCTCAGGATGAAATTTATTGCCTTTATAGAGCCCTTGGGTTTTATATCTGGTTGATAATATTTCTTATCAGTTTAGGCGCAATCATGAGTAGCAGTTACTCAAAAGCATCCTCAGACAACATTTGTTCTAAGTGTTTTAGAACGTCCGGTATGTGGTTTTTAGCAGCAAAAATGATAAGTCCACGAGCTTTCAACTGTTCAATTACGGTATGAAACTCTGGAGGGATGTTGTTAGGATTATGTGTTAAATTTAAAAAAACTTTTCTTCTAAGTGGCGTAACATTAAAAGAAATATTTGATTGAAGGGCTTTATTGTCTTTTAAAGCTTCTTCTGCGTTTTTTGTTTGCACAAGTAAACTTTGTGCGGCATGTCGTTCTCTATGCGCCCGTCTTCCCCATCCATTTGTTATGGTTGCATAGCATATTATGCGAACGTCTAGGGATCGAACATCAAAGATCATGGGGTCAAGCTCTATGTTGCGAGGTGATACAGAGTGATCAGAGTCTCCAGAATCTGAAAAAGTATCACTAGTGTGTAATTTTTTTACAGCAACAGGTTCAAACCGTGGGGTCGTAGTATAAAGATAAAGAGGTAAAAACATCGCAGTCTGTATGTTGATAGATTTTACAGAAAAGGTAAATTGTGGTTAATAATAAGTTAATAAACTAAGGTGCTATTCTCTAATCCATGCCTAGCTTGCATAAGGTGAGAAAGTACAGAGCAATATGTTCCAATAAAATATTTGCTTCTTGTGGCAATTTCGATTTCTGCAAAAAGTTGTAAATAGATATTGCGTTTTTCTGTGTATGGAGTGGAAAAGAAAGTATTATGATCAAAGCCTTGCTGTTCCGTTTGAGATAAAGTTTTGATATCTGGCAAATGCTCTTTTACCTCTTGAATAATTCTTTCATCATCTGTTGCAATAAAGACACATTCAGGATTAGGATCTAGCTTGCGCAGCGCTTCAATATATTCAGGAACTTCGCTTTTGCAAGGGCATTTACCGTGGTTTGTGCGATCACCTCTTCTGATGTGGATGCATGAATAGTTTTCAGGCAAATGTTTTGATTGTATAATATTTTCAATTTCTTGCTGAATATCATCACGGTAATGATAGATCTTATCTAGCATATATTTATAATCTTTTAGGAAGAATATGTTTTTACCATTTTTTTCGTTGTAGCCTTGAACATGCTCTTTGTAAATTACAAGCCTTGGATTTGTGTTAGGAACTTTTGGAAGTGTGTGATGAAATTTCTCTTTTCGTGCATGATCCCAAAAGGGTTTAAAAAAATCTGTCCAATGACCAAAGCCTAAAGGTTCAGACATTGAAAAATAATATTTTCTGACAAGACAATGTTCAAGACGTGTGAGAAGTGAATAAATTGTGGCACCAAATCCCTCGGTCCATTTAAATTCAAAAACACCCCTTGGGATAGGGCAAAAGATGCGAGGATCCATATATATGACAGAAAATAGTATGTTTGTACCATTATATCACAAAATACGTTTATTGTATATCCATCTGTGAATTGATATCCTAATGCTATGGAAATGGCAGTACGTTCCGTCGTCATCCTGAGCCGTTAGGCGAAGGATCTTTTCTGATTTTATGGGATCCTTCGGCTGCGCCTCAGGATGACGGGAATTTAGAGGTAAGCAGGGTAATTGTGAAGTTTACAAAAGACGAATTATTGAGATTAGAGCGCTTAGCGCGGATAAAAATTAAAGATGAAGAAAAGGCGCAGAAGCAGCTTGGTGATATTTTTTCTTGGATTGAGAAATTAAATGAAGCCTACAAAGATGCTGACGATGCATCGATAATAATAGACTCTGAGCATAAGCATTTAGAGCGAAAAGAGCAGGCACCTTTGCAAGACCAGCATGAATTAATTTTATCTAATGCGCCAAAGAGAGCGCATCGTTTTTTTGTTGTGCCGAAAGTGAAGGATTGATATGTCAATTGATTTAACGTTAAGCGAAGCGAAAAAAGCTTTGCGAAAAAAGGAAATTTCAGCTGTAGAGCTGACAAAAGCTTATCTTAAGCGTATTGAAGATACAAAACATTTAAATATGTATATTACTGTTACAGAAGAGCAGGCCCTTAAGATGGCACAAGAGTCTGATGTGCGTATTGGAAAAGGTGAGGCAAAGCCTTTAGACGGCATTCCTATAGGTATGAAAGATTTATTTTGTACAAAGGATACTTTGACAACTTCTGGGTCTAAAATGTTGTCAAACTTTAAACCACCCTATGAATCAACAGTGTCTCAAAAATTATGGGATGCAGGCGGTGTGATGCTTGGTAAAACAAATATGGATGAGTTTGCGATGGGGTCTTCTAACTTAACAAGTTATTATGGACCAGCAATTAGCCCTATTAAACGAACAAATGAACCAGAAAAGGATCTTGTGCCTGGAGGTTCATCTGGTGGTTCTTCGGCTGCAGTGGCTGCAAAAGCATGTCTTGTGGCAACAGGCTCAGATACGGGTGGATCTATCAGACAACCTGCATCATTTTGTGGAATTGTAGGAATAAAACCCACGTATGGTTTGTGTTCACGTTATGGCATGTTGCCTTTAGCATCATCTTTAGATCAAGCGGGTATTTTAGCGAGAAATGTTTTAGATGCGGCAATTGCGCTTGAAAATATGATAGGATATGATCCAAAAGATGCAACGTCCTTAGATGTTCCTGTTCAAAAATATTCAGATAAAATTAATCCTGACATGAAAGGCAAGAAAATCGTTGTATTTGAAGAGTTTTTTCATGGGCTAGATGAAGAAATTAAAGTTTTATATGAAGATTTGATCAAAAAATTTGAAGCAGCTGGCGCAACAGTGGAGACAAAATCTTATCCATCTTTGGATGTAGCGCTTCCAATTTATTATATTTTGCAACCCGCTGAAGCTTCAAGTAACTTAGCAAAGTATGATGGTGTGAAATATGGATATCGCACAAAATCAGAGTTTTCAAGCATTGAAGAAATGTATGAATTAACGCGTGCAGAAGGTTTTGGGGAAGAGGTTCAAAGACGTATCTTGATGGGAGCATATGTGTTGTCTGCGTCTCACTATGATGCCTATTATACGCGCGCAAGAGTGCTTCAAAGTCAAATGAGACAGTATTTTAAAGAGTTATTTAAGGTATATGACTATGTGTTATCACCATCAGCACCTTCAGACGCATTTGCGATTTCTGAAAAGCCAGATGATCCAAAGCAAATGTATTTGTATGATATCTATACAGTTCCGGCAAACCTAGCAGGTCTTCCAGGCATTTCTATACCATATGGAACATCTAAAAGAGGTGGTCCGTTGGGTATGCAGTTGATGGGGCCAAAGTGTGCGGAGCAATCTTTATTTGACGGCGCAAAATTTATTGAAGAGGTGGCGAAATGAGTTTGGTGAACGGAAAGTGGGAAATTGTTATTGGTTTAGAGGTTCATGCGCAAATTGCCTCAAAAACAAAATTATTTTCTTTTGGTGATGCATCATTTGGTGGAGAGCCAAACGCACATGTGGACCTTTTAGATGTTGGAATGCCGGGTGTTTTGCCTGTTTTAAATGAAAAATGCGTGGATCAGGCGATTAAATCAGGGTTGAGCATTAATGCAACGATACACAAAAAATCTGTATTTGATCGCAAAAATTACTTTTATCCAGATCTTCCATTAGGATATCAGATCTCACAGTTTTTTGAGCCTATTGTAACGGATGGGCACTTGATGATTGATGGAAAGAAAATTCGCATCAATCGTATTCATATAGAGCAAGATGCGGGAAAAAGTATTCATGATATTGATCCGCATAGTACGTATATTGATTTCAACAGAGCGGGCGTTGGATTAATGGAGATTGTGACAGAGCCTGATATGTCCTCAGCAGAAGAGGCGGTAGCATTTGTGAAAAAACTTCGCACACTCCTCAAATATATCGGAACATGTGATGGAAACATGGAAGAGGGGAGTATGCGCGCAGATGTGAATATTTCTTTACGCAAGCCTGGTGGTGAGCTTGGTACAAGGTGTGAGATTAAAAACCTAAACTCTATGACCTTTATTAAAAAAGCGATTGAATATGAAGTAACACGTCAAGCTGAAATCTTGGATGAGGGTGGGGTAATTGAGCAAGAAACACGATTGTTTAATACAAAAACACTTGAAACATCCCTAATGCGCTCAAAGGAAGATGCGGCAGATTATCGTTATTTCCCAGATCCGGATTTATTGCCATTAATTCTGACAGATGAAAGAATTGAGAGATTGAGAGCGGAGTTGCCAGAGTTGCCTGATACAAAAAAGCAGCGTTATATAAGTGATTTTGATATTAAAGAGGCTGATGCTATTTTATTGTCTGAAGATCGTGATGCAGCAGAATATTTCGAAGAAGGTTTGAAATCTGGTGTGCCAGCACAACTTTTAGCAAACTGGATTATTGTAGAGTTGTTCTCTATGTTAAATGAAGAAAATATGGAGGTTGCAGATTCTAAGGTTGCAGCAACTGACTTAGCAGCAATGGTGGGTTTGATTGCAGATGGTACAATTTCCGGCAAGATTGCTAAAGATGTGTTTAAATTGATGTGGGAAACAGGTGAAAAGCCTGCAGATATCATAGAGAAAAACAACTGGAAGCAGATTTCTGACTCTGCCGAGATAGAAGCAGTTGTATCAAAAATTATTGCAGCAAACGCGGATAAAGTTGAGCAATATAAATCCGGAAAAACAAAGTTGTTTGGGTTTTTTGTAGGCATGGTTTTGAAAGAATTTAGTGGAAAAGCGAATCCTGAGGTGGTGAATGAGGTGCTGGAGAAGCATTTGTAATTTCACTTGCTTTTATTATATTTTTGTTTTAGAGTCTATCAGGTAACCCTTTTGGAGAGGTTGAAATGTTAATTTTGTTTTTTGTGCAAGCAAATAAGACAGATTTAGAAGTGAATCAACCTAGAGCGCATACCCCTAGAACTTATAGAGCGTCCACACCCACAAGCAGTAGGATAATACGTAGAGCTTCTACGCCGGTGATGCCACAAGGCATGCGCAGTTCTGTTGACAGAAGATCTTCTGATAGTAGCTCAAGTTCTTCAGCTGCGAGCGAAGTGTTATTTGAATCAGCTAAGATGCAGCAAAGTGGTGCGAATAAACGGTGTGTTATTGAAGCACTTAAGGTGCCCGCTTATATACGATCCCAAAGAGGGTTAGGTGTTTCATGGGAAAAAATAGAAGCAGATCCTACACTAGGATCTTGTCGTTTAGGGTCTCAGCATATAGAAAACTGTAAGACAGAAGAAAGAAGTATGCAATCTGCTGAGAAAGATGCTCTTAATTGGAGAAGACAAGGTTTTTCTTGGGAAAAGATAGAAGAATCAATATTCGCAGTGTATTCTACTGCCAAGCATTGTGTTGCTAAACATTTGATGCAAGCTCTTGTTGATCGTCTTGAAGAACGAGAGAAATCGCAAATGCAAAATGCAAAAAGACACATTGCCCTTGATAGGCAAAGAGGTTTCTCTTGGGAAAGTATAGAAAAAAAATTGATTCAAGAGCCCAATCGAATACTGTCGTCTATAATTTTAGACTTTAAGCGCGCTGAGTGGGAGAGGGAGCAAGAGAGATTGCAACAGATAAAAATAGAGCGTAGGCAGCAAAAAGAAGACAGAGAGGAATTTTTAAGACGTTTTGAGCGTGCAAGAGGTGAACTTGTTAAAAAATTAGAAAAAGAAAGATATGCTGCACTTGAACAAATGCAGTGTGAGCAAAATGCTTTAATAGAAGCCGCGCACAAGGCGCAAAGAAAGCTGGAGATTGACCGCAGAAAAGCCAGGCAGGAAGCAAAGCGTCGCCAAATTAAAATACTTCAAGCACGAGATATTTTTGATCGTATCGGAGGTATTCTAGGAAAAAAAGGAAATGATAAAATTCCACCAGAGATTACTGATGAAATGAAAATGGTTTTTGAGGTATTAAATTTCGGAGGGTTAGAAAAACAAGAGTTTTTTGATGAGATGGAACGTGTTGCGGTTGCTAAGAGAAATGATGTATTTAAGAGGGTAAAGACATTTAATCAGCAAGGATTACAAGAGCTTTCGCAAATCTATATACAGGAGGAATTAGAGAAGCGGTTTTTATTGAAAAATATTTAACTGTTGAGGGTCTACTTATACTTGTTTCTTTATCTTTTTTTTCTATATGTTATGTATAAGATTTTATGATACTGCAAATGTTTAACTTCTTTTTTGCGCAAGTTTTTCTAAATGCATCTGACTTTCAACTGGAGAGTGTGATGACCTCACCTCAGTTTAATGCTCACCAATGGGACAGTGAAGCATTTGCGATGTTGACGCCTTTAAAGGAGCAAAAAATTCAACAAGCCATGGGGGAGTTGAAGAAGTGCTATGAACAACAGTTAAAAGATGATGCAAGTGAGGCTTCTTCTCAAGAGCTGGATCGGTATGATATATCCGCAACATTTATTCAAAACTATAACGAATTAGAGATTGCGCTGGAAGCTGTTAGAAGATGCTCTGGTTTGAATGCGAATAAAATCGAATGTTTGAAGCGGCAAGCCCTAAATTTCGCACTAACCAAAAACAAAACGGTGACATTTCAAGAAAATAAAGCAGAAGGAATGAGACGCAGAAAAGATGCTTCACATAAAGAGGGAGGGTCCATACAGAGGTCTAGAGTGATAAATGGTGTTGAGGTAGTTGAGGTGGGGATGCCATCTCAGCAGCGGGATAGTAGTCAAGAAAAAATGAAAACAACAATTCAGCATACAGAGCCTTTTAAAGAGTCTTTTTACGAGTGGTTCTGCACAAGAATAGGCACTCCTATTTTGTTCTTGAATATCTTCTTAGCTTTTTGGGCCTTGACGAGTTACACAATGGACACGTGGCCGTTTGCTGAAGCAAAACCATCATCTGCATCGTTATATGCAGCAAATCGTTCTCAACCGGTGTTCGATTTTGACCCGCTTTTTCCTAGTACAACAAGTGTGAGTATCGGTATTTCAACAGCAGGACCTGAAACACCTGAAACAACAAATTTTACAACAGCAACAGATCCTAGCTCAACACATCCTGAAGTTATAAGTTCTGATGGGGCGGCGCATCATCCTATTTCTTGTAGTCGTGCGTTGTCAGTATTAAAAGCTTCTCCTCAGTTAATGGATGATATAAGACATCTTCTCGAATCTGAAAAGGACTGTGAATTACATACATATATGAAGGATTATTTAAGAGAATATGCAAGAGCGCTTGCAGGACTGACTTTTGTGGTATATTGGGATTCTAAATTACATGCTTATGATATGGCATGCGGGTCTTATACAAGATTTCCTAAGATGCGAAACAATAGACAAACGACCATACCTGAATTGAATCAAAAGTGTGTATGGGTACCCGGACACATTCCTCAAAACATTCGAGCAAATGCCGTATTATCAATCGCTTTTCCTAGCACAAATGCAAATGCTCTAAAAAGAAATTTGGCTGTGTTTATGCCGTTCAGAGTGCTGCACAAGAAGGTGAAGTTTGTTCAGGAGATTGCGCTTACTTCAACAACACCAGAACCTACAATCGCAACTGTTGTTACACAACCAACGCCTGGAACAACAGTTAAAGTGACAACATCGACAACTACTAAACCTACAGATCCATCTTCTACTATAGGAACGACCACAACACCTCCTCTAGTAACCACAGAAACAACCAGCACAACCACTACAGTAACATCAACAACGATTACGACAACTGTGACACCTGAGACGACAACAACTGTGATAGAGACCACTGTAACTACCACAACAACATTGATGACGCCACCACCCACAACGACCCAGCTAGATCCTTGTATGAGGTATGAAGCATTTTTGGGCGATAATTCAAACGCGCAAGGGTTTCTGCCATCACTATGCAATGCAACAAAGTGGGAGCTTGAAAACAGGCCATTAGGTAATCTATCTGGCGTTGTTGTGCAAGGTATATGTTACCTCAACTTAACGCGATTGACGCTTTTAAATGTTGGATTAACGCAGCCAGATATGTTAAATCTGCTGAAATGCCCAAATGCAGGAACGTTAACGTATCTTGATGTATCGGAAAATAATTTTGGTCCATTTCCTGGGTTGGCGCGTGCTATTATGGAATCTATCGGAGATACAATTTTATCTTTATGGATATGGGACAATAAGTTGGGGGATGATACGGTGCTTGAGGTTGTAAGAGCTTTGAATGCTACGATGAAAGCATTTGGGAGTAACAAGGTTTATATAGCTGAAGGGAATAATATAAATGACACGACAGATAGAGAAATTACAGACACAGGTTACGTGGGGTAAAAAAATCCTTATAATGCCCCTATAGCTTTTTGGATTGCTGTTTTTGTTTTTTCGATTGATTGTTTATTGAATCCTTTTCTGATGAGTTTTGATGTGTTTCCTTTAAAGAATCTATCAACCATTTCCTTAACAAGATCTTTACTAATGGTATCAGGAATTAAAGTTTTAACACCTTTGAGAAGTTGCTTAATTAAACGTACAGGATCTATACTTGCAGCAATATCAAATGCAATTCTCTCAATGCTACTTAACTTAAACAAATCTCCGAACGCGTCAGATGCTCTGGCATTATCAAAGTCTTCATCAGTTGGGGTTGGGTTTTGAACAAAATTCACGGTTCCATCATCGTTAATTCTATAAGAAACATCATCTCCCATGGCAGTAATATCACCATCACTACTAGCAGCAACAGCAACAGCAGCAACAGCAACAGCAGCAGTAACAATACCAACAATGGCGGTTGTGCTCAATCCTGCGCTTGCTGCGCCAGCAGCCCCAGAAGAGGGGTAGTCAGCAAGTGTTTCCGCTACAGGTGAAGCCGGTGGAGTGACTACGTCGCTGCTAACCGTATCTGGCACATTATTGAACTCATCTTTATTTTCTGTCTCAGAATCACTCTCCTTCTCTTTCTTTTTTCCTGTTAAGAAGAAAGCGAGCGCATCGCCTGACAAATCATTTGTAGTTCCTGTTATAGAGCTATCAATTTGTGCAATAGCTAAAAATTTTACCCCTTCTGCGGTGAGGAGGGTGGGGGTAGGTTGAGCGCTGTTGTTGTTGTTTATTGTAAGAGCCCAAATTTCATTATTCCCGTTATTTGCTATGAAGTTATGTGCTATATTTTTTTCTGTGTATTGCGTAGAATCAATCGCAATCCCCAGAGGGTTGTTGAGATTTTGAAAGACCGTTGTTGTCTGCTCAGTTATTCCCATACCATTGTCATCTACCTCGCCTGAAAAAACTGCTCCAATAGTTTTTTCACCCCAAAATATATCGCTTTCTCCTAACGGAGATAGGATCAGTCCAAATGGATCGTTAAGAGGTTGCAAGGAGAAGTTACCCAAAGTATCTGGGTTGGTGGCATTGCCACTTTCATCAAAATTAGCAGAAGAAATAGAAGGGCCTGTCATCATTCCCATCATTGTACATGTATAGGTCATACTCATCATTGTTGAGCAAGTTCCTATTGTTAAACCACCTATACCGCCTTTATCAATCCAATAAAGACGCTTATTTTTTTCATCTACTGCGATGTTGATAGGCTCAATTATTTCTATGCCAGGCTCAAATTTTGTTTCAGTTCCTTTAATTTTACCTGTGTCTGGGTTAAATTCAGCAGAGTAGATTGCTTTGTCATTTGCGTCTGTATTTATCCAAAATAACCTATTCCCAGAAATAGTGATTGCTGAAGGTTGGTGTATATTATTATTCGTTTGATTATTAGTCTTAAAATGCACCCTATCTCCCAGTAAATCACCGTTCGATTTAATTTTTGCTGAAAAAATTTCGCCACCGTTCGGATCTTTTTGAGCCCAAAATAAACGATTATTGTTATGAATCGCAATTCCTTGGATTGGTTCAATTGTGGCATTAAAAAGGCCATCGGAAGAGCCGTAAAATTGCTTTTTAGTTGATGGTGAAAAAGCTCCGGTGGATGGGTTGTATTCGATAGAAAAAATACTTTTTTCATTGCTCCAAAATAGTCTTGGCATAAAATTATAATAAATATCACTTATTATAATAATTATAACATATAAAATAATATATTTCAAATATTTAATAAGTTGTCATGGCGAGGAGATTAGCGACGTGGCCATCCAGAAATGGATCACCACGGCGCTTCGCGCCTCGTGATGACGATCTACGCAATAAAGTCGATTCGTGATGACGGTGCGTCTAAAGCATTATACAAACGCCCCAATTTTGTTTAAACTAAACTAAAAGCAAATAGCCCCTCAATTCAATGAAGTTCACGTTAGACTGGTTAAAAGATCATATTGATATCAAAATTTCCCCCGAAGAGATAGAAAGAGACTTAGTCAATGCTGGGTTAGAGGTTGAGTCATGCGTCAATGAAGCGGCAAAATATGAAGGGTTTGTTTTAGGGCAAATTGAGGAAATTGAGAAACATCCAGATGCGGATAAATTAAACTTATGTTTGGTGAATATTGGCGCAGAAAAAATGAAAGTTGTATGTGGTGCGCCCAATGTGAAAATTGGTTTGAAAGTTGTATTTGCTAAAGTTGGTGCAGTTATTCCATCTACAGGCGATGTGTTAAAACCAGGTAAAATTCGCGGCATTGAGAGTAGGGGTATGCTGTGTTCTGCGACAGAATTAGGTCTTGGGGAAGGTCATGATGGTATTATGGAGCTTGAAACGAATTTACCCTTAGGCAGTGCGATTGCTGAGGTATTAGAGCTCAACAATGTGACATTTGATTTAAGTATTACACCCAATCGTTCAGATTGTTTTAGTGTTCGAGGTATTGCAAGAGAATTGGCCGCATCCCAAGAAGTGGAGTTAACCCCACTTTCTCCGAAATTGGCTGGATACAAAGAACAAGACATTATACATCCAGATTGTGAGCAGTTTTATATTGCGCACATCACAGGAGTGAAGAACAAACAAAGCCCAGAGTTTATTGAAAAACGCCTAAAGGCAGCAGGCATGACACCTAAGAATTTTTTGGTGGATATTACAAATTACCTAGCGTTAGATTTGGGTCAGCCCCTGCATATTCATGATGCAAGCGTTGGGGTGGAGTTTAGCGCGCGACATGCCAGAGATGGTGAAAAAATGACAACGTTAAAAGGACAGGATTTAACACTCACAAAAGATGATGTTGTGATCACAGCACAGGACAGGCCAGTGGCGTTAGCTGGAATTATGGGTGGTATAGAATCAAGTGTGACAGATTCAACCGTAGATATTATCGTGGAATCTGCGCTGTTTGATCCAATTAAAATTGCTTTATCAGGGCGTCGTTACAACATTTTGTCTGAATCCCGCACACGTTTTGAGCGTGGTGTAGACCCTGAAATGGTGTCTTATGCGTTTTATAAAACCATAGAAATGGTGCTAGCAAATTGTGGTGGAACTGTGAAGTTTATCCAAAAAAAGCATAAAAAAGTTGAGGAAAAAATAGTAGAATTCCATATGAAAACTTTTGAAAAACGCTGTGGATTCTCCTTGTCTGCTGATAGGGCGGCTGAGCATTTGATGCGTCTTGGTTTTGGCGTTGTGATTCGTCATCACGAGGTGAGTGAAGTTCGCCGTGGTGATCCAATTGAGGTGGTCACGACCTCTTCAAGACCTCGTCATGACGGTGTTTTGATGATAACCGTTCCATCATTCAGGCATGATGTGGAAATTGAGGAAGATATAGTAGAAGAATTGCTCAGACTAGAAGGTTTAGAAGCTTTGGAATCGCAAGCATTGCCACTATGGCCTGTGGTGTTAGAGCAAGATGAAAACGTGAAACAAAAACTTATCAATAGGGGGCTGTATGAGGTTTATACCTGGTCCATGTTAAGTGAAAAAGAGTATGCTTTATTTTCAAAAGATTCACCTAGAGCGATTGATAACCCTATTACGCAAAATCTAGCTGTTATGCGCCCTTCAATTCTTCCAGGATTGTTAAATGTGGCTGTACATAACCAGTATAAAAGACAAAACGTTGTTGGGTTATTTGAGGAAGCGAAGGTATATTCAGAAAAATCTGGCGAGCAAAGAATGATCGCAGGGTTGCGAGCAGGACAGTTTAATGACAGAACATGGCATGAAAAACAAAGAAAAGTTGATATTTTTGATATCAAGGCAGACTGTATGAGTGTTTTGCCAGAAGTAAAAATGCAATTAACTCGGGAAGCGCCTGCGTATTATCACCCTTTAAGGAGTGGCGCATTGAAGCAAGGAAAAAACGTATTAGGGTATTTTGGTGAGTTGCATCCCAAAATCGTGAAGGAGTTTGATATAAAAGGCCCAGCGGTAGGGTTTGAGGTATTTTTGGACAATTTGCCACGTAAGAATAGCAAGGTAAAATTACCAGAGTTATCGTCTTATCCAAGTGTACCAAGAGATTTATGCTTTATCATGAAGCAGAATGTTATGGCGGTAGATGTTGTTTCAGAAGTTGAAAAAATTGATCGCGCGTTGATACACGATGTATCTGTGTTTGATGTATACGAATTACCAGATGGTCAAAAATCTGTAGCATTTGATTTTTATTACCAATCTATGGAAAAAACGTTGAGCGAAGAGGAAATTACGGCGTTGACGGATAAGATCATCAAGATGATGAAAGATAAGTTTGATGCGGAGCTGAGGGGCTAAACGTGTTTTTGTTGAAAAATCTGTATTTTGGATTAGGCGGAGGTATAGAGCGGTTTGGTCGTCCGATTAATAGTATGAAAATTGCAGATGAGCATGGTGTTATGAAAGAGGACAGGCAATGGACTCAAAAAGGAAAAGTCCTCAAGTTTGAAGATAATTCTGATATTATGTTTCCCTGGTTGGGGTTTGTAGGCATGACACTTCCTTACGACCAAACTTGGAAATTAAATGCAGAATTTTACTTAGGCGGATCAGGATTATTTGCTATATATCGAGGCGGATTAAAGGTTTTAGCTCAACACTCGACAGGTTTTGGTATAGGCGGCGGAATTGAGGGCGTTATATATCCTAAGGCCTATCAAAAAGTTGGAGACTTAAAGTGCATTTTATCAACCACCAAAACAACAGCTTCTGGCGCTGAAGAAAAGGGTGATTTTTTGTCTTATTCAAAATTTTATATCTTTGGATCCGCATGTTATACAAAAAAACTATTTGAGACAGAGCAACAAAGTCATTTGTTAAGATTTGAAGTGCAAGGCTTAATTGGAGGGGGGTATTCAACTCCTAATATCGTTGTTTCAAAAGTAGATGGTAGTGATCCTAAAGAAACTGGAGGAAAATCTATTTTGCACCAAATTGATTATGGGGCTCATAGAGTTGTTAGAGGTGTTATTTCTTATATATTGATGCACTGATAGGAGGAGAGAAGAATGTTAATATTTTGTTTGTTTTGTAGAGAGATTCCTGACATACACGAAAATTCCGGTATTTTTCGGGGGGTCTCTAGAGAAAGTGGTGAAAGTTGGGTTGGTGAAGGTGGTACACCAGCATCTAAGATGGAAGCGGCTTTTGGATCTAAATTATCCAAAACAGAGCTTCAAACTTTAGCATTTTTATTAGACACCATCGTTGAAGAGAAGCTGAAATCTCAACCCCTTTCATCCTCTTCTGCGTCCTCTAAAGCAAAATCAACCTCTGCTGTGTTGGTTGAAGAGGAGGAAGAATTTAAAAAAACATTGCGAGAAAAATTAACCAATCCAGAAGCGGTGTTTGCTTTTTTGAATGAAGAGATTGATGGGCAAAAGGAAGCTAAGGAGGTGCTTTCAAACGCACTATACTATCATTTTACGAATAGATTTTTACATAACAATTATGATGAGGTTTATACTTCACTGTTATTAGGTCCAAGCGGTTCAGGCAAAACCGCCTCTGTAAAAAGGTTAGCAAAATTTTTAGATTTGCCTTTTGTTGAAGTTGACGCCACAAATTTAACACCTTCTGGTTGGGCGGGGGATGATATTGAGAAGGTTGTTGCTAGTAGATTAGCCTTACAATCTGGTGGAAATCCCAGCAAGGCTCGCAGAGCGATTGTGTTTATAGATGAAGTAGACAAATTGCGCATCAAGCCTGGAGATAAGGATGGGCAACACTTGAAAGAGGGTGCACAGCAGGCTCTTCTAAAATTATTAGAAGGTAAAAAGATTGTTGTGAGTGGTGAAGAAGTGGATACGAGGGATATACTTTTTATTTGTGCAGGGTCTTTTCCCGGTCTTACAAGCCTGATAGCAAAGCGTGCTGGAGGAGTTGATGCGCCGGGAAGGCTTCAAGAATTTCAGACAAAGGATTTGCAAGACTATGGATTTATAGTAGAGTTTTTAGGGCGTATTTTTGAAACTGCTGTGTTAGATGCTTTAGATAAGGATGGCATGAAGAGGGTTTTGAAAAAATTAATTAAAAAGCGCGCAACGACATTAAAGGATACGGAAGGAGTAGCCTTAACATTTGAGTCTGGGGCGGAAGATGAGATTGTTAATAGAGCTTTTAACGATCCAACAGGCGCAAGAGTGTTATCGCGTTTATTGAAGAAGGTTATGCATGAAGATCTTTTCAAGATTCAAGACTATAAGAGTAAAACATTAACAATTACTCAAGCAAAAGTAAAAAGCAGTTTAGGTATTTCGTAAATTTATGGGCTAAATCCACCTTTATTTAGCACCTTTCTCAAATTTCATGCTACTATGACCATAATAGATCTCAACATCGCATTAGACCATTGAAGCAAGGCGCATTTGACCTTTCATTTCCTAAGGATTATTCGGATAAGAATTTCTATGTAGATTCTTACAATGAAGATGCGTATCGTTGGATCAAAATCTGGCCACAGAAGAAGTTTGATCATATTCATTTTGCCTGTATACATGGACCTAAAAGTTGTGGAAAATCCCATTTGATGCATATCTGGAAGCATTATTGTAAGGCAACCATCATAGAAAAGATCGGTCAATCGCCTTATGATCTGGTAGAAAAAAATAAGTTTTTCATTTTGCCACATATTGATGAAATCAAGGACCATCGGTGGTTGTTTTATCTGTATAATGTATTTTTGCAGCATAAATGTTATTTGCTTACCACCGCATACAAGTCTCCAAACTTATGGAAAGCTGAAACAGAAGATCTAAAATCTCGTTTTAAAATGTTCTATCCTGTAGAGATTAAGCGCCCTGAACATCTAGATGTGTTATTGAGAAAGATGCTGAAATCACGCGGATTAGCCATGTCTGATTTTCAGATTCAATATACTTTGCGGCGTATCGAGAGATCGTTTAATAGTTTATATGAATTTGCGGCAAAAGTTGATGAAATTCAACAGACAACAGGGCAATTGAAGTTTAAGGATGTGGTGAATTTATGTTCGTAAGGTAGGGTGTAATGGCGAGCAGAGCGTGCCATCCATGGATCACCACGTCGCTGCGCTCCTCGTGATGGCACTTATTGCTTTAATTCTCGGTGTTTAGATCGCTCCCACTCGCGTTTCTTAATCGTCTCTCTTTTATCATGAATTTTCTTACCTCTTGCTAAGGCGGCTGCAAGTTTCACGAGACCTTTTTGATTAAAATACATTTCCAGTGGAACAATCGTTAGTCCTTTTTCTTTCACACGCCCCATCCATTTTTTGAGTTCACGCTTGTGCATTAATAATTTTCTTGGCGCTTTAGGTTCATGTTTTTCTAATGAGCCCTTATATTCAGGGATATTGGCGTTAAAAAGATATAACGCACCTTCCATTTCTGCCACATGTGCTTCTTTGATGCTTACGCTATTCATTCGGCAGGATTTAACCTCAGATCCTTTGAGAACAACTCCAACCTCAAGGTTTTCTAAAAGTTCATATTCAAACTTGGCACGCCTGTTTGTTGCAATCACCTTGGAGATCATCAAGCGGTCCTTTCAGTTGCGCCAAAACAGAGTCTTTTATTGGCATTAATGGAAATCTTAGCTCATTGTGGCATTCATGACGTAGTGACATCAATCCCTTTACCATAGATGGGTTGCCTCCTTGATTGAGTAATTCGATGTATGCGTTTAATTTTTCGAAATCATGTGTTTCGAAAAAATCCTTCATTAACTTTGGCGCAAGATTACCAACAACCGAAATACAGCCGTTGCCACCTTTTTTCACATAATCCAAAAGCGCGGAATCCTCCCCGCAGAATAACCCTTTGCTTTTGTTATAAGATGCAAGCGCTTCAATGCGTGATAGGTCTACGTTTGAATCCTTTAACCCTATGATTCTTGGATGTTTAAATAGGATTTTGATAGTTTCAACTTCCATATTTACACAGCATCTGCCAGGAATATTATAAAGAATAATATTTGCCTGCGTATCTTGTAACAATCTCTCATAAAACGCGATAATTCCTTCTTGTGAGGGTTTAATATATGGTGGTGGAGTGACCAAAATAGTTTCATAAGATGGATCAATTAACTCCAGAAGGTGATTGTAATTAAAATGTGAACAGCCAACCACAAGTGGTATTTTATGCCCCACGATAGACTTTGCTGTATGAAAAATATGCAATCGCTCCTCTTTGGATAAAAGCATACCTTCACCTGTGGACCCGCATAAGACAAGACCATCTGTTTTTGCATCCAGGTGTTTATGAAGAAGTGCAATAAGAGCATCTGTATCAACTTGGTTGTTATGCAGTGGTGTGATGAGTGCAGGAAAGGAGCCTTTGAGCATGGTAGAAGTAAACAAAAATCTTTTCCGTATAGTAACTTTTTTTAACTAGGAATGCTACTAGGTTGGGGATTGCGAATAAAATATAGATGCGTCATTACGAATCCGCCGTAGGCGGATGTGGTGATCCAAGAAAATATGAATGGCTATGATTTTCTAACGAAAATCTCGCCACGACGGTCGTTTTTCTATATTTTATTCGCAATCCCCTAGGTTATTGTATTTTTATAAAGGGCTTGGTACACTTGTCTTGTTTGTTCAAATGGTGAAATATGTTTTTTTTAATGGCCAAGGTCTATTTTGGATATGGAATAGGTTTTAATTATTTACATAGATCTGTTCAAGCGGATGAAACAGATGCAGTTGTTCTGTCATCGCTAAATATTAAGAAAAAAGACACTAAATTAGGTTTGATGGCTGTTGGTGATATTTTTTATCCTTTTAAAGAAAATATATGGAATGTGCCTGCATTTTTAAGTTTAGGTGTTAATTATTCAGTTAATACGAAGCTAAAAATGTGGTTTGAGTTATTTTTAGGAGGTGATATGATACCTCCAGCAGATAAATTAGGGCCGTATGGTGTGAAATGTTTATTTGAGTTTGATAAGCCGAATATGTTTTTAGGTTTTGGGGTAGAAGGTGCGCTACATTTAATGCAAAATTTTACAGGCAAACCAGTGCATAAATATAAAAGTGACAAACCAGAAAAGGCTCGTTTTTACGTGGTGAGAAATAATCAGGACATTAGAGAGTCAACTTTTGACAAATTGAAGGACAACTTGGGTTATCATAAAATTTATCCTTTCGTTACAATAGGAAAGCATTTTAAACTCTCAGATGATAGTATGTTGGTAAGAGCTGAAATGCAGTTTTTGGTTAGCTCCAAAACATCTATTAAGGATATATGGATTAACTCATATCGCAATGAAGCAGGGTCATTTTTTCATATTCCAAAGAAATTTGCTGCACCTGTTTCGTCGCCGATTGATAAAATAGATTTTGGATACCATATCCAAGCGCGTTTTATATTAAGTTTGGTAAAAATGTATTAAGGGGAATGTGATGATTTTTTTATTTTTATATGGAGAAGAGGAAAAGCCTGAGTTTGTTGAGCCTGGTTACGCTTCGCTTATGTATACTTTGTGGGGAGACAGTGCTCCAGATAGTGAGTGGCAGCGTGAATATGATGCTGCTTACGCTGATTTTGAGAAAGAGTATCGGGGAAGACATGGTGGTAGCACCCCACAGGCCGATTGGGATACTTTTAATAAAACATTTCCAGGGATAGAATTAAATCGCGAAAATATAGGTAGTTTTGCGGATGCATATAAAGGATTGCAAGAGTTATTTGCTAAAGCCCCTTCTTTTAAAAACACATCTTTTAATAGCAATGATTTAGTAGAGGCTCTGAAGAACAAAAATTTCACTTTCTTTCGCAATGTAGTTACAAAAACAAAGCCAGAAGTAAAAACATGGTATAGAAAAACATCCCTTACGTTTCACCCTGATAGAGTAAGGACGGAAGACTCATCAGACAGATCAGTATGTGAAGAAATATTTAAATTATTAGGTTTAATTAATAGCTGGAATGATGGCAGAGCGGATCCTGACAGAAGCGCAGCACACTGATCGTATTTTTGCAGATATCTTGATAAACGTTATTGAATTTTTAGCAAAAATCTGTATTTAATATACAAAGTAATTCAAAGAAAAATATAAAAATGTCAGATAAAGCAAGAGCATTAGACGCAGCTCTTTCCCAGATTGAAAAAACCTTTGGGAAAGGGTCTGTGATGAAGTTAGGTCAAAGGAAAGTTGAAGATGTAGAAGTCATTTCTACAGGGTCGCTAACCATTGATATGGCGCTAGGTGTGCAAGGTTTACCAAAAGGAAGGATTATCGAAATCTTTGGTCCAGAGTCTTCAGGAAAAACCACGCTTACCCTTCAAGTGATTGCAGAAGCACAAAAGAAGGGGAGTATATGCGCATTCGTTGATGCGGAGCATGCGCTAGATCCTGTTTATGCTAAGAAATTAGGCATTAATTTAGATGAGCTTGTGATTTCACAACCAGATACGGGTGAGCAAGCATTAGAAATTACAGATACGCTTGTAAGAAGCGGTGCAGTAGATGTAATCGTGGTAGACAGCGTTGCTGCCCTAGTGCCTAAAGCTGAAATTGAAGGTGATATGGGTGATTCTCATATGGGTCTTCAAGCGCGCCTTATGAGCCAAGCTTTGAGAAAGATCACAGGATCTGTTTCTAAAACGGGTTGTATGGTTATTTTTATTAACCAAATTCGTCAAAAGATCGGTGTAATGTTTGGAAATCCTGAAACAACAACAGGTGGTAATGCACTTAAATTCTATGCGTCTGTGAGGTTAGATATTCGTCGCATTGGTGCTTTAAAAGATAAAGAAGAAGTGATTGGGAACCAAACGCGTGTGAAGGTTGTGAAAAATAAGATGGCACCTCCGTTTAAAACAGCTGATTTTGATATTATGTATGGCGAAGGTGTATCTAAGATGGGTGAGATCATTGATATTGGTGTAAAAGCGAATATTATTGAAAAAGCTGGTTCTTGGTATTCTTATAACGGAAATAAATTGTGTCAAGGGCGTGAAGCATTAAAACAATATCTGAAAGACAATATAAAGTTATCTGATGAAATTGAAGGTAAAATCAGAAAAAATGTAAAGCCTGAGATTTGTGATGTGGATGTTACGGTTGAGGAGAGTGCGTAACGGAGGTCGTCACAAGGCGCGAAGCGCCGTGGTGGCCCATGATGGATGGTCACAACTTGCTGTACAAGTTTCGCCATGACGATTATGTCGATGAATGTATTCATAGAAGCGTTAAGAGCAAACAATCTCATCATTCTTCCCACAGAAACTGTATATGGTTTAGGTGCCAATGCGTTATCTGATGAAGCGGTTCTAAAAATTTATAAAGCCAAAAATCGCCCCACAAAGAATCCTCTCATTATTCATGTAGCCTCGCTAGAAGAAGCGATGAAATACGGAGTGTTTAATGAAGACAGCTTAAAGCTTGCAAAGCATTTTTGGCTACCGGCCAAAACGGCTAACTCTTTAACTCTGGTTGTTCCAATAAAATCTGGCACAAAACTATCAAAATATGTCACAGCAGGGCTGGATACTGTGGCAATCCGAGTGCCAAATCATCCTGTTGCCTTAGAGCTGTTAAAACAATGTAATTTTCCTGTAGCTGCTCCAAGTGCTAATATCTCGACACAATTAAGCCCTACACAAAAAGCGCATGTTATGCTCAAGGATATTCCGATATTAGAAGGTGGATTTGCTCAAGTGGGAATAGAGTCTACAATTGTTGAAAATACAACCATTTTGAGGCCGGGTATCATCACAAAGTCTATGTTAGAAACGGTATTGCAAAAGCCTGTTGTCATCTCAGATGGAAAGGTGATTAAGGCCCCTGGTATGACCAAAAGGCATTATGCACCTCAAACACCTGTTGTCATAGATTCAATCTTGTACGATCCCGCAACAGAAGCGCGCTTAGGCTTTGGTAAAGATAATCAATGTACGCTTAATTTATCGATCACAGGTGATATAAAAGAAGCGGTGCGTAATTTATTCGCTTATCTTCATGAGCTAGATCAAAAGGGGTATACACGCATACATATTGCGCCTTTGCCTAAGGATCAAGAATTGAGTATAACTTTATATGATAAGCTGCACAGAATGATAGGATAGAAATGAAAAAAATTGCAATTGTAGGCGCAACAGGAAATGTTGGGGAAATTATCGCAAAGAAGCTTAAAAACAAGGCGGATTTAACGTTATTTTCTTCAAAGGATGCTCTGAACTTTAAAGGATTTGATATTTGTATATTTGCTACACAAGATGATGTGTCAAAGCAATTTGTTCCAGAGGCGCTAAAAGCAGGCGCGACTGTTATTGATGCAAGTTCTTACTATCGTTTAGAGAAAGATGTTCCATTGATTGTGGCGCCGGTAAACGGCACAGAAGTTAGAAAAAAGCTGATCTCAAGCGCAAACTGTATTGCATCACCTTTATCATTAGCTTTAAATCCTATTAAATCATTTGGAATTGAGTCTATTCATGTATCAACCTATCAATCGATTTCAGGCGCTGGTAGAAGCGCTCTAGAGAAATTTGAGAAAGAAAAAGTGCTTAATTTAACACCTCAGATCTCCAGTATGATGGATGATGGTGTGACGCAGGAAGAATATAAAATTATTCATGAAACACAAAAGATTTTGAATTTGGAGTGCGATATGAGTGTGATAGCTGTGCGTGTTCCGGTCTTAAGAGGGCACTCTATGAGTGTGAGTGTTAAGTTAAAGCAACAACTCACACTAGAACAGCTGTCTGATATATACAGGCATATAAAAGAAATTCAGTTTTTAGGGCAAGAATACAAAACACCAGCTGAGATTGAGGGTTCAGATCTTTTGTATATTGGGCGTGTACGAATCAATGCCCTAGGGGTTCATATGTGGTTATGCTCCGATAATCTGCATCGAGGGGCTGCGCTTGATGTTGTAGAGATTGTTGATCTATTATTAAACGCGAAGTAAATAAAAATTAATTTTTATATATTAATATATTTGCAAATAAATAATTATATTATATAATTACTTATGGTAGACCAAATTTAACAAACCTAACGGAGGCTATATATATGAAAGTGGATCGTTTATGTCGCAAGTTTGAAAGAATTCTTGATGATAATTCTTCATACGATCATGGGGCAGTAAAAAGTTATTGCAATGAAACATTTACCCCAAATGGCACAAAATTTGCAGGAAGTCCTGCGTTTGCGGCTTTCAATAACACAGCAGTTACCAGCTCTTCTAATACAAAAACTGCAAGAGTAAAAGATGATGACGACAGCTGTTCTTACGGAAAGGCGGTTATTGTTGGTATAATCGTTGGTGCAGTGATTGCTGTGCTTATTTTATTTCTTAACGTTGCGGTTTCAGCATAGCTAGCGCATTATTTTATTTTATAAACCAAACGGTTTATTGTGATTATGGAAACAATTGCTGATAGTATAAAAACTATAACAGGCATGATTCCAAATATCGCAATTGATGAAAATTCATAGAGAAAAGATAAGAGTTGTTGTTTAGATATATAGCCATTTCTTGCAAAGGCTAGGATATTTAGCAATATTATTGTGCCTACAAGCACACCAAAAAAATACTGCCTTAAAAAATACCATTTCACTTTTTTTATTAAATGCAGCTTTGTCGAGCCTAACAAAAGAACGGTTTGAAATGTTCTAAGATTATGCGTTAAAAAATGATGCGTTGCCACAAGGATGAGAATGATCAACAGAGCCCCGAATAAGTAGAAAAAGTATTTTGCAACATTAAGGAGTATATGAGAGAAGGGTTCTATAACTTCCATATCCTTTATCATAAGACCAGAGGTTTCCGAAAAAAGCTTATCTAACGTTATATTCTCAGTTTTAATATAATATTCATGCTCATGACCTCGCTGTTGACTCAGCTTAAATGCATCTATTTCATGTGAGTTTTTCAACTCTTCTTTGATTGTTTCGCTTGGGTTGTCCACTACTGACGTTATTGTGATTTTATGTGTAAAAGGATTGGAAATTTGATTGATACGATCAGAAAAATCAAACATATTACTAAGCAAAATCCCTAAAAATATCACGATAAGCGCAGGAAGAAGAATAAGACTAGAGGCTCCGGATGCTTTTTTGAGGTACATTTTTTAAAAGCTTTTATTTTATTGTTGCACGTTTTTTATGAGGATATGCAAGCGCTGCACAAAAGAGGTGTCATGTTTTCTGTCATGGCGAAGCCCCAAAGGGGCTGTGGCCATCTGTTTTCTGCAAATGGATGGCCACGACTTGCGTTGCAAGTCTCGCCATGACGGTAGAAAAGCAGTATCATACAGAAAAAGCCTCCAATCAAAATAATGAAGCGTCTTGCTTATTTTTTCTTATTTTTTTGCTCAATTGTTATGTTTCCTTATTTTTACTCTCAATCGCAGAAAAAAGAAAAGATCTATATTTGCACTTGGGTGGATATGATTCCAAATTCTGTGATCAAGCAGTTTGAGCAAGAAACAGGCATAAAGGTTTTTTATGACTTTCTTGATAACAGTGATATTTTAGAAGTTAAGTTGTTTACCGGAAATCCAGGGTATGACATTATGACACCTTCAGCAATGCCACATTTGCACCGGGGAATTGAAATGGGGATTTTTGAGAAGTTAGACAAAAAGAAGCTTCCAAACCTTAAAAATATTTCTGAATCCGTTTATGAAAAAATAAAATCTGTTAAAGATTACGGGATTGTATATGGGTTTGGAACATTTGGATTACTATATAATTCAGAGGTTGTGGAGCGCATTTTTCCTGTAGTTGATTCATATGAGATGCTGTTTGATCCTGAAAAGATCAAAAAAATTGCCCCTTATGGCGTGGCTTTGAGCGATGAATGGCAAGATGTTTTGACATCAATTTTGAATTTTTACAAGACAGATGATATGAAAAAGGCTTACAAGGTTTTGAGCAAGATTCGTTTGCATATCAAATATTTCAACGTCTCACGACATGCAAATGATTTTGCTATGGAAGAAATTGTTGTGTCATTTACCCCAAACCACGAAGCCATAAAGGCTGTGAAGTTTTCGGAAAATAAAAAGTTTAAGTTTATGATCCCGAAAGATGAAAAGAATTTTTGGTGTGATACGTTAGCTATTGTGAAAAAGGCACCGCATTTAAAGAATGCCTATAAATTTATCAACTTTTTGCTTAGACCTGATATTGCTGCAAAAATTACAAATGAGACTTTGTTGCCTAATGGTGTGTCTTATCAATATCGACATTTGGTGAGAGAAGATATTCGCAACAATAAACAGCTATTTTTAGATGATATTGAGAAGTATCATTTGCATAAAACAATGACGTTGAAAGAGTATCGCGAGGTGTCAGAGAATTGGATGCGAATTGTGATGCGTTAGTTACTGAAATGCCGTCATCATGAAGAGCGAGGCGAGTTGCTGAAATGTCGTCATCACGATCTGATTCATCCTCACGAGTTAAATATGCGCAGATGTCATCACGAGCCTTGCGTAGCAAGGCGTGGTGATCCAGAAAAACATGGATGGCCACGATTTTCTTTCGAAAATCTCGCCATGACGGTCGCTGTCTATTAATTTCTCTAGAAGAAAAGCCTGCATGGTTAAGTATTGAAGGCTTTTTTGGATTTTAGAAAACTCGTGGGGACGGGTCAGATTACGAGGAGCGAAGCGACGTGGTGATCTATCTATTTTGTGGATGGTCGCGGCTTTCTGATGGAAACCTCGCCATGACGATCATCCAGTTGCTTCTTTCCCATATCTGAAGCAATACGGCGTTTAATATTCTTTTTTAAAGCTTTTGCAAGACGGTCCTTTCTGTCTTGCTTCATCCCATTTTTACCAATTTCCAGTCGCCCGTTCTTTTCAGATTCTTATTTTTTTCGCTCAAGCGTTTTTCGAATACAAAAAAGTCCACAACATTATCTGTAAACTCTTCCATTTCAGGACCTGAGATAACCTGTTCGCTTTGAAATTCAGCTTTAATAGATACAATATTGCCGCTTTCATCTTGTTTCACTTCGATATCGCGAATTTCACAAGATGGCTCATTTTTGAATGAATGGGTAAAGTTTGTGCTGTCACGTTCTTTGATACTTGCCTTTAATGATTCTAGAATGTCATTGTTTACTTTAGGTGCGATTGTTTGCAAGGTTCCTGTGGAGAAACAGCTATAAATTTCCTTGAAAAATGTTAAAAATTCTTGTTTCAAATCATCTTTTTGCTTATTAATGCTTTCAACCAAATCTTCTGGTGTAGAAGGGGTTTTGCTAGCAGGTTTTTTAGGGAGTTTATCCGCGTAAGCTACGATAAGATAAAGCGTGCAGAACACGATAAATAGGTAGAGCATACAAAAAACTATGTCTTTCTATAGAGTCAGGATAGAACGAATTTGTTGACGATGTCAAAAGTGTGGAGCAATCAGGAGATGGTTATCACTCCGTCATCTTCCGAAGGTAGACTCAAGAAGATCCTTCGTTTTACTCAGGATGACGTAGGATTTGAGATGCGTTGCTTGTTTTTTTATTTGTAAATGTTTTGATCAATCCGAATATTGGCGGAAGTCGCATGAGTTGCAATATAGAGGCGAAGGATGTTGCTGACTATAGGTTTTTAGAGCAACAGATTCAGTTGAGGCTCAAGTTTTAGATCTGGTTCAAGCATTTCATGTTTTAAGAGAGGTAGATTTTGACAAAAAAAACTTAAAAAAGAAACTAATGGCATAACTATAAAAGAAGTAACTGATACGATTGCTAAAGTGAACGCTTTATAAGATATAACGTGAGCACTGACCACAATAATTAATTATTCAAACAACCACAAGAAAAAGTGGTAAACATGGAACGTACGAGTTAGCAATGGATGTTTATGTATCACATCAATGGTTGCGCCCTAAGGAAGATTAACCTTCCCTTAAGCAAAAACCTATTCTACTATAAACAAAACATCCCAAAACTCACCCATGTTTTTTCTTTTTCTCTTTCCCAAGTTAACTCAAGATAAGGTTGATCATTTTATTCATCACATAAAAACACAAAAAGAAAAACACAACCTGCCAGGAACATTATTCATTGGCATCGTACATAACAACAAACAAGAGCAGTATTTTATCGGCAAATCTTTTCCAGATAAAGAGCAAACAGTTATTCCCATTGCATCCCTTACAAAAGCCATCACCGCACATCTCATTTGTATCCTTGCGCATAAAGGTTTTCTAAGTCTTGAGGATCCGCTCAAAAAATATTTTCCAGATCTCAAACTTCCACATGATGCCCCACTTACCATTAAAGATATATTAGCGCAGCGCATGGGTGTGAAATCCTTTTCTGGAGAATCGTTACTCTTACTTGGATTTTCCTTAGATGAAATTTATCAAAAGACCAAATATTTCCAAAAAAATAAACGACCAAAAGTTGATTTTTCTTATCAAAACTTTTTCTTTGGTTTGTTGGAGAGGGTGATAGAAAAAACCACAAATAAAACCATCAATGAAGTGGCAAAAGACTATATTTTTGATCCACTTGATATGAAATCAGCACACTATCTTATGCCTAAAAAATGGTGGCAATTCTGGCGCAAAACGCCAAATTTCCCGCCATTTTATGTATATGGCCCTACACAGACACAGCTTAGCGCTGATCTATATAAAGCGCGTGCAAGCATGGGTGTGGTAATGTCATGTGCGGATATGATGAAATGGCTTAAATATTCTATGACCCAAAAAGATACACTTTTGCCTAAAGAGATTCTCAATGAGGTTTTTGGAAATCTAGCGTCTTTTGAGCCAAAGTCATATGATACACAGTTTGCCTTGAAGCGACTCAAGGGAAGAATCAACTATGGTTTGGGTTGGTATAACATGATGTATGCTGGGCATAAGATTTATTTCCATATGGCATCTCGTGTGGGTATTAGAGCTTATATTGCCTTTGACCCTAAAGAAGAGTTTGGGTTAATTATTTTTCATAACTATGGCGGGTTAGAAATCAACATGTTGCCAGAGGCGGTGCGCGCGAAGTTTTTGGATATTGCCTATGATTGCCCTGAATATGACTGGATAGAAGAAGTAGCGCAGAGCAAAAAAGAATATATTAATAGTGTAAGATCCAGTTTTGAAAGTGAGAAAATGTTTCCAACTCCAGCTGGACCGCTGGATCAATTTGTTGGGTGTTACGAGCATGCTATGTATGGCATAGCTGAAATTACCAAGAAAAATGATAAGCTTTATATGAAATTTCATGGCGCAATATATCCATTAACGCATCATAATGGTAATAAGTTTATTTATGGATCTAAAACTTTAGGTGCCTTTGATAAGTGGATTTATTTTGGTTACAACAAAAAAGCACAGATGACGCTGCAAAGTAGTGCGATGTATGAAGGGGAATCACCGTTGTTTGTTAAGATATCCTAGCTATACGCACCGTCATGGCGAATCCGCCGTAGGTGGATGTGGCCATCCATCCGTCTTTGCTAATTTTACCAAAGGTAAAATTTAGCTACGACAAGATCTATCGAGTCGGAGTGTGCGAAGCGTATGTCTCGCCGAAGCGCAAAGAAGGACAACGACCGTCATGGCGAGATTTTCGAAAGAAAATCGTGGCCATCCATGTTTTTCTGGATCACCACGCCTTGCTATGCAAGGCTCGTGATGACGTCTGCGCATATTTAATTCGTGGGGATGAATCAGCTCGTGATGACGGTTGTTAGTTCATCTTTAAGGATGACGTTGCGCCACCCCTCCAAAAACACATTCTTCTCAAGTGGGGATTTCACCAATTTCGCAATTTCAAACGGATAATTCATATATCGTTTAGGGATATCATTTTGCTTCGCTATTTTGAAAATTCGCTTAGCCATTCGTTGAAATTGGATAACATCTTTGCCGGTCATGTGCAAAAACATGTCTCTTGGTATATGACAATCCCAAAACATAGTATCTGGCGTCATATTATGAATCACCATATCCTTATAAACGCGGCGCCTAGGGATGTTCTTAAATCTTGCATAATGCTCACGCCACAATACCAACTCTCGCTTTAGATCTAGGTAGCGATTTTTGGGATGAAAAAAATTTTTCTTAAAATAATCTAATCCCAGATCAGTAATTTGACTAAATATTACCGCAGATTCCTCTAAAACCCAATTATATCGATGCTTCTCTTTAAGTTTTTTCTTAAAATTTTTATAGATAGGTATTAAATAATGCGCATCATTATATGCATATTGAATGGCGGTTTCTTGTAAAGGGCGCTTGCGCCAGTCTAAGCTTTGATGTTCTTTATCGATTTCTATATGGCAGACATCTAAAATCACCTCAGATAAGCTTGCGCTATCGCGATACCTTAAAAAATCACAGGCAATTTGAAGGTCAAAAATAGGAGATAGAAGGATATCATACTGATAAAAAATTGCCTCCATGTCCTGACGACCAGAGAAAAAAAGCTTTAAGATATCAGTTGTATTAATTTTTTCTAAAAGTGGCTTAATATCTACTGTAAGCGGGTCAATAACAACAGTTTCTTCAATGGAGCTTATTTGAAATAAACATACAATAGGAAAAAAGGTATCTTTGCGGATAAACTCCACATCGATACCTACATAAAAACTTGGATTAAAACTTTTTAACCAACGATCAAATGCGTCTTGATCATTGATAAACATTAACCTTGACGTGCCTTAAATCTTGGATTTTTCTTACAGATAACATATAAACGCCCTTTACGTCTTACGATTTGGCAGTTCTTATCTCTGGATCTTAATGTTTTAAGAGAATTTGCGACTTTCATTTTTTCTTATTTTCCCATATCCTACTTAAATATAGCGAATTTGATGATGAAACACAATCTATCCCTTCGTCATTCTAAGTGTAGTGAAGAATCTTCTTAATATATTAAGAAGATTCTTTCGCCTCCAATTCAGGATGACGTGATTTTAATGAATCATTGGAGGTAATACTAAATACGTGAATCCAAAAGCCATGATTCCAGCCAATAAATCATCCAGTACTACAGCAAGAGCGTGGGTTTTTTTGTGTGACAAAAGATACTGGTCAATTGGACGGATAGGGACTGGTTTCCAGATGTCGAACAACCGAAAGAATAAAAATCCTAAGATTAAAGAGAAAGCGTTCCAATAAGGGCAAAATGCTTGAATTAATAGTAAGCACAGCATTATTCCGAGAAACTCATCTATAACAATCCAGCTAGGATCAAGCTCTTCATTGTAAAATGAAATAAAAAAAACACTAACAATGCTTAATACAAATAAAAACATCCATGACATATGGATAAATACACAAAATAAAAAACCTAGGATACTTCCAAAGGTGCCAGGGGCAAATGGGATATACCCTAGGTAAAAACAAGAAAGAAAGGCGCGAACACCTTCTTTGAACATTATTTTTTGTTTACAGCTTCTTTGAATGCTTTTCCAGGTGAGAAGCGTGGCAAATCCATAGCAGCGATTTTGATTACTTCACCAGTCTTTGGGTTTCTTCCTTCACGAGCTTTTCTTTTGGAAATTTTGAAGCTTCCGAATCCTACGAAAGAAGCGTCACTTCCCTTTTTCAAAGATTCGATGATTGATGAAAAAACGGAATCAACAGCTTGAGTTGAATCTTTTTTTGTTAATCCAGTGTCTTTCATTACACGAGCAATAAGGTCTCCCTTGTTCATATTTAGTCTCTAAAATAGATTTTCTCTAAGGACAGACTACACAAAAGCACTAGTCTTGAAAAGGGGTTTTAGTTGATTTTTTCGACTTTTTTCAACTTTTTTTAGAAAAAAAAGCATGCTCTCCTAAAAATAGGGGTAGGTGAAGGTAAAACCTTGGATAAACGGTTCGAATTATTAAAAAAAATTAACCATGCGCTGCTCTGTATTTCTTTAACACAATGCAGCTCTGCTGGATCCGATGTTAGTCAGCAAGGAGCAGAGATAAAGAAGACCAAACGTCTATATCAATTTCATTATGTACAAAGAGGGGAGGGGCTATCTAATATTGCAAGGCGATATGATATGTCCGAAAAAGATCTGCTTCACATCAATCAAATGAAAAGCTCTAGACAGGTATATTTAGGACAAAGGTTGCATGTACATAAGAAGAATTTTGATGAATTTAAAACAATTCCAATTGTTGAGGGTGATCAAGCAAATGAGTTTACCGATCTAAATGTTGATAAAGCAAGAACAAAGGAATCGCTAGAGTTTGCAGAGGCAAATAAAGAGACGACTGATAATATTAAACATGCTTTGTTATTGCCTCTTGTGGGTATTGGCGCTTTGGTAGCTGGGGCTGGAAAGGCACTTTCTTCTCTTTTTAATAAATCTGCAGAAGCGGGTACAGGCAGTTTCTTTGGCGGGTCTTCTTCTGGTGGAGGAGGGGATTTGCCTTTAGCAGACGGAAATGGTGGTGGTAGTGATATTGACTTGCCTACATATCCTGCTACGCAAACTGCGAAACCTAAGTTGCCTGTTTCCGATAATAACATTCCTGATATTTTCAAATCTTCAAAGCCCGCTACTCAAGAAGATACAGGCATGGATCTCTTAAAAAAAGGCGCAGCATTGGCTGTGGGAGGTGGAGTATTAGGTTTAGGTATGTGGGGTGTGAGTAAACTTTTAGATAAGAGTAATGAGAATAGAGCGAGAATTGAAAAAGAACTCTCTCATGAAGCTTGTGTGCGTATGGCAATGGGTTGGCCGCTTAGTTATCAAGATAGAAAGTTTACCTATGTAAATCCTAAACTTAAAGAAGCTGGCATTTTTATTAAAAACACCCAAAGAGAGTTGTTTGTTGTGCCGGCGTTTCCTGGAAAGATTATTGATATACAGAAGCCAAACAAGAGAGATGATCGATACACAGTAACCATTAAACATGGTTGCAATAATCTAGTGACCGTATATGGAAATCTTAGAATTCCGTTTGAAGGCAATGTGAAGCCTGAAGATTTGGTAGATGTATATGTGTCAAGAACTGACCCAATTGGTTTGATTGATCCGGATACAGATTTATTTTTTGCTGTGAAGCAGATACAGCCAGGAAAAGACGCGGATAGTGTTAATTATGAATTCCAGCAAGTCGCCAAACGAACAGCTCGTCTTATGAGGGATTCGCAAGTGCAAAATGGAAAAATAGAGGTTGGTGGTATGTATTTTGAGGTTGCGGATAACGGAAAGGATTATTACCATAAAACACTTTTATTTAAGAAAAAAAGAGTGACAGATATTTATCAAAAAGACCCGCTTGCATTTTTGCCAGGCCGCTCGTTGTCACATTTACACAGCAGCAAATAATTTTTGCAACTCTTGCGTATCATACATTTCTCGTATGATATCACTTCCGCCAATAAATTTTTGTTTTATATATACCTGCGGTAGCGTTGGCCAGTTTGAAAATTCTTTAATATTTTGACGGAGCTCTTGATCTTTTAAGACATCCAAATCTTTAAATTCAATATTAAGCTGTTTAAAAATTTGCACAACAATTGCTGAAAAACCACATGCAGGGAAATCCTTAGTTCCTTTCATAAATACAACTACATCATTTTCATTTATAATTTTTTGAATATCTTTTTTATTCATCTCTTGTTCCTTCTATTTTTAAGCTAAGAGCATGGATTTCATTTCCAACCCAACTTCCTAAAATGGCGTAGATTTTTTGATGTTGCTCGATGCGTGATAGGTTGTTAAAACATTTATCTTTTACAGATAAGGTGACATGATAATCATCACCGGCAACCTGAATCTGCGCATCTGGCAGATGTTGAAGAATTTTTTCATAGACTTGCTGTTTCATATGATTGGAAAAATGAATGCCTTTTCTTATTATAATGGAGTGTAATTTTTAATACTATTATTAAGTTTGTTGACTCTTAAAACCCAAAAAACTCTTCATTTTGGTGTAGTATTTAATGATATTATCTTTTAAAAGATATCTTATAAGTGCTTTAAAGCTCACGATGTTCACATCAGTCGTGATGCACATCTTCTTAACAATCTTAATCCATATAGGGCTAAAGGAAATCGATAAAACAGTCAAACCAATGATTTGCATCTCTTCTTCGCCTAATAAGATCTTTAAACTTTTTGCTTTACTGACAAGCAAGAAAGAAAACTCTCCAATTTGCGCTAAAAGAATACCAACAATTAAAGCATCTGACCAGGATAAACGGAAGAGCCTCAATAGGAGGGTGTTTGCAATGGATTTTCCAACTGTAACAATAAAAAGAAATGCTATGAAGCTCCATAGATTCTGCAAGAGGTATTGAAAATCAATCAACGAACCGACAGAAAAGAAGAATACGGTGAGCAAGATTGTTTGAATGGGTTTAATTTTATTCAAGAGTATTTTGCGTTGTTCTGTATTCCCTAAAAATAATCCAGCCAAAAAAGCCCCTAAAGGTTGAGAAAGTCCAATTTGGGAAGCAATCCAAGATGCTGCAACACAAAAAGTAAATGAGGTCAGAGTAACTAGCTCTGTGTCATTGAACACAACCCGTGAAAAAGGAAGGGAGATGTTTTCTGTTGTAGTAAGAAATAATATTAGCCCTATGATGAGCATAAAAGAAAATACAATTTTAAGGAAAATTTCAGGACTAAAATGTCCATGTGTCATGCTTTCCAAAAACATAATCATAGGAATAATAGCAAGATCTTGTGCTACGAGAATAGCAATTGTTCGTTGACCGTTCTCAGTATCGGTTTGTTTGAGTGTTTCAAGGATTTTGACGATGACGCTGGTTGATGACAGAGCCACAATAAATCCAAATAGCACGGTTAGAATCATGCTCCATTTAAAATAAAACGAGAGAGCATACATCAACAAGAAACTTATAAGAATTTGTCCTAAAGACGTTCCCAGGGCAATTTTCCATATATTTTTAAGTTTATTGAGATGTAACTCGAACCCAACCGCAAACATCAGAAATATAATTCCCAACTCAGAAGCAAACGAAATTGTTTCTCTTGATGAAACAACAGCGAATCCTGAAGGTCCCAAGACCATGCCGCATAAGATATAGCCTAAAATAGGTGGTTGTTTAACCCATGAAAAAATCAGCCCTCCAGCTAACGCAAATAAAACAATAAGCGTTATTTGTGTTAACTCTAGGTCCATAGATTCTTTTTTCACATATTATAGTTAATTCTAGTACAATTTATCGTTGCGAATCTATATAAAATTTAAACTAATTTATACATACTCAAGGATTTAGCGATATGTTAATTTGTTTGTGACTGAGATAATATGACCTATATCCTTTCGAATGAAACAAAAAAAATAATGTGGACCGCGAAGAAAATTGCAAAGATACTTAATACTCCATATGAAGGGCGAGATATTGAGGTTGAAAACTTCCATTTTGATACGAGGTTGTTGGGTAAAAATGACTGTTTTATTGCTTTGGATAAGGGTCATGAGTATCTAAAAAATTCTGGTGCTGTGTTAACAATTGGTGAGCATGATGCAGATTTAATTGTGAAGAATTCCCATAAGGCGTTGTGGCAATTGGCAGAATATGCGCGAGATCATAGTAAAGCAAAGAGAATTGCAATTACTGGAAGTGTCGGAAAGACAACAACTAAGCATTTTCTGCATCAAGCATTGTCGCAAGTTTATAAAAATGTTGTTGCATCGGATAAGAGTTATAATAATCACATTGGCGTTCCATTAACGTTAACAAAACTAAAAGAAGATACGGATATCGGGATTTTTGAAATAGGTTCAAATCATCCTGGGGAAATTGCCCCGTTGAGTAAGCTGGTTCAGCCTGATATTGCGGTGGTAACAAATATTTCTGAAGCACATATTGGAAATTATAAAGATGGTTTAGAGGGCATTCGAAAAGAAAAGTTTTCTATTAAAGATGGGTTAAAGAAAGAGGGAATTTTTATCGGTCCAGATGTAATGTTTCAAGATGTGGATGTATCTTTTCCTCAAGAGCACCATAAAAAAAATCTTTCTATTGTTATAGAAATTTTAAAAGCTTTAGGTATTTCACTGCATCAAATTGATTTTTCAAAATTAACCGTACCCTCTTCGAGAGGCAAGATTCACAAAATCACTCTAAACGGAAAGCGACTTACAATCATCGATGATGCATATAACGCACCATATCTTGGCATGAAGGCCGCGCTATATGAATTGTCGAAATATCAGGGCAGAAGGGTTGCTGTGTTGGCTGATATGGGTGAATTGGGCGAGCATGAAGACAGATTGCATAAAGAGATAATAAATTATGCAAGGTCCTTAAGTATTGATGAAATTATTCCATGTGGGTCGTTATTTGCAAAGGTCTTAAAAGTAAAGCCTGTAGACAAGGCAAATCTTTTGGAATGGTTCAAAGATGGTGATAGCATTTTATTTAAAGGTTCTAATGTAAGCGGTTTAGGGCGTGTTGTGCAGAAAATTTTAAATAAAATTTGAAAATTACAAAAGATTTGTGATAAAAAATTTTTAGTGACGTTTGAGTTTTTTATTATGCTGATCTTTTTCTATTTATATTCAAGCACTTTAAGAAAAGTAGTCAAACTCACTCCTCCGCCTTTAAATTTGCAGCGAGATTTTTGTAGAGTTAATCCACTTTCTTTTCATCAATCGCATTTTTCAGTAGCAGAATCGCGCAATATTCCTGCAGCTCCTTCAAGCTTTGAAGGCGTTGACAATCCAAAGGTGAGGACTGAGCTGCCTGCAGTAGAATTATTTGACACCCCTCCGCCTCCTACTCCTATTTTCAAGAGTGGCAAATCTGTGCGCAAAATTCAAAGTTTTGAACCCGCGATATTATTTTCAAATACATCTAACGCTTCTTGTATAGCAACTATTTCAGCAGAAGATGTTGCCAGAGAGTTAGTTAAAAAAGACATATGCCAAACCCTTCCAAAGTCTCAAAAAAAAATCACCTGGTGGGAAAATTTAGGTTTTGTTACTAAAAAAGGCGTAAGATTTGCTTCAGCTAAAGTGCTTCGCTTAAATATGGAAGATTTTTTGGCTTTGGATTGTGAATTTTCAGATTTAAGTAAGGGCGGTAGGGTCGTAAGCCTTGGTATTGTGCGAATGAACAATTTTCGTATCACTGATACCTACGATCAACTGATCAATCCTGGAAAGCCTATCCATCCGAAAGTAGAGCAGTTAACCAAACTAAAATGGAAGGATTTGGAAGAAGATTTAAAATCAGAGGGGTGGAAAGAATTAATAGGAGAGCCAAAATTTGAGGAAGTGGCAGAAGATATTTTAAGGTATATTCGGAATGCAAGAATATTGGTTTTTTTCAACAAATATAGAGATTTGCAATTTTTAAACAAAGAATTAGAACTTGCCGGGTATAGCTATAGGCTAGAAGATCGACATGAGACTGTTGATTTATCGGAACTGCCTGAATTTTCCCGCAAAAGCTTGTCTACAGCATGTGCTAAGCATAACATTCGAATACAGGCGCATGATGCATTATCTGATGCGCGGGGCACAGCTCAACTTTTCATCCAAGAGGTTCTTGAGAAGAAGTTAGCATTCCCCTTTGGTATTGATTTAAGTCGTTTTCATAACTTATCACCTCTTCTTCCAATATCAGAAACCCCGGGGGAGAATTTTTTTCGCAGGTCAGGTGTAAAGGGCGTTTTACCTGAAGCGATTTCTTTTTCTTCAAACTTTTTTGATTTTGATACAGGGTTGCATAGACCTTCCATTTTAACTTTTTTTGGCGGTATGCAAACAAATTTTAAGGGCGTATACGTTAGATCAGTTGATGGCCCTGAAAAGTCTTTTTACGGATCGCCTCACGAAACGGTTGATATTTTTCCTGGCAACCCAAAGACAACTTTGATTGGGGATATTATGAGTGCTTTGAGAGTAAAAGATGTCTTAGTAGATCATGAAAATGCCCATCAATTGACAGAAGTTTTCGGTGTGTGTGAAGGAGGGTTTAATATCAGGGCTTATTTAGATATTGAGTATTTAGCATCTATACCACTTGATCCTAATGTGAAACATCTAATTCTTTTGTTAAATGATACAGGAAGGGATCGAAAAAGTTTAAAAGAGACTTTAGCAAAGCCTTTAGAGCGTTTTTTTAGTCGACAGTTTTTCGAATTTATCCATATGCCCTACGCAGACAGATGTTTAAACGATTACACCATCAAGTTCGATAAAAAAGATTGGACTATTTTTTCCGATACAAGAGATGATGATAAGCGCTATATTAAGGCGCGTAAGGATGGTGAGCACGATTTGTCTATCACAGCTTATTTAAGCGACAATCGTGTTACAGTAGATGGCGTTGATTTATCAACTTTAACCGAAAGCCTTTTAATTGCGCAGCCAAAAATTGATGTGAGGATTGCTTTTTTAAAAGCTGGTTTAGATAAAGCAATTCATTTGACTGGCGTGTCAAATGATCAGCTAATACGAAATATGCTTCATATGATTCCTCTTAGCAGTTTAAGAGATTTAAGCTCTTTAGGTATGGTAGAGTTTTCAAAAAAACTGATTGAGCGTGCGCAGTTTGTGCAAAAAAATTCTTTAGGTGCGACGTATCTTGAGGGTCGAGGAATAGAGGACTTTAGTGGATTACGCTGGATGCCAGGTATGTTCAACAATTTGCTGAAAGAATATTTTCCCGCAATTTGTGAGCCATATTTCAATAGAGATGGGGTGATGGTTGCGGCAGAATTTATTTTTTTTCAGCATGACGGAAGTCGCTTAAAACATCCGGCAGGCAAGTTGACCTATGGTATTGCTAAGGGCGCTTTCTCAGATGTCACAAAAGGACCAATTGTTTTGCATGGGGAATATAAAGCCGAATCTTTGGTTGAAATTTTTGTAGAGTCTGTGATTGATGGTTACAACCTTTTTCAAGTTTTGAATAAATTAAAGAAGGAGAATACTCAGCTTTTTGCCACTGTTTGTAAAGCGCTTGGTATTTCAAATGCGTTTCGCATAAAAGCATGTGGTGGGATAAGTGAGTTTATTCATACGCCTTGTGAAAAGAAAACCAAGAAGGTTGTGATTATAGCTGACAAGGACAAGCCTGAAAATGTAGATGCAAAAAGGGAAATACGAGAAGCGGTTGAAAATTTTATTAACAGGGGATGTGAAGTGTTATTAACAGTTCCGATCGGTTCCTCAGAAAAGCTTGATATCAATGATGTTTACTTACAAGCTCCATCTTCTCAAAGAGAAGAAAAGGTTGCGGAAGTCTTATGTCAGGCATTGAGAATCTACAAGGCAAGTGATTTGGGTGAGAATGAAGAGCCGCTAGATAAAACCTTAGAGCGCGTAAGGATGCAAGCTGCTTTTTTGCACGCTTTGCCTAACAAACCCTCTAAAAGACTTCAAAAACTTCTTGCGCCTATTGTTGAAGAGCAGCTTTTGAAGCGGGGCAAAAGTTGATATTTTCTATAAAATCCTTTCTAATAAGTAAAGATAAATACACATTATATTAAAATTATGCAGTACTCTTATGTTATGAAAGGTCTGGGCAAGGCATTTCCTGGTGGAAAGCAGGTCCTAAAAGATATTTGGTTATCATTTATACCAGGTGCAAAAATTGGAATCATTGGTTCTAATGGGTCTGGAAAAACAACCTTGATGAAAATCATGGGCGGCACAGATCAAGATTTTACTGGTGAAGCTTGGGCGGCTAAGGGTATAAGAGTTGGATACTTACCACAAGAGCCAGAGCTAGATTCGTCAAAAAATGTGTATGAAAATATTCTAGACAGCTTGGCGTATGAAAAGGGTTTATTAGATGAGTTCAATGAGGTGTCGGCGAAATTTTTAGAGCCAATGTCTGACGACGAAATGAATGATTTACTTGAAAAACAAGGAAGGTTGCAAGAAGAGATTGATGCGTTAGATGCATGGAATTTAGAAAATCGCATTGAAGTAGCCATGACAGCATTAGGATGTCCTCCAAAAGATGCAAAAGTTGATGATATTTCAGGTGGTGAAAAGCGTCGTGTTGCATTAACAAAACTTTTGCTTGAAGAACCGGATATCCTTCTTTTAGATGAGCCAACAAACCATTTAGATGCATATTCGGTGAACTGGTTAGAGCGTTATTTGCAAGAATACAAAGGTACTGTTGTTTTAGTAACACACGATCGTTATTTCTTAGATAATGTTGTTTCCTGGATCTTGGAGCTAGATAGAGGTCAAGGTATTCCACATGAAGGCAACTATTCTTCCTGGTTGGAGGCTAAAGCAAAGCGTTTAAAGACAGAGCAAAAAAGTGAAGATGCTCAAGCGAAAAAAATGCAACAGGAGTTGGAGTGGATTAAACAGACACCAAAAGGTCGTCAAACAAAGAGCAAATCCCGTATCACAGCATTTGAAAAGCTTAACGATAACTTCAATGATCGCATTTCTGAAGGAAGTATTGTTATCCCCGAAGGGCCTAGACTTGGAGAGAATGTAATTAAAGTTCAGAAAATTTCCAAAGGTTACGATGGTAGAATATTATTTGAGGATTTGAATTTTGATATTCCGAAGGGCGCTATCGTTGGTGTGATTGGTGCGAATGGTATGGGAAAGTCAACATTCTTACGTATTGTGACAGGTCAAGAAACAGCAGATAACGGAGGGGTGTCTATAGGGGATACAGCAAAATTGTCTTATGTGGATCAGTTGCGCACAGATTTGCGAGGTGAAAATACAGTTTGGGAAGAGATTTCAGACAAGAATGATGAAATTGATTTGGGTAAAAAATCTATCAATAGCCGTGCATATTGTAGCTGGTTTAATTTTAAAGGCGCAGATCAACAAAAAAAGATGCATCAATTGTCAGGAGGAGAGAGAAACCGTGTGCATTTAGCGAAACTGTTAAAGTCTGGTGGAAACGTTATCATTTTGGACGAACCAACCAATGATCTTGACATTGCAACTTTGCGTTCTCTGGAGGAGGCGTTGCTAAATTTCCAAGGGTGTATAATTGTAGTTTCTCACGATCGTTTCTTTTTAGATCGCATTGCCACGCATATGTTAGCGTTTGAAGGAGATGGAAACGTTGTCTGGCATGAGGGAAATTTTCAATCTTATGAAGAAGACAGAAAAAGACGCTTAGGAATTGAAGAGAATGAGCAAGAGCGTTTTAAATTTAGAAAGTTTAAGCATTAGTTATGAGAATCGTCCTAACAGCCGGCGGAACAGGTGGGCATATTTTTCCTGCTAAAGCTGTGGCTGACGCTTTGAAGCAAGAAGGACATACAGTTCTTTTTATTACAGATGAGCGTGGGCGAGGTTATACAAAGTTATTTGAATCTTCTAGAATCTTGACGCTAAAATATCAGTCAGGTTTTTGGGGAAGAATAAAACTTTTATGGAGGCTGCTTGTAAGTACGTTTTATATGATTTCGGAGTTCAGAAAGTTAAAGCCACACAGGGTTGTAGGTTTTGGCGGATATCCTTCTATACCGGCTGTTTTAGCTGGGCAATTATTAAGAATTCCAACATTCATTCATGAACAAAACGTTCATTTAGGTAAAGCGAATCGTTGGTTGTCCAAAGGAGCAAAGAAAGTTATTGGATCATTTGCGAAGACGCCGACAGCAACGTTTTTAGGGAACGCTGTGCGAAAAGACTTTTTTGCGCTTAAGCCATATGCAGTCCCTTCAAAGAATTTTAATATATTGATTTTAGGAGGCAGTTTAGGTTCGCAGATTTTTGGCGCAGTTGTGCCTAAAGCGTTAAAAAAGCTTCCAATTGTTCAACAAAAGCAAGTGAGTATTGTGCAGCAATGTCGACCAGAACTTGAAGATATGATTCGCGCAGAATATGAAGGCTTTGCTGGAAAATATACATTAAAAGGTTTTTTAGAGAAATCCGCAAACGAGATGGATAGTGCAACACTTATAATATCAAGGGCAGGAGGTACGACGATTGCAGAAATTTGTGCGGCAGGACGCCCAGTGATTTTAGTGCCGTTTGCAGCCTCTAAAGAGGGTGATCAATTTTATAATGCGCTTTTTATGAAGGAGCAAGGCGCTGCTTACACGTTGTCTGAATATCACTTTAATGCGGACAATTTGTATAAAACTATTTCGTATTTAATGAATCACAAAGAAGAGTTAGTGGAAATGGCTCGTCATGCAAAGCGTTTAAGTCAACCTAAAGCTGTGGCAAAGATGCTGGATATGATCTTGAAGGAATCTTAATTATGCGCATCGTTTTTATGGGAACAACGGATTTTTCGTTAGAGGCTTTGAAAGTTTTGCATGAAAATGAACTTAATATTGTATGTGTTTACACAAAAACACCAAAACCAAAGGGTAGAGGTGCGAAACTAGAAAAGACAGTAGTGCACGAATATGCTATCGAGCATGGGTTAACAGTTGAAACACCAAAGACACTAAGAACAGAAGGGGCATTTGCGGTGCTTAAATCGTACGCGCCTGATATAATTGTGGTAGCGGCATATGGTTTGATTTTGCCCAGAGAAGTTTTGGAGCTGCCAAAACATGGATGCATCAATATACACGGCTCTTATCTTCCAAGATGGAGGGGTGCCGCGCCAATTGAGCGCGCTCTCTTAGCTGGAGATAAAACAACAGGTATTACAATCATGCAAATGGATGAAGGTGTGGATACTGGTGATATTATTTCAAAAGAAAAAATAGCTATTGGGTCGGATGAAGATTTTACTTCGTTGTTTAATCGTTTGAAAGTTTTGGGTGCGGCTATGATTTTGGATGTGGTGAGAAATATTGATCACATTAAAAGAGTAAAGCAGCCAGAGGTTGGTGCTACATACGCACATAAAATAGAGTCGCAAGAGTATATCTTAAATCCTCAAGATTCTATGGAAGTGAATTATAATAAAGTGCGCGCACTTAAGAAGGGGTGTAAGTTTTTTTATCACAAGGATGAATTTTATATCGTACATAAAGTCGATTATATTTCTTCTGAGGATAGAGAAACGCTTTATTTGCCTTGTAAAGATGGATATCTTGAGATTTTAAAAATCCAAAAACCTGGAAAAAAGGTGATGGATGTGAAGGAATTTTTGCGCGGTTTGCAGGCGTAAAAAGAACCGTTATCACGAGGCGCAAAGCGCCGTGGTGATTCTCATTCGCCATGACGGCGCCATGCATTAAAAATGTTTCATCTTACTCGGCGCAACGCCAGCTCTTTCTAATGACCTTCGCCTCCAGCGTTGTTTCCACTTTTCCCGCCACTTGCGAGACAGTCGCTCAGTCCATTTATTTTTCCAGCTTGATTCCCAGCGCAATTTCCAACGTTCTCTCCAGCGTTCCCATTTTCCAGTCCATCCTTGTGGTTTGGTTTTTATATGTCTTTTTAAGTTCATCTTGATATTCAAACATTAGGTTACAAATAAGTACGTGCAGCTTGTTAATAAAATATTAATAAGGTTAACATAAATATATAATATATTTATTTAAAATTATGGTTATCGATAAAGAAAACACCCTAAAGAGGATTATTGACAATGGCACTGTATCTTCACAATTTTATGTTTTAATGAGCATTTCTGCCACGATTGCGATCGCAGGCCTATTGCTAAACGCATCTTCTTTTATTATTGGGTCTATGTTGATCTCTCCTTTGGGAGGGTCTATTGCTTTACTAGGCTTGTCGTTAGCGCGATTGGATATGACGCTTTTCAAGAGAGGTCTTGAGTGTCTTGTAACTGGCATGTTGCTTATTTTGCTTATTTCATTTTTGGTCACATACTTTTTTCCATCTAAAGATATTACACCTGAAATACTGGTGAGGACACATCCAAATATCTACGATCTCCTTGTATCAACGATCGCAGGAGGTGCGTTAGGTTATATCATGGTGCGTGAGGATTTTCACACAAATGCTGGTGTGATCATTGGTGTTGGGATTGCTACCTCGGTTGTGCCACCTCTTGCAACAGTGGGATATGGTTTCGCTGTGCCAGATTACACGATCGCAAAAGGTGCTTTTGTGTTATTTTTTAGCAACATCTCTGCAATTGCTTTGGGTTGTTCTTATATCTTTCGTTATTTTCAGTTAAGCGAAAGCAATAGATTTGTCTATTATATTTTTGCAACCTTTGTTGTGCTTGTGGTTTTGTCATTTTTGTATCTGCACCTATAAAAGTTATATGATATTAGAAAGGTATACCGCCATCATCAAATACGATAAACAAGATGATTTTAAAAGAAAAGTTAGATAAGATTTTAGAAAAGTTTAATGCATTAGAAGAGCGCTTAAAAACGCCAATTGAAGATTCAAAAGAATTTGTCAAAATATCAAAAGAATATGCAGAGTTAGAAAAGATTGCAATAAAAATTAAAGAATATCAAGATTTCCTAAGAAAAAAGACAGAATCAGAAAAATTATTAAAAGATCCTGATTTTAAAGAGTTAGCGGAAATTGACCTCAAGGATATTAAGCAAAATATCGAAGCATTGGAAGTAGAGATAAAAATCCTTCTTTTGCCTAAAGATGTGGATGATGAGAAAAACGCTATCATTGAAGTAAGAGCGGGCACAGGTGGTGAAGAAGCTGCACTGTTTGCAGGTGTTTTATATCGTATGTATAAGCGATATGCTGATTTAAAAGGTTGGGCTGTGGAAGAAATTAGCATGCAGCAAACAGATATGGGTGGTGTAAAAGAAGGTGTGATGGTTGTATCGGGTAAGGGTGTGTTTGCGCGCTTAAAGTTTGAATCAGGTGGGCACCGTGTACAACGAGTTCCTGAAACAGAATCATCTGGGCGTATTCATACATCTGCAGCGACAGTGGCGGTATTGCCAGAAGTGGATGATGTGGATATTCATATTGAAGAGAAAGATCTGAAGATCGATGTGTTTCGTGCATCGGGCGCTGGTGGACAGCATGTCAACACAACAGACAGTGCTGTGCGCATTACACACATTCCAACAGGGGTTGTGGTGAGTTGCCAGGATGGTAGGTCGCAGCATAAAAACAAAGCGCAAGCCATGAAAGTCTTGAAGTCACATATTTATGAAGCAGAAAAAAAGCGTAAAGATGCAGAGCGGGCGGAAAATCGCAAATCTCAAATTGGTTCAGGTGATAGATCTGAGCGTATTCGGACATATAATTTTCCACAAGGTCGGGTGACAGATCACAGAATAAATCTAACATTACACAAAGTTGAAGCTGTGGTGGAAGGGGATGCATTGGATGAAGTAATCGATGCATTGATTGCAGATGACCAAGCAAGAAAACTGGCTGAAGCGTCTCTCTGAAGCTGGGATTGAGAATCCAGCAGGGGAATTGCGATGCATTCTGCGTCATCACGAGGAGCGCGGAGCGCGACGTGGTGATCCATGGATGACCACAGCCCCTGCCGGGCTTCGCCATGACGACGCGATACTCGAAGAAATTATAACAAGACGATGCGCTCGTGAACCCTTAGCAAAAATCCTTGGTTATAAAGGGTTCTGGAAAGATGATTTTTTAACAAATGAACATACACTCGATCCACGTCCAGATTCCGAAACTTTAATAGAGGTGTGTTTGGATTTGTATCGTTATCCTGACGCGCTTTCACTCCGTCATTCTGATATGCTTTCACTCCGCCATCCTGAGCGCGCAGCGCGAAGGATCTCTTTGCAACATACGCAAGAAGACCCTTCGGCTGCGCCTCAGGATGACGATATGCCTAAAAAAATCCTTGAGCTTGGCGTTGGAACGGGCTGTCTCATCCTGTCTCTCTTGAAAGAGTTTCCTGGTGCAACAGGAGTAGGTGTGGATATTTCTGAAGAAGCGCTTAAGATTGCGAGACAAAATGCACTCCGTCATCGCGAGATTCTCGAAGAGAATCGTGGTGATCCATTTCTGGATGGCCAAGATCCTCAAGGGGCTCGCCATGACGATGCGGTTAGCACTATAGGGCGATTAACTCTTTTAAAAAGTGATTGGTTTAATGCACTCCGTCATCCTGAGGTGCAGCCGAAGGGTCTTCTTGAGTTTGCTGTGAGAAGATCCTTCGCTGATGCTCAGGATGACGGAGTGAATGATCAAGATGACATTGCGAAGTTTGATTTAATAATCTCTAACCCACCTTACATATCAGAAGATGAGCAAATCAACGAAGAGGCAAAATATGATCCAAAGCTCGCGTTATACGCTAAAGACAAAGGTTTAGCAGCCTATAAAATTATTTTACGTGATGCGTCTGAGTTTTTAATGCCAAATGGATATTTGGTTTTAGAAATTGGCCCATCCTGGGATATCTCGCAATGTAAAACAGAGTTGACATATATAAAGACAGTGAAAGATTTGGCTGGGCATGATCGTGTGGTGGTGTTTCGTAAGACGTGAACAGAATGGTGTCGTCATGGTGAGCGAAGCGTGGCCATCCATCCGTCTTCGCATCTCGCCATAGCCCTTCAGGCGATGGCGGATAACTACGACGAGATGATTTATCATCGAGTCGGAGCGTGTGAAGTAGATGTCTCGCCGAAGCTCAAAGAGCGTAGGCGGACTACCTCCATGGATCACCACGTCGCTGCGCTTCTCGTGATGACGTTAAAGGGGCAAATCCTCAAAATTACAACACTTCTCCAAATCAATCTTCGGTTCACACCAGCTTTGCTTTGTTCCCCCATCATAAGAAAATGCACATTTATTCTGTATCAAAAGCTCAGTATAATTATACTTCTTATCTTTAATGGTTATAATAACGGTTGCATTCACGCGCCCGCCATATTTATCCCATTTAAGATCCAATAGCTCGATTGCATCAACAAAATCAAATAGGTCTTTAGCAAAGTCTGTTGCTTTTTGCCCCAAAATTTTTTCTTGTTCGCATTTTCCACGAAACCCTTTTTCTGGCGTGTCTATACCTAACACTCTCACAGAAAGTTTCCGCAATTTTGGTGTTAATGCGGGATTTTTAGGTAACTCAAAACTAAATGTATCTCCATCAAGAACTTTGGTGAATTTCCATCCTAAATCTTTTACATATAACGCTTTTTTCTTATCGGACATTCCTGAATCTTTTACATATAACGCATTTTTCTTATCAGACATTCCTGAATCTTTTCTCTTATCAGACATTTTTTAAAACCTCAAATTATCTATATTGCAAATGTTGTCTACATCAATACATCTGGCGCACCAGCTATCTTTTTGATTGCCGTAATACTCAACACCACATTTGTTATCCATGAGCAGTTCGCTTAAATTATATTCTTCGCCTTTGATAGTCAAAATGACATGTGCATCAACGCGTCCGCCATATTTATCCCAGCTTAAATCTCTTAGCTCAATTTTTTCTGTTAGCTCAATAAGCACTTCTACAAAGGCTGTTGCTTTATCGCTCAGCTTTTCCTCTTGTGCACATTCTGCCCTAAAACCTTTTTCAGGTGTGTCTACACCTTCAAGGCGCACAGAAATTGTTCGTAATTTATCTGTGAGATATTGTGTTTCTGGTATGCGGAATTTTAAGGTATCGCCATCGATCACCTTAACAAATTTCCATCCAAGCCCCTCAACATACAAAGTTTTTTTCTTACGATAGTACTGTCTATATTTTTTGTGTTTGCCTTTTTTAGACATATATTGTGTATATGATTTATTTCGTATAATTATATCATATTTTTAAAATAAAATCAAGAAAAAATTTTGTAAACGTTATGAAGGGCGATTGAGATCATTATCACGATATGCCGCGACTCGTCATCACGAGGAGCGTGGATAAAAATCGTCATCACGAGGAGCGCAGCGACGTGGTGATCCATTGAGATAGTCCACCTACGCTCTTTGAGCTTCGGCGAGACATCCACTTCACACGCTCCGACTCGACCAGTCTCGTCGTAGCTAAATTTTGCTGAAGGCAAAATTTGCGAAGACGGATGGATAGCTACATCCACCTGCGGTGGATTCGTTATGACGATTCCTCGTTTGCCAATGAGGATGTCCTCACCCAAAACGCCTTAAACTCTTCCGCACTAATATCGCCGCCTTTCATAAAAGCGCCTTGATAATGCACCCCAACAAACTTTATTTCAGAAAAATGTTCATGAAGAGCATTACGCACATCTTTCAAATTATTCTGTTGATCATCCACCAAAACAATCGTCTTGAAAGCCGTAAACTTCATTTTCTTCAAAAAATCCACCAACACAGCCCCTTTGCGATCATCATTTTGTGAAAATAAAATCCCTTTATAAAATACAGGATTCTCAAGATCTTGTTTAAAGGTATGATCAAAATCAATGCCTAATCGCTTCAATCCTTCGTATTTTACTTGTTTCACAGATTCCACAGGCCCAACTTTTCCAGACACACATGCGGTAAAGAGAATAGTCTTCATATCAAAACTATTCAAAATCTCTAGCGCATCCTTCTCAATGAGCAGCGCTGGGTCTAAAACGGTTGCAAGCGTTCTCGTCAAATATCCGTTATTTACCATGACATTATAATATGTCAGCAGATTTCTAGCGATAGCAGGATATCGTACCGCTTGGTTGTCTGGAAATGTGAGCGTCATATCTATGTCAAACAGGAGTAGGGTGGTGGTTTTGTCTGTGACGGATGTGTCAATGATAGTTTTTGCATGGGCTAAGGTCGTTGCAATTTTGAATTTGGTGTTGTTGGATGACACATATATATGTGTGTACTTAACTTATATGGAACGGTATGGAGGGTTAATGTGGAGTTAATTTAGCCCAGCCGTCCTCATGAGCCTTGTAAAACAAGGCGCGTGGTGATCCATGGATGGCCACACCCCCTTCGGGGGCTTCGCCATGACGATGATGATGTGTCATCACGAGGAGCGCAATCACATCATCATTACGAGGGGCGCAATCAAACTGTCATCACGAGGAGCGCAATTATAAATGTCATCACGAGGAGCGCAGCGACGTGGTGATCCATTGAGATAGTCCACCTACGCTCTTTGAGCTTCGGCGAGACATCCACTTCACACGCTCCGACTCGACCAGTCTCGTCGTAGCTAAATTTTGCTGAAGGCAAAATTTGCGAAGACGGATGGATAGCCACATCCACCTACAGTGGATTAGCTATGACACATCCTGCTTTAACCAACCCAAAACACCCCACGACACAGAATTTCACATTTTTTTGTATTTTTTTTACATAGCTCCTTGTTTTTTTAATTTGCGTCATGTAATAATAAGTCATTGAGTGATTCTTGACACTCTACATGTGTAATTATGAATTTAAGGAGAGAAAAATATGTTATTATTCTTAGAAGCTGGATTTACTGCTGGTGCTACATTTACTGGAGTAAACGCTCTAAATGTAATGTCAAAAGGATCTTCGCTTGTTGCGAAAGATAAAGGCAAAACAGGGAAAGAAGATGCTAAGGCGTATGCTGATGAAAAAGGTGAACCTACTGATGATATCAAAAAAGCGCAAACTGCTGGAGACAAGTTCGGTGGAGCAGCGCAATTAGACCTTGGTTGGTTCCACCCAATCAGCTCTAAAATTGGCGTTCATGCAGTTTTTTCTGTTGGTTCACACGCCTTTACTAAAGGCGCTATCAGAAGCAAGACTGACTACGTAAATGAAACTGACGCGAAAAAAAACAAGCTGGCTTTAGAAGCTGTTAATAAAGCGCTTCAAATGACTTTTGACAAGGATGGTAAAGTCTCAGCTGATTCTGATGATGTTAAGGCTGTGTTTGGAGATGTTAAGCCAGCGGCTGTGAAAACAGTTGTTGATGCGATCACGCTTGATAGTAATAAAATTAAAAAGGCTGAGTCGGGTACAAAAGCTAAATTAGAGGCTGCAAGAGATGCTTTGGATGATGTGTCTGGAGACAAAGAAATTGAAGCTGCTATTAACTATGACAAGAAGTCAGCTCCTGGTGTGTTCTTACAAGTTGCTGTTAAACCAACTTACATGGTGACTGATTCCATCGGTGTTCACGGTATCATTGGTGGTAAGCTTACAATGAGCAATGACTCCATGATGGGAAGTACAAAAGCATTTCACATGCCAATCGGAGCAGGTGTATGTTTTGCTGTAGCTAAGAACTTCTACTTAAATGCAGAAGCAACTTATCACGTTAACCTTAACAGTGAAGCAAAAGATGATGCGAAAGCTGAAGAAAAATCTAAGTCAAATCTTGGAAAGAACGTTTCCGGATTTAACGTTGCTGTAGGTGGTACTTACGCATTCTAATGGCACTTTAGAGAGTTTTTCTCTAGGTTAATCCATTAAACCTTTTATCCTCATCAAAAATTCTTCGGAGTTTTTGGTGGGGATTTTTTTTATTGTGGGGACGTAAGATCGTCATCACGAATCTTGCGCAGCTCAGACGTCATCACGAGGCGCGTAGCTCTACACCGTCATACGAGAAGCGGGGCTCTACACCGTCGTCATCACGAGGAGCGCAGCGACGTGGTGATCCATTATGGATGGCCACACGCTCTTCGAGCGTTCGCAATGACGATACGCCACGACCCCGTCATCACAACGCAATGACGCGGCATTCTCAGACGTCATCACGAACCTTGCGTAGCTCAAACGTCATCACGAACCTTGCGTAGCAAGGTGTGGTGATCCATGGATGGCCACAACCCCTTCGGGGCTTCGCCATGACGCCCACTAAGCCTTCCCTACAAAATCCCCAAAATTATGATATAATAGAACTAGGAAATATCATACCCAAATCCATGTATAAAAAGCATTTCAACAAACCGCACGTTTTAAACAAAAATGCATTTAGCAAAACATCCTACAAAGAAATCACCAAAGATGAGTTTCTTAAATCTTCCGGAGCAGAATGTGCGCCACAGAAGTCTCTGGAGGATAAAACAACAGAGTGTAGCACCGATAATCAAACTTGCTGTCCTCAGCCATCTAAACGCATTTCACATATGTATTTGAAATAGAAAGATTGCGAGAGTTCGTCATTGCGAGCGTTCGTTAGAACGCGTGGCAATCTATTGTGGATCACCACACCTTGCTACGCAAGGTTCGTGATGACGTTTGAGCTACGCAAGGTTCGTGATGGCGTCTGAGAATGCCGCGTCATTGCGTCGTGATGACAGGGTCGTGGCGTATCGTCATTGCGAACGTTCGAAGAGCGTGTGGCCATCCATAATGGATCACCACGTCGCTGCGCTCCTCGTGATGACGGTGTAGAGCTCTGCTTCTCGTATGACGGTGTAGCTGCGCTCCTCGTGATGACGATGCAGCTGTGCGCCTCGTGATGATAACTATAGCATAAACCGTGCTAATTCTTGATTCTCAGGCAATGACCCTAATTTCTCTTTCACATACGCTTCTGTGACCTCAATAACCTTATTCTTTTTCATCAACTCTTCGGGGTCAAAATATACTTCATCCAGGATTTTTTCCATAAGTGTATGCAGTCTACGTGCACCAATATTGGTGATTTCGTTGTGGGCTGCAGCATGTTCGCCAATAAAGTTGATTGCTTCATCTGTAAATTTCAACTTAAGACCTTCGGATGCGATCAGAGCTTCCGCTTGTGCAATTACGCTATTTTTTGGGAATTTAATGATTTGCAAAAGATCATCTTTGGAAAGGTGATTCAATTCAACACGGATTGGGAAACGACCTTGAAGTTCAGGAATAAGGTCTGAAGGTTTTGCGGTATGAAATGCACCCGCTGCAATAAACAAAATATGATCTGTACGAATAGCACCATATTTTGTGGAAATGGATGTTCCTTCAACAATTGGCAATAAATCTCTTTGCACGCCTTCACGACTCACGTCACTTTGCTTGTGGGTTACATTGCTGCTTGTGCAAATCTTATCGATTTCATCGATAAATACGATACCACTTTTTTCCACAGCTTGTTTGGCTTGCGCAACAACTTCAGATTCATTAACATAACGATCTGCTTCTTTTTCTGTGTAATATTCAAGAGCTTTTTGAAGAGGCATATTAGTTTGAGAAGTTTTTTCTGTATCTAAATCTTTAAAAAAGTTTTGAAAGCTAACTAGATCACCCACAACAAAATCTTTAGATTCGGAAATTTCAATTGTTTCGCTATCCATCTCACCGTTTTTAATCATACGAATTAACTCTTCATCTGTTTGAGAGGCGTATTCTTTTCTCTTTTTTAAGATAGCTGCAAGTTGCTTTAATGCAATGCGTTGCGCTAAAACAATGTATTTTTGACGCATTTTACGACGTGTGATTGTTAAAGCTTCTTCCATAAGATCACGGATGATTTGCTCAACATCGCGCCCAACATAACCAATTTCTGTGAATTTTGTTGCTTCAATTTTAATGAATGGCGCATCTATCATTTTCGCCAAACGGCGCGCGATTTCTGTTTTTCCTACACCAGTAGGGCCAACCATTAGAATATTCTTTGGGATGATATCATCTCTTAAATTTTCGTATTCAGGGGTTAAATTTAATCTACGCCAGCGATTGCGAAGGGCAATAGCAACAGATTTTTTTGCATTATCTTGGCCAATGATATATTGATCGAGATATTTCACAATCTCTTTAGGTGTCATGTTCGTTTCAAGCGTATCACTCATTGTTTTTATTCCTCTTCAATAGTATAAATTATAATTTTTCTACGCGGACTTTCGTGTTTGTATGGATACAGATTTCGCCAGCAATAATTAATGACTCGTGTGCAATTTTTTCAACAGGCAAATCGGTAAATTCTGTTAAGGCTCTTGCTGCAGATAGAGCAAATGCGCCACCTGAACCGATAGCAGACACTTCTGTTGTTTTTCCTTTTTCTGTAGCAAAGTTTTCTGGGCGAATTGCATTACCCATACCATCCATAATGAACGTATCTTTTTTATCAGCAACGATCATCATAGCTTGTTTTTTTGAATGCGCATCTTGTCTGAATTTTTTGGACAACTGTACAACAATTTTCTCTAGATCATATGACTCAATATTTTCGCGAATATAAGCCTCAAGCTCTTCATAAAGAAAAATCGCATCACATGTAGATCCCGCAAAACCTAATAATACTTTAATCATCTGATTTTTTTTGTTCTTGACAGAAATCACTCTGAGTTTGTTCGCAGAATTTTTCATGATTTGTTCGCCAAGTGTAATCTGACCGTCGCAAGCGATTGCAACTTTGTTGTTGCGTCGCACGCAAACAATTGTTGTACCATCCCAAATTTTTTCTGTCATAGATTATATATATTAGTTTTCGTTACTAATATTATATTACAAAATGGGCTAAATTGTAAGGATTTTGTTTAAAAAAATAGCGCTTTTATATAAAAAATAAATTATTTTTTTGTTTTGAAGTCCTTGACTCGCCTGATTCTCGGGATTTTCTTGATGAAGATTAGTCTTGTGTGGGGGTTGTTCGGGGTGTTCTTTGATTTAAGGGGACTTTTGTGTTTGGTATGGAAAGTTTTATTTTTTTATTTTTAAAATGCGTCGTTAATTCTGTATGAGTTGGCCCCTCATTTTCAATTGTAGGGAGTAGAGCATTTATTTCATCAATAGAGCTTTCAACTGTAAATGGTAGTTGGTCAATTTCATCTTTTGCAAGCATCACATCATTTACGAATAATGTATCTTTACTTTTTTGCACATCAACAATTAAGATATTTTTTTCTTTTAAAAGTGGACGGAAGAGCTCAAGTTTTTCTTTGAATACCAAGACTTCAAAGGTTTTCTTATAGGCCAAAAGTTCAACAAAAGCATATTTATTGCCCTTCTGAGAAACGCGTTCAAACACATTTTTTACAACACCTAGTTTCCGTGTATCAGATAGTCCTAAGTAATCTAAAAAAGGCTCATAAGGTGATAATGGGTGGTCACTTAAATAAAAGCCTAAAACAGACTCTTCTTTATCAAGGCGTTCTTCAAGCGTATAATCTGGGGTTGTATTTTTTAAGAACTCTATGTTCTGGGTTGTAATCTCATCACTAAAAAGTGTTTGCTGGGTAGATTTTTTATCCGCTTGCACAGAATCTGCCCATCCCAAAAGCTTTTCAACATTGTCGAAAATCTCTTTTCTGTTTGAATGCAACACATCAAATGCACCTGAAAGGGCTAGACTTTGAAATTGTCTCTTATTGAGATCTGACTTTGGAATACGTGTTAAAAAGTCCGCCAGACTCTTAAAGGGACCGTTCTTAGAGCGTTCATGGATGATTTTTTCAATAAATGCCTCTCCTACATTTTTTATGGCTTTTAATCCATAGCGCACACTTTTTGCTTGCGCAGTGAATTCGTCAAATGAATTATTCACACAAGGTGGTTTTAATGCAATTTGAAAAGCTGTAAATTCAGAGAAATGACTCTTTAATTTATCTGTATTATCACCATCCAGTGTCATAAGAGATGCGATAAACTCTTCCGGATAGTTGGCTTTTAAATAAGCAGTTTGATACGCAATAAGAGCGTAGGGCGCAGAGTGTGACTTGTTAAATCCATAACTTGCGAATTTCGCCATCAAAGCAAATATTTGCGTGGCTGTATCCTCAGGAATTCCATTTGCTATAGCGCCCTCAATAAAGATCTTCTCTTGTTTTTCCATTTCTGAGAGAATTTTTTTACCCATTGCGCGTCTCAAAAGATCCGCTTCTCCCAAAGAGTAGTTTGCAAGTTTTTGCGCGATATGCATGACTTGCTCTTGGTAGACCATGACACCATATGTTTCTTTTAATATCGGCTCTAGTGAAGGATGAAGGTATGTAATTTCTTGTGTTCCATGTTTTCTCTCAAGATAATTTGGAATATCATCCATAGGTCCTGGGCGATATAAGGCCACAAGTGCTATCAGGTCCTCAAAGCGGTCTGGTTTTAATTTAGACAGTACATCACGCATACCATGAGATTCCAGCTGGAATATTCCCCCAACTTTTTGTGGTTGCGCAAGAAGCTCAAATGTTTTGCGGTCATCAATTGGAATATCATTAATATTAATACCAACCTTATCGCAACAATGCTGAATAACTGTAAGTGTTTTAAGGCCTAAGAAGTCAAACTTTACCAGTCCTGCAAGTTCAGCATATTTCATACTGAACTGTGTTGCTGGCATCGTTGTATCTTCTTCTTGATAGAGGGGGGTAATACTTGAAAGGCTTTTTCCACCAATCACAATGCCGGCAGCATGTGTGGATACGTGACGATATAAACCTTCAAGCTGCATGCCAATTTTGAAAATATGCTTAAGTTGCTCATCCCCTTCAACACGCTCTTTGAGTTTTTCATCTTGCTCCAAAGCTTCTTCTAAAGTTGTGAAGTTCGGAATCATCTTGCAGATTTCATCAGTGCGTATATAAGACATTTGTAAAACACGCGTAACATCCCTTAACACACCTTTTGCTTGCAATGATCCAAAGGTGCATATTTGTGCTACTTTATCTGTGCCATATTTGTCTTTTACATACTCAATAACTTCATCGCGCCGATATTGACAAAAGTCCACATCGAAGTCAGGCAAAGATACGCGCTCAGGATTTAGGAAGCGCTCAAAGAGCAAGTTATATTTGATGGGATCTACGTTTGTAATTGTTAGTGCCCATGCCACAACAGATCCAGCTCCAGAGCCGCGACCAGGTCCAACAGGGATATTTTGACTCTTAGCCCACTTAATAAAGTCAGATACAATCAGAAAGTATCCAGGGAAACCCATTTTGTTGATAATACCTAACTCAGTTTCCAATCTTTCAAAGTATGGCGTTTGACCTTCTTCGCTCATGCCTTCTAAGCGCTTTTTTAAACCTTCATATGCTTGCTTCTTAAGATACTCTTCCTCCGATGTTTCTGTCTGGTAAGGTGGTAACATAGGTTCATTTGATTTCAGCAAAAATTGACAGCGTTGCGCAATAATCACTGTATTCTCAAGAGCTTCCGGGATGTCTTGAAATGCATGTTCCATTTCATCAGTAGATTTAAAATAATGATGCGGTGTAACTCTGGGTCTATCATCTTCTATCAAATATCGCCCTTCGCCAATACATAGTAAGGCGTCGTGCGCATCATAATCTTCAGGCGCTCCAAAAAATACCTCATTGATCGCTACAAGAGGGATATTGTGTTCATACGCAAGATCAACACGCTCATCTTCATCGACCGCATTTTTGCCATATCTGGAAATGCTTATATAGAAACGATTTTCGAATGTGTCTTTTAATGAAATGGTTTTAGGGCAGCCAATGGCAATCAATCCTTCGTGATGTTCTTTTAAGATATCTTCGGGTATGATTTTATAAGATTCCTCGGATAAGTAAGAGTCAGATACAAGTTTCATCAAGTTTTGATAACCTGTTTCTGAGGTGCATAACAATATAAGTGTGCGATCGTGATCTAGGAAGATTTTGCAACCAATGATAGCTTGGATATTTTCTTTCATACATGCTAAAGAAAACTCAAGTGCGCCAAAAAGGTTATGTGTATCTGTAAGCGCAACAGCAGGCATCCCTTTGTTTTTACAGGTTTTGACAATCTTAGGGATAGAAATTGCACCTTCGCACAGGGAGTAGGGCGTGTGCACATTTAAATGAACAAACTGTTTTTTTATGTTTTGTGTCATACCCGCTTTCCTTCGTCATCCTGAGAGTTAAGGGAGCTTCCTGTAGTTTCGCTCAGGATGACGTTTAGATTAACTGGTGCCACCGATGAGAATCGAACTCACGACCCCATCCTTACCAAGGATGTGCTCTACCACTGAGCCACGGTGGCCTCACCTTATGATAGCACAATTAGGTTTAATCTATAAAAGAGCATTCCACCCAGGTAAGTCGCATAAGTTAAAACCCTTTGACGTGCGAGTATTTTCATATTCTTCTTCGGTTGTCGTCTCTCTTAAGAGTTTTAAGTATTTTAAGTTTTTTGTCTCAGCGTATCTTTTAAGTAGATCGCTTTGAATATGAAATTTTGCAACTTTTTTACCATAGTCGCAATTTTGTTTTACAAAAGGGCATACAACTTCTTTCCAGAAATCCAAGTGCCGCTGGGTGACATTGTGGATTCGTCCAATATCCTGAGCGATTTCAGGAGCGGCTGTAAAGCCTTTTTGCTGGGCAAAGCTTTGAAAATTTTGAACGGCTTTTTCAAACTGATCTCTGTATTTACAAATTGCTTTTTTATCATCTTCAAATCGCGCTCTTGATATTAACCCTTCAAAAAAACTCTCTTGACTAATCATAGGAGGGAAGGTTGTAAATTTAGATTTTGCGGGAGTGTGATACACTGGAAATATATATTTTTCTAATGCAAATGCCTCTTCAAAGGCTTTATCTCCTGCACAAACCATTGCTGTAGAGAGGCGTTGAAGGTTTTCCCAAGTAGTTTGGTTTATATAAGCATTTGTTTTTATTATTGTAATTTCAGTGTCTTCTTCATGACTTTCGCTGGTAATGCTAGGATCTTTAATAAATAAAATAATTCTCTTATTTTTAAAAGCTTCTGAGCCTTTTAAAACATTAATTAAGTGCTTTATAAAGCTTTCGTCAAAACCATATGAAGTGGCAGCGAATATAAAGGCTATATTTAATAACATTTTTTTAATTTCTAAAATATTTTTTGATGAGAAGATTTTTTGCTTCCATATATCCTCTACAAGGTCAATTGTTACCTCTTGCTCTTGGAGGGAGGGGGTATCTAAAAATATCCCTTGATTTAAAGTTCCAAGGCTCGAATCGGAAAAACCTAAATCTCTTGCCAATAAATGCGGCACTTGTCCGAAAGAAGATTTTATACCCACTTTAGAACATATAGTGCTTGCGCCTATTTCTCTGTGAAATACATCAAATGCATCAGAATTATAAGGGCCATTGTGGGACACAAGATGAGAAACACTTTGATGAATGGGGATTTGCTCACTGACAGTATCGAACAAAATTTGACTTTCAATTTCTGCAAAAAATTCTTTTAATTTTGAGTTTACTAATCTGTCTTTAAATATTGAGGCTCTCACTTTCATTCGATCAATTATTTCTGTTTCTCCATAATCATCATATTTGCCCACAAAGAAAAATTTACATTTTTGAAATAAGTTTGGAGCTAAGGTATGTTTTAAGTGATAAATCATATCGACACCGTGATAAAAATCTCCCCATCCATCAGCAAGAGAAATCACGTAATAATGAGGAATTACAAATTCATCTCGAGAAAGTTCCATTTGAATTACATCAAGGGGTTGAGATGTGTGTAAGATCAAAAATAAAGATATCATTCGATTTTATTTAATAGTAGCTTTTACTAGATGAGCGTAGACCCTACGTGATAAAATTTCAAGGGTTATTCCTGTTTTAAAAGCTCTTTGATGCTTGCAATAGATCCCATCAACTGAGAAGACTCATATGGCACAATGATTGTTTTTTGGTTCTCAGCTTCAGCCATTTTTGCAAAAGCTAGGACATACTCTTTAGCAATGAAATACTGTAATGCTTGAGGTTTGCCCTTAGAGATAGCATCCGACACAGTTTTTGTCGCAAATGCTTCAGCTTGTGCTAGACGTTCTTTAGCTTCTGCTTCTAGTAATTTTGCTTCTTTAGATGCTTCAGCTTGTAAAATTTCTGCTCGTTTGAAACCTTCAGCTTTTTGAATTTCGGATTCGCGTATACCCTCTGCTTCAAGGATTTTTGCTCTTTTATCACGTTCTGCTTTCATTTGACGGCCCATTGCCTCTAAGAGATTTTGTGGTGGCTGAATATCTTTAATCTCCACACGTGTGATAATAATACCCCAAGGTTGTGCCGCTTCATCAATTACAGCTTTGAGTTTAGCGTTAATTTGATCGCGATGAGACAATAACTCATCTAGATTTAGCGCTCCCATTACCGTTCTGATATTTGTCATGGTTAATAAAGTAACAGAACTATCAAGATCTGTGACGTTATAGACAGACTTGTAAGCATCAATCACTCTATAAAAGATAATTCCATCTACATGTACTGCAGCATTATCCATAGAAAAAACGTTTTGCCCTGGAAGATCTAAATAATTTTCCATCATATTCACTTTTGCCCCAACGCGCTCAACAACCGGAACAATAAAATGAATACCTGGGTGTAAAATGCGATTAAATTTACCAAATCGCTCAATGGTATAGTTGTATCCTTGAGATACAATCTTTAGAGACAATGATACACAGATAAAGATAAACCCAATTACAACAAATATAAAGTTCATAAGTTATTTTCCAGAGCCATTTAATGCAGTTTACAAAAATTCTGCGAAAATAAACAGACTTGTTAAGTTTTTACCCTACAAAGAGCAAGGTTATTTTTTCTGCTTTGATTTTCCTAATTGCAATTCTGAAAGTCTTTTCCCATCTTTATAGTGTGTTTGTGTTGATGTAGTTGGCATTTTCCCATTTTTTATAAAATATATGATTTGATCGAAAAGTAGACGCTCTTGATTGCTTATGTTTTCACAGGTTGTTTTATCGGGGTAAAGGTTAATGATTAAATTACAAGCCTCTTCTGTGTTTCGAATATCTCTTAAGAGTTTTGCATGCATGTCTCTCAAGGCTTGCATTCTGTCATCCTCAGAAAATGGTCGAACTGCTGAAACTAAAGTCGGAATTGTAGGCAGAGCTCTGGATACTAATGATGGTACAAGAAATCGAGTGCAGCAAAACAACATAAACATTTACGCCACCGTCACTGATTTAGCCAAATTCCTTGGTTTGTCAATCGAACACCCTAATTTTAAGGCGCTGTAGTAAGCGAGTAATTGAATCGCCGGAATAAAAGAAAATGCCATTAAATTTTCATCAGGAATATGCGGGACAATCAGAACATGAGCATTTTCATGTTCAACAATAACGTCTTCATTATCTGTGATGATAAGCACGTGCGCGCCGCGTGCGAGAGTTTCTTGCACATTAGAATATGTTTGAGCGTAAATATCACCTTTTGGCACTAAGGCAACTACAAGGCTGTCTGTATCAATAAGCGCCAGAGGTCCATGTTTCAACTCACCACCTGCATAAGCTTGCGCATTTAAATAAGAAATTTCTTTTAGCTTTAAAGCTGCTTCTAAAGAGAGAGGAAATTGCAAATGCCGCCCAATAAAGAAAATGTTTTTGAAATGAATTAAATTTAAAGAAAACTGCTCAACTGTGTGTGCGCATGAAAGCCCAGCTTTGAGAAAGCTTGAAAAACTCGGCACATCTTTTTTCTTATGAAAAAGATTCGCAAGATAATACAAGATAGCTACTTGTGCGGAGAATGCTTTTGTAGATGCAACACCAATTTCAGGCCCTGCACATAAGGGGATAATAAGATCAACACATCTTGCTAGCGTGCTATGTAAGACATTGATAATACCAATTGTTTTTATATTATGTTTTTTGATAATTTCATAAGATGCTAGAATATCAAATGTTTCGCCAGATTGAGAGATAAAAATACATAAATCAAAATCTTTAAGTGGCATGTTGCTATGTTGGAACTCAGATGCAATCTCAACGCACACAAATATATCGGCAATAGATTCAATAAATTGCTTACCTAAAAGTCCCGCATGATAAGATGAGCCGCATCCAACAATCAAAATACGATTGGGTTTTTGGATATCAATCTCTGTATTTTTTAAGTAAGTTTCTAACTTTTTGAGCACACTTGGCTGTTCGTAAATTTCTTTAAGCATGAAATGCTCGTATTTACCTTTTGTGGGCTTAATCATGTCAGCAGATATAGTGGAGAATTGAGGTTCTATCTTGATTCCGTCTTTATCGTAAAGCGTAAGCTTTTCATGATATTCTAAGATTTCAAAGTTTTGAAGATATGCAATTGGTTTGTCTGTGAGAGGCATAATATCTGATGCCACCCAGACTTCTTCATCGGATCCTGCAAAAATAAGTGGACTTTGGTTTCGTGTGGCAATTAAACGTCCATCAGAAAATAAAATGACAAGCGCATAAGCGCCTTTTAGTGTTTTATGTAAATTCTTAACGATGTCCAAAGGGGCGATATCTTGTTTTAGAAGAGAGTAGATAAGTTGTGTGATAACCTCTGTATCTGTTTCTGTTTTAAATTCAGCACCTTCTTCTATGAGTTGTCGTTTAATATCTTGGTAGTTTTCAACAATGCCATTATGTACAACAGATACACACTCAAGACTGTGTGGATGGGCGTTAAGCTCTGAAATACCGCCATGTGTTGCCCAGCGCGTATGCGCAATAGCAAAGTTTGTTTCTTTTTGGATTTTTTGTATTTTTGAAGAAAGACTTTGAATTGGACCTGTGGCTCTGATTGTTTCAAGATGTTTTTCTTCATTAATAAATCCAATGCCAGATGAGTCGTACCCTCTGTACTCTAAAAATTTTAGCAGACGGATAATTTCTTGAATTTTGATAGATTTATGTCTGTTTGCAAATCCGATTATCCCGCACATTTATATCGCCCCCTTGTGTGTTTTGGAAATTCAAAATAGACAGTTGTGCCTTGAGATAGCTCAGACTCTATCCATATCTTGCCATTATGATTCTCGATGATTTTCTTGCACATTGCAAGACCAATGCCTGATCCTTGAAAGTCGTTTTTATTATGCAAACGCTTAAACATAGAAAATAATTCATGAATATAGTCCTTATGAATGCCCATGCCATTGTCTTTAATAAAGAATCGATCTACGTTTTCATTATAAATATATCCAATATTAATAATAGGCACTTTCTTATTATTAAATTTCAACCCATTTCCTATAAGATTTTGGAATAGCTGCATAATTTGTGTTTTATTGCAGAAAATTGTCTCAGGCAGATTGTCTTGGACCTTTATGATAGCGCGTTTTTCCTTTATTTTTGAAGATAAGATATGAAATACATCTTGCAAGATTTCATGCGTTGAAATTTCTTGTGCATTTTGTGAATGCAACTCAAACTCAGAATAACGCAAAAGATCTTCAATTAAATTTTTCATATAATGTGCGTTTTTAATAATAAGATCTAGATAATTTTGCGATGTTTCATCTAAGTCTTTGCGACGCATTTTTAACAGCTGTGAAAAACTTGAAATAGTTCTAAGTGGTTCTTTCAGGTCATGTCCGCAGATATGTGCGAAGCGCTCAAGGTCTTGGTTCGATTGTTTAAGGCGTTCAACAGTTTTTAAGGTATCAATTTTTTCTTTTTTGTTATGTGTAGAATCTATAGCTGTTACGAGGGTGTAGGGGGATTTGGAGACAAGAATAGGATCAAAATACCACTTAATGAAATGCCCTTTAACAATAGACTCATCATAAATTTTTTCTCGATCTTTGAAGCATTTTGCGTTGATAGGTTTAATAAAATTCAAAACAGCATCATCTTCAAAAAACTCAATCCATGCTTTGTTTTTAAATTGAATACGAGATTTTGGATCAAAAATTGCGATTGGCAGAGAGATTTGATTTAGAAAGCGATAATTTTCAAAGATAGAATTTTCTTTCACTGTAAGTGGTGTGATTATATAAGCTGTAACGCAATATGTGTTGTCCGCATCAACAATTTCCATAAATTTGGATGATTCAATTTTAAATTTTTTCTCCGCAATCAAAGCTTCGGCAGAAAATGTATCAGAGTGCTGTTCAGGAATTCCAAAGAAATCCCTAACTTTTGCACTATTTAACTCAGCTTCTGGAATGAAAGATGTGTGGGAATAAAAGTTTTGCCCATTATCCAAAAGAAAAAAATCGTCTTGTAAAAATAAGTCAAATAAGTACTTATCAAAAATAAAGTTACGTAAAATTCTCTTTGATGTATCCATCAAATCATCCAAAATATCAATTTTAAACTCTAGAGTTGCGTAAGTTTTAAGTTCGTGGAATGCGGGTGCGAAATCTAAATCTGAAGAAGGTTGCATAACAATGAGAAGTTTATACTCATTAGATAAATGGAGATGCGTAATTTCAAAAGTTTTATCTGTTGTTGCGTATAAATCCCACGCTTCAGGTTTGTCTTGATAAAACCTTAAAAGATCTTTTGCAGGAATTTCATGATGACCTATACTCCAATAATGCTTTGTGTCTTTGCTATGTGAGAGGAGCAGGGTATGGATTTTTCGATTATGTTTTGTAGATAAGTATGCAAGAAGCTTTTGAAGCACGTCATTTTGTTGACATATGTATACATTATATAGATGTATGTATAATAAAAAAAAGGCTTTTCAACAGATTTATGATTAAAAAATTTTTTCTTGCGGCGCTGTGTATATTAACAGCCTGCGGTGGGGGAGATAAGCAAAATACTCTTAGGGTAGGGGTTTCGCCTGATTTTCCTCCATTCGCTATGAAAGTTGAAGGCGAGCTCAGGGGTCATGATATTGATATGATGGAAAAAGTTGGAGAAAAGTTAGGAAGAAAAATTATATTTAAAGAAATGGATTTTAGCGCTTTGATCCCAGCTTTATTGGCAAAAAAGATTGATGTAGCCATATCTGGCGTATCTCCAACAAAAGAACGCCGAGAGAAAGTTCTGTTCACGAGACCTTACTATGGTGAAGAGAATTGCATATTATTTAACACAGATAAAAAACTATTTAAAACCGTTCAGGATATTACGGATCAAACAAAAGTTGCGGCTACATTAGGTGTAACGCAACAAGCAATTGTGGAAAAACATTTTAAAATGCACAGGTTTTACAACAATAATTTTCAAATGGTTGAGGATTTAAAGATTGGCAGAATAGATGTTGTGATTATTGGAAAGGAACAATGTATAAAGTTTAAAGAAAAATATCCAAATTTAGATTTCTTTACGCTGCCTAAGAAATATAATCAAGATTCTTATTTTGCAATCGCAGTGCGCAAAGATTTAAAAGAGCTTGTAGGTGAATTAGACACGATTATCAAGAATGATTTATAGCACTGCATCTGATTTAGTTAAAATTAAAGAGCAAAATGGTCGATTATTAGGCATTGATTATGGAGAACGTTGTATAGGGTTAGCTGTTTCAGATTTATCTTGGACTGTAACACGCGCCCTGCCTATTGCAGATGTGAAAAAAGTGTCGATATTTTCATATCTCAAGGAGTTGGTCGAGCGAGAGGGAGTAAAAGCTATTATTATTGGAGATCCACGTCATATGAGTGGGGATTATGGGGTTTTGTCTCAGAAAGTCCATCAATTTTGTCAAAAATTATCGCATCATGTTGGTATCCCTATTATGCGATTTGATGAGCGTATGACGAGCATGATGGCAGAAAAACATATGATTGCAGACCAAAGATCGCGTGCACAGCGAAAAGGAAAAATCGATAGTGTAGCAGCGTGTTATATTTTGCAAGGATTTTTGGATAGCGTTACTTCAAAGAGTAATTTCTGATTTTTTCTATTATTTTAAAATAATATATTACAATAAAAATAAATAATGTTATAATGAGTCATAAATAATATAATTGTATTATTATGTCTTTGGTCTTTGAGCATCTCAAAAGTGAAGGATTTAACGTTTTAAAAGACAACGTAGGTGCGTTTTATATCACACCCCAAAAGGCCATTCAGCTTTTGATTGGCGGGGAGTTAATCTCTCGAACAATTTCTCCAGCACAAAATACAGCTGCAGCTTTAGCGACTGAATTAAAAGACCTAGATATTTCAACTTTTATTTTAATTGCGCCTCAGCATTATGTTTTAGAAGATCATAAGGCTGAAAATTTAATTAATGACATCTTGTTTTTAGATGAAGTGTGTTACATTTTGCAAACTACGCACAAAAAAACAGTTTTTGTGCATACAAGTATTTTTTTTGCTTATTTCAGAATGAATAGAGATTTGCTTTTAAAGCAAACATTTTATGAAATGCTAACGGAGTTATTAAACTCACATCAAATTAGCCGAAAAGATAAATCTAAAATCACATGGTTTAAATTTTTTACACAAAAGAAAATTGCACATGATCCTATCTCAGCTCTAAATCAACCGAAGAATTTTGTATATGATGCGCCAATTATGAATAGCAATGACATTTTTTCTACTTGTCATTTAACACCTTGCACAAAATTCCAAAAGATTGCGTATTATTTTAATGAAACCGAAATCATTAATTGTCATTATCCTGTCTTAAATGTAGAAACAAGCTATCCAGCTTATAAATTAACAGAAGCGCTGCATTTTTACTCAGGGCTTGTAAAATGGCGTGATGTGAAAAAATTCGATTTTTTCTGTTATATTGGAGATATTTATATTGGCGATTCTGTATTTGGTTTTATTGATAATGAGAACCAAAAGTTTGGAAATGTTGAGCCAATAAGAAATGGATTCAAGCTTCCCTTAAACTTAAATGAAATATCTATACGCAATATTTTAGGAGAGGCGCATATTGGTCATGCAGCATTTTTTGTGGAAGAAAATGTTCCAAAAGCTGAGCCATGGTTAGAGCTAGATACCTTACATTTAAACGATGTGCACTTTATAGGAAGTCGGGCATTTGAATCACGTGTTTTGTACGGGAGCAATACAGCGTGGTGTAATGTAAAAACCTTATTGATGCCAAACGTAAAATTGATCCTTAATTCCTTTAGATCTTTTGCAAAAAACAATAATAATGCATGGCAAAATCTAACTTGCTTAACCTTAAATGGCGGTATGAGTATTACAAGTGAATGTTATCAAGAGGCGTTTAAATCTCAAGGTGATCTTGAAAATACAGCATTTCAATCAGTTGATTCCATCAGATTCATTGGCACAAATGAAGGGGAATTATCGCGCGATATTATGAATAGAGCGTTTGAGAATGCGAGCTGGCAGGGCAAAACAGGAGAAAGTCCATGGGATGCAGTGGATTTCACAGATTTTTCATGTGCACATCTGTTATTTGATGAATGTCAATGGACGCTGCAAGAATTGCAAACAGTTGATATTATTTTTCCACCAACGCTTGTTACGCGCGTGAACGGATTGATTGAGTTAAACGGTATGTTAAAAAATCATAAGCCACCTACACGTGTATCTCTTTTGAGTTATAGCGATAATAAAGTTGTTTTTTGTAAAGATCTTATTGCAAATAATTCAATGATTGTTTTGACGGAAGATCCAAAAGGTAATAGTGTATTAAACTTTGCAGTTGATATGGTAGATTCAGATTGTAACTATGGAAAAGTGACAGATCTTCAAGCGTTTTTAGATCTAGAGCCGCCTGTGATCAATTGCTTTTCACTGCAGATCAACAGTCCTCAACCGATAATATTTGGCTTTTTGGAAGAAGGTGAAGAGGAGAGTTTGAGTGATATCCGTATTCAAGTGACAGGAGAGGGGTTTTCAGAAACTTTTGCATTAACTGAAGGAACGGTAGATTTATCCAACAGTGTTTACTCAGTTGATTTTGCAAAAAATGGTATGCAGCTCTCCACAGGCACATATACAGCAACTGTGCGGGCGACAGATAGAGTGTTTAACACGGCTGAGTGTGAAGCAACAATCCTAATTGATCCTAATTTACCTGATTTTGATTTTGAGGCTGTGCCATTTCCTTTTAATCAAGCAAGTGTAATTTTAAGAGGATGCATAGAGGTTGGGGCAACGCTAGAGATCCAAATTGATGATGGTGACAGAGAAACTGTTGATACAGATAATGACAATTGTTTTGTATTTATTACGGATCCACTCATCGAAGGCAAGCATGTTGCTACTTTCTTTATTACAAAGAATGGCATAACCACAACATTCCCTTATTTCCTTTTGATTGATTTGACCGCGCAAGGCATTGAAGTAACTTCAGTTGTGCCTGGGTCTACAATCAATAAATCTGAAATTACTTTAGAAGGTGTAGTGGATGATCCGCTAAGTATTGTGACTGTGAATGGAAAAGAAGCGGTCGTAAACATTGACGGAACATTTTCAGTTGATTTACTTCTTCAAGAAGGAGTGAATCTCATTGAGATTTTTGCAGTGGATTCTAATGGAATTGTTTTATCTTATACGTTTAGGTTGACCGTAGATACTCAACCACCCATTGTTCCAATGATTACGCAGGTAGTTGATGGAAATAACAATAAAGTTTCTAATGAAGGATTTACAAATTCAGATTCCATAACCTTGACAGGTATCACAGATCCAAAAACCACTGTTACATTATTGAATGGTAATGTGCAAATTGCGCAAACTATCTCAAATGCAACAGGGAAGTGGGTAATTGAGTTAAATAGTTTAATAGCGGGCGTTTATAAGTTAAAGCTTATAGCGGTGGATAAAGCTAAAAATATGTCTCAAACGGATGTGTTTTTTAACTTTACCATTATCTTGACCCCACCAGTTGCACCAACTGTTACAAGCGTTGATGGTTCGACGAATTTTGTTGTTATTAATCAAACACCTTTAATTCAAGGTAAATTTGATAGTGCGCAAACACATATATTAACTGTGGAGATTATAGGTAACACAAGCGTTACATATACTTCTAATGATTTGGTTATGTTAGACACTGTTCAAGGTATGTGGGAGCTGCTTATTCCTATGAATCAACAGTTAGCATTTGGTGGTTACACACTCCGTCTCACAGCGCAAGATCAAGCAGGAAATATTTCTACATTTGAGCGTGGATTCAGCGTGTGTGAATTTGGATTTACAATCAATCCTATAACAAACGTGAACATAATAGAATTAGATCTTACTTTTAACTGCGCACCTAATTCTGTAACCTTTTTAGATGAAAATATTTGCGCGCCTCTAGCAAACGCATTAGGTGGTATTGATGGAACTAAGTATACGCTTATTTTGCCGGGAGAGTGTTTAGGGATTTTACCACTTAATAGCGGGGGGTTTCCCATGATTCGATTAACAGCGCATTATGGTAATTCCGAGAAAACGATCAGTGAAATTCAAGTATCTTAAGGAGAGTAAGAATGGCATGTAATTTAATTCCAACCAATACCCCGCTTGAACAGGGTACAAATGTTTCAGATGTTCTTGAAACAAAAAAAATGAATTACAAAATACAAAATAAACTAGTTCCTTGTCACATTTTAGTTGATTTTTTAAGAGTCGTTTTCTCGAATCTTATTCCAGGCAACAAAATAGAGTTTGCCAAAGAATTTTTTGCACAAGATGAGCTTGAATCACCTCTAAGATTTGATCCGGTTTTGTACGCAGAAGCGTTTTATGCAGGAGTGCCGCAGGAGCCGGAGTATGCAAATCTCTCAGAAGCAGATAGGCTTTTAAAAGTAGCTGAAGCAATATATTTTGTATATGGTGATGTGCCACGCGCTTTAATTGCAGTTGCGCAAGGCTTAGTAGGATTATTTGGAGGACTGCCCTTATCAGAAGAAAATAGAATTTCAATTGGTGTTGCTCTTGTGCGGTTAGTGCTATTAAAAAACATTCAAGGATTAGGTCAGCTTGCACTTGCATTAAGAGAGATTGGATTCACTTTAGATGATATACCAACTTTTTTAAGGAACAGAGAGCTTTTAGAGCAAATTCTTTCAACAACAGATATTGGTAAGGAGTTGCTGCCTTTATTAATAGGAGACATTCCACTTCTTGTGACTTTATTAGACAATCCAATTTTATGGCCTGGATTCTCGGGAGAAGATCGTAAAAAGGCTATTTTGCAACTTTTATGGGAAGATTTAGACCTTAAAAATATGCTTGATGTTTTTAAAGATGCTTTCGAAGCATTAGGGTTTGAAACGTCTGAAACAATTGCAGAGGTTATGAAGACATTTTTAAGCGCAACTGTTCCTCAAACTATAAATATATTGCAAGGTAATACATTTCCCATAGATGAAATCACATTAACAATGTTTGAGCTCTGCTCTAATCCATCGGATTCTCTAATCGTTAAAACAAATTTGCTGCTTCAAATTTTTAATGCCATGAACATGCCTGCGCCTACTAATGATCAAATAGCCAATGCAATTTTGAATATCAATAACACAACTACACTTTTGAATGATTTGAATGTCTTTGAGGTAATTGTAAAAACCTTAAATCAATTTATTGCAGATGGGCCAGATAAATTAAATTCCATTGCAATGATTTTACAAACATATGGGCAAAGTGCTTCTGAAATTACAAGCCTGCTCTCGCTGATTGGCGGGACATCTAAAAATATTGCAGAAATATTATTAGGATTGAATTTTAGTGTGAAAACTATTGTGCAAAGTTTAATGGGTGTAAATGTTTCAAATCAAACAATTGTAAGTATTCTCATTGATTTAGGCATTTCAGCACAAAATATCGCAACAGCATTTCAAGGGTTATTATCTTTACAAGAATTATTTAATCTTCTCGTGGCGATTACACCTAAAATTCAATCAAATGCCCTTATAGATATTTTAAGAAATATTGGCGCTTCAAATGCGGAAATTATCTCTTTGATGAAAATATCCGGAGCATTTGCAACGTCTGTATCGAGGGGAGAAATTGGAGGAGCAATCACACCTTTTGATTTAACGTTAACCGTTTCGATCAATCCAACAATAGGAGCTATTTTAGGAAATGATGGCACATGGTCTGTTAATCTTTCAGGTCTTGGATTAGCGGATGGCGTGTTTGTTATGACACTCTTAACATCTGGTATTATTCTTGATACAGCGAATTTGCTATTGTTTGACGGCATATATGTGGTGTTTGACGGAAGTGCAACAATTGAGGAGATTGTGAAAGTTCTTGAAGAATCAGGATTTACACTTGAGCAAAAGGTGCAAATTTTATTGAAATTAGGGCATACATTTGAAGAAATCAAAGCTTTACTAAAACTTACAGATTTTGCTGAGATTGGACAGCTTATCGGTTTGATTATAAGTCTAGATTCTACCTTAGATTTTGAGGCAATTATAGCTGAAATACCTGCAACAGATGGGCCGGAAGCTGTAGGAATAATTATTGGTGAAGCTTTAAAAATTATGCAAGCAAATGGTGTGATTCAATTATTTAATGCAGAGCAAATAGAAGGATATATTCGTTTAACTAAACTTAATCGAGCAGATATTCCGACTGCATTAAGTGTAGCGTTAAAAATTCTTTGTATTCCTGATGTAAAAGATATTTGTGTTGCACTTAAAGTGGATCCTTGTTGTAAAGGTGGGTTGTTGATTCAAAAAGATTTAGCAGATTTTGTGTTAAATGATAACGCCTCATTTACATATGAAATTGATAAGCGTAAAGCTGCTGGAAGTGTTGCATTGCATGACACAATTATGAGCTATGATCCGCAAAATCTTATTGATAATAAGTTTTGTGAGGATGAATTTAGTTATACTGTGACCAACCTGAAGGGGCAAACAGGGGAGGCGAGTGTGAAGATTCAAATTATTTTTGAGTTTAATAACATTGCATATCATGTTTAAAAATATAGTTTTGTCATCACGAGTCTTGCGTAGCAAGGCGTGGTGATCCAACAAACATGGACGGCCCCGATTTTCTTTCGAGGATCTCGCCATGACGGCAGATCACTGCAATCTTTTAATATTGACTTATAGTGCGATACTCCGGTAATATATCGTGTATGGGGGCCTATAGCTCAGTCGGTAGAGCACTTGACTTTTAATCAAGGGGTCGAAGGTTCGAATCCTTCTGGGCCTACCATTCAATGTTGTCATCCTGAGCGTAGCGAAGGATCTTCTAATACGAAATCTTGACTTTTTTCCATAAATTTATGATGATGAAGAGATACATTACATAAGCACGCTTTGTGATTTCATTTTTTTTAACAGCCTCTATGGAACGGAGCTGGTATGTAGGCGTCAATGTAGGAAAAGGCTCGCGTTATCTGGATCTTGAATTTACAGAAGATGGGTTTAAGATGTTTGAAGGGCTTTTCAAAAACAAGCCTGATCCAAAAGTTCCTTATAGAAAATTATGGAATGATTGTATTGTTGTTGGTTTTAGAGATGTATTGTATGGCACGCTTTATTTGGGATATCGCTGGAAAAAAGATAATCTCTTTATAGGTGTAGAGGGATCTGCGTCTATTGAGCCATATAATTTGGAGTTTGAGCTTGGGACAAGCGCGGAGCGTAGGCTAGGCAAGGGTGTCATTAGTTTAAATGCAAACAATATTATCGTTGGCGGCTTAGTGGGTAAGTTTGGATATTATCTTGCTCCGTCTACAGCTATTATAGCTCTTGCAGGGCTTGAACTGGGCGCACATGGAAATTTTGTGATGCGCTCGCCACTTACTCCAGAGCATGAAGATCGCTTTGATATTCCTGATGGCGGGTTGCGTTTGGGCTTGGAAATGAAAACGCATTTGAATAAGCGCTGGAGTATGAATCTCGGATTTCACAAGACCTTTGTTTCAACCAATATTATTCCTACAAAATATGGCGATAGACTTAAGGAGCTTGGTTTTTCGTATATGTCGTTTGAAAAAACACGTTGTTATATTGGACTGCAATATGATTTTAAAATTAAGGAGATGGGTTAATGCTGAATGTGTTTTTTAGCCATTCTCGAATCAAGTCAATTGCCGTTTCTCCTTTTTCATTTTGCGTATACAGTTTATGATGTGGTGCACCATCTTCTTCTTGAATATCGGATGGCGTTGCTCCAAACGCCTCTAAAGCGCCTTTGGCAAGTTGTCTATATTTGAATGGGACCCAAGAGTCATTTTCATCATGAATTAAGAGAAAATGCTTGCCTGTTGCATCCCCTTTATCTGTGTCACTTTTACTGTAAGCTCCAGCAATAAAAGTCCCGCCTTGGATTTTTTTCTCAATTGTTGGGTCCTTAAGTTCTGAAGTGTGTGTGATGGCATCAAGCCCTACAATACCACCTTGAGAAAAACCAACAAACAGTATTTTTTTCAGTGTGCCTTTTTTGTTGTGCGTGTCATGCAAATCCTTTACTTTTTTTAGTATATAAGGTCTTGCCTGCGTTCTTACTCTTTCTCGAATTTTTTCTAAATGCTGCTCATCGTCTAGCGTAACCGATTCTAAATCGACCCATTGGCGCCCATGTTCAGCACCAAAATAGAATATTTCTGGCGCTGTTAGCGCAACGCATAAGGTCTTTTTGTTTTTGTTTAGGCCTAGATCCTTCATGTAATAATTCCAAAACCTCCCATCTCTTCCTAAGCCATGAAGAAACACAATAAGCGTTTCAGGTTTTTCAGGAACCTCTTCCTGAAGATAAACTATTTCACTGGGCTTCTGTTCTTCCGTTTCTTTAGTTTTTTCATATAGCTCTAATTTTGTTTTGATATTGCCTTCCATTTCTTGCAGAAGAGCGTGCTCCACAGGTGTTAATATAATGTTTTTTTCTGTGATGAATTCGCGGAACATCATATATAGATTTATTAAATCTAAGAGATTGGTTTCTAAGTTGTATATATATAAATGGCGCGCTTCAAGTGTTGAAGGTTGTTTTATATCTTCTTTTAGTTCTGTTAGCTCTGTTAAAAAAACTGATTTGTTGTCTTTTATAAACGCTAAATCAAATGGTGTGATAGCGTTTGGGTGTTTTTTTAAGTGATCTGATCTCCAATGACTGCGTATGAATTTTACCAATGATTGACTTGTTTTTTGTTGAGTGTATTTTTCATAGGCTTTTATGTAATCGTTTGCTGTTTTGATTTTTCGTTTTGTGCGCATTCTTTTCACTTGCGAGTTAAGTGCTTCTGAAAATTTAGAAGTAGTTGGAGCTAATTGGTTTTTCTGCTCTTTTGTCCATTCTTCTGATTGTGTAGATGGATTAAACTCAGCAGCTTCAATAATAAGACACCATTCTTCTGCTGTGATTATAGATTTATTTCCTGTTAAAAATGGGTAGTGTCTTTCTATCATTTCTATTATAGTTCTATCATTCCTTCTTAAGCCTTCAACAATAGATTTACCCCATCTAAGTTGCGCAGCTGGGATACTATCAGAAGCATTTAAAATAAAAAATAACATATTAATCTCCAATGATGTATTCAAAACCTAAAAGTACGCGCTGACATGTGTAGTTTGTTTCTATATCAAAGGGTGCTGATGTGGAGTTTATAAATCTTGGTCCGCTGAAGGAGAGGTCTTTAAAGTGTGTTGGCAATGCAGTTTTTTTTCTGCTAAAAACGTATTGATATTTAAAATATAGTGCTACTTTTTTGTTGTGTTTTAAATTAATTTTAACACCTCCGATATAATTTAAATGCGGTTCATTTTGAGGCTCTATCGTTTTCAAATTTCCCTTTCTTTTTGTGTTGCTTCCTATATGAAAATCATAGCTTGAAGATTTAAAAAAATCCCCCTCTAAACCTATCAATAAACCAACTGCCAACCATGGCTCAAAACGATATAAGCAAGATCCTTCAACACCCACAAAGCCGCGATGTAAAAAATCCTCGTTTTTGCATTTGCTGAAGATATGAACCCCTCCAAACGCCTGTATATCAAAAATAAATTCTTCATTTATATAAGATATTCCAGCGCATCCTGAACCAATAAGAGAGTTTTTCGAAGATGAGGCTATTTTAACATTTGCCATTGGAGGGTCATCCTCCTCTTTTTTTTGCGATGCACTTCGTGTAATTTTTGTTAATCCTAAAGCTCCACCTAAATATGGGTTTGTTTTGGTATTTAGAAAGAGGAAAAACATTGCGAATAACTTTCTGAATTACGATTAAATGTAACCACAATAATAAAAATATCTCAAGCTTTTTTTCGATGAAAAACTGGTGTAAACGTCATTCTGAATAATACCATGTCATCACGAAGAGTTTAGCGACGTGGCGATCCAGGTGTTTGTATTTATAGATCACCACACCTTGCTGCGCAAGGTTCGTGATGACACTTACAAAGCATTGCTCTATTAAATAAAAATCGTGTAAGATAAACAGAGTAATAAAAGGGGCTATAGCTCAGTTGGTAGAGCGTTGCAATGGCATTGCAAAGGTCAGGGGTTCGAATCCCCTTAGCTCCACCATTTTTCTATTCTATTTAAAAAGGACGTTATGTTTAACAAAGGTTTTTTTACATTGCTGGTTTTTTCAACTTTGCTGAATGTTTCAATTGTTATTTCTCCAGTATTTTTTGCTGCCGATCCGTCTTTATTAACTTATAAAAATGTTTTTACGTTGTTATTTTTCTTCTGCACAACAATGTATATCCAAAGCAGTGTTGTTTCACGGATTGCAGAAGGTATGGCCAATAAAATAAGAACGATTCTTTTTCATAAAAGGCTTGCGCAAAATGCACTAACTTTTAACAACAAAAGCGCCGCTCACTCCTCAGCAGAAATTGTCACTTCTGTTCAGTGCTTTAAAGAAGGTTTCGAGCGTGTTATTCCTATGTTTTTAACCTATAGCTCTGGATTAATTGTTACGACGACTTTAATAGCATATCTAACCCGAGAACCCTTCTTTTTGATGGTGATGGTTTTGCCTGGCTTATTGTTATCCAGTCTCTATAATGCAAAGAGCGCCGCGCATATTTTTAAAAAAACACAAGCTAGGCTTCACACGCTCAAAGATTATGTATTTGAGACATTATCGCAATTAAAGACAGTTCAAGCCTTAAACCATCAAAAGATAGATGAGCTAATCATTGATCAATATTTAGAAAAGGTATCGAAAAGAAGTTTAAAAGCTTCTCATACGATAACTTTGCTATTTTTGTTTTACTTTTTAGGCGTGGCGCTTATTTTAAGTGGTATTATATTCATTAGCTTGGATGTGATACGTTTTTTGGATATCAAAACACTCTGTGTGTGCGGGTATCTTTTTAGTTTAAGCGTGATTACAATTCTTGCATTAGGAAAAGTAGCGCCAGATTTTAATCAAATGGTGATTTTATATAACTCCTTTGATTTAGAGGTTAAAGAGGATAAAAAAGAATATAAAAGGTTGCTTCAATACCCTGCACAAGGTTTGCTTGCTGTGCATAATGTTTCTTTTGCTTATTCCTCTACTGCACATCAGATGGTATTACATGATATCAATTTTTCAATTTATCCAGGCGAGTGCATTGCGTTGGTAGGACCATCAGGGGCAGGAAAAACAACACTTTTGAATCTTATTATGAGATTTTATCAGCCAAATAATAAAGGCAGCATCTACCTAGATGGTTTAAATATTAATGATCTAGATGAAATGGATCTGCGTGATCAAATTACGTTGGTTGATCAAGAGCCAGAGCTATTTTCTGCATCTGTATTTGAAAATATTTTATACGGAAATCCAGCAGCTTCAGATACTGACGTGGAAGATTTGTTGTCTATGGTTATGCCAGAGGAGCATTGGCAACTTCCTAAGGGGCTCAGAACAGCAGTGGGTTCAAAAGGTGCAGGTCTTTCTATAGGGCAAAAACAGGCTATCGCATTATGCAGAGGGCTTTTGAAGGATTCTCCTGTATTGCTTTTAGATGAAGCAACAAGCGGCATTGATTCTTACTCTGAAGATTTGATTAATAATAATCTTAGGTTTTTATTAAAAAATAAAACAACTATTATGGTGACGCATAAGTTGGCACATATTGAAATGGCAGATCGTGTTTTGATGATGCATGGTGGTCGCATTGTTGGATTTGATACGCATGAGAAATTGTATAATGAAAATAATTTATACAGAAAACTTATTTTACTAGAATATAATAAGGAGACAGTAAAGCGCTATGCATAGATTTACGCAATCTCGTCATCACGAGGAGTGGAGCGACGCGGTGATCCATTTAGATGACCGCAATCTTTTTTCTCCCATTTTTTATCCTATAATACGGTGAAGGAGTAAAAATATGTTTCCATTTCTTTTTGCGCAGGTTATTGAAAAAGCTTTAGTGATAAATGGTCAGGTTGTCAGCAATCATGATATTAATCGGATTAAAAAGTTGTATAAGGCTCTTGAGCAGGTTAAGATGCCAATACCGGATAAAGGAAATCCTGACCTATATTTTTATAAAAAAATGTTTTTCGAATATGTGATAAAAAATAACGCACCCTGGTCATTTCTCAACGTTTCGGAAGAGGAGTTTCGGAATTATTTTCAAATTCAATTAATTGAATTCAATGTATCTGAGGAAGATTTCAGAAAAGCGCTTGAAGAAAATAACGTTTCATTTGCAACGTTTCAGGAATTTCTTATTGATACCTTGAGATGGTATCGATATGTAGGCATGAACTTTCAAGGGTTTGCACCTAGCGATGCAGCAGTGGATGAGTTTATGAAAAAAATCAATGCCTCAATGAAAGGCGAGCCTTCTCTTTTTATCACAGGATATATTGCGCAAGTCAAAAAAGGTGGAAATGCGTTTATTGATGAAATTCAAATTAATGGGATGTTAGGCGCAAAAAATAAAGATGAATTTCTGAAAATTGCAAACAATTACCCCGTTCAACCTCTGGAAGATGTGCCATTAGAGGCTATTACACAACCTGTAATTAAATCAACGGTTGAAGAGTCGTATCATGCAAAAAAGCCTGTAGTATGCGATGTATTTGATGATGTGACACTTGTGATTTATGTAACAGATGGATACAAAATGAAACCAGGAATAAGCAAAGAGCAGGCAAAACATAAACTGTTTGAAGAGGTTGTTACAAAGAAATGTGGCGATAGTTTTGTAAAGCAGGTCGCAAAAAAACTTAAGATTGAAGATGGAAAAAATAAGTAATCTTCTGAGAAAATTTGATCTTCTTCAAAACAAGGGATTTTCAAAAAAACTTGGTCAAAATTTTATTTTAGATAAGAATATTTTAGACAAAATTGTAAAACTGGCAGGCCCTATAGAGGGTGAGCATGTTTTGGAAATTGGCTCAGGTGTTGGCAGTTTATCAGAGCGTATTTTATTACAAAAACCCAAAACATTCACGATTATCGAAAAAGATCCGAGATGTGTAGAAGCTGTTAAATCTTGGCTAGACGTAGATATTCGTGAAGCTGATGTTTTATCAGTTGATTTACCCTCCGTCATTCTGAACGTAGCGAAGGATCTTTTGACTTTGTCTCAGGATGATGGTGCACGTATTAAAGTCATTGCTAATCTTCCTTATAACATTTCAACCGCTATCTTAATCAAATTCTGCTATATTCGCCATCTCATCAAAGATATGACGCTCATGTTTCAAAAAGAAGTTGCGCAAAGGATTGTTGCAAAACCCTCAACCAAAGATTTTGGAAAATTGTCGATCATTGCACAAACATGTTTTGACTGTAAAATTGCGCAAGTATTCCCGCCATCAATTTTTATACCACCACCCAAGGTTGATTCTGCTGTTGTGGTTTTTACACCAAAGAAAAATGTGACAGCTGATTTAGATAAATTATCAGAATTAACAAATCTTTTGTTTTCTAGAAGGCGTAAAGTCTTAAGGCAAAGTTTATCTCCAGAGTTACTAAAATCCTGCGGCATAGATCCACAAAGTAGGGTAGAGAATTTAATGGTTGAAGACTTTTTAAAATTAATTTAAAAAACAACTTTTGTAAATCGTTTTTTTGAAATACAAGTCTTGTGAGAAAAAAAATTGTATTTTAACTTAGTATAAGATGAAGAACTTTCTCAAGACTCCCTATGCAAATCAAAAGAATTTACACCGAAAAAGGTAAAGATCCCTACCAAAATATTGATTTTACAAATACATCCAGTGAGTTAAAAAATCTTGATGGCACAACTCTTTTTTCCCAAACAGATCTAGAAGTTCCTGCAAATTTTTCGCAAATTGCGAGTGATATTTTGGCGCAAAAATATCTCAGAAAAGCGGGTGTTCCGAAAGAGACTGTGAAGGTAAAAGAGGATGAGGTTCCGCAATGGTTGCAAAGAAGCGCTCCAAAAGAAGGAACGGAATTTGCGGGTGAGACGAGTGCAAAGCAGGTCTTCAATCGATTGGCGGGAGCATGGACCTATTGGGGATACAAAGGTGGGTATTTTGATACAGAAGAAGATGCAAGAGCGTTCTATGATGAAACATGCTATATGTTGTGTGCACAAATGGCCGCACCAAACTCTCCACAGTGGTTTAATACAGGTTTACATTGGGCATATGGAATAGAAGGGGATGCTCAAGGGCATTACTATGTGGATCCGAAAACGGATGAATTGGCGTTATCAAAAAATGCATATGAGAGACCTCAACCACACGCATGTTTTATTCAAAGTATTGATGATGATCTTGTAAATGAAGGTGGAATTATGGATCTTTGGGTTCGAGAAGCTCGTTTGTTTAAATATGGATCTGGAACAGGAACAAATTTCTCAAACCTCAGAGGAAATGGTGAGCCATTATCAGGTGGAGGCAAATCATCTGGTTTGATGAGTTTCTTAAGAATTGGTGATCGTGCAGCTGGCGCAATTAAATCAGGTGGCACCACAAGAAGAGCGGCAAAAATGGTGATTCTAGATGTCGACCATCCAGATGTTGAAGAATTTATCGATTGGAAAGTTAAAGAAGAAAAGAAAGTTGCAAGTTTAGTATGTGGTTCTAAGATATGCAAAGAGCATCTAGAGAACATTTTCGAAACATGTTTATATTCAGATCTTCCTGTAAGCGAGCGTTACGATCCTGCACACAACAAACCGCTTAAAGAAGCTGTGCTAAAAGCGCGCAAATTATATGTTCCAGAAGGTGCAATCCAACGCGCGATACAAGAAGCAAAATTAGGTCGCGATCACTTAGATTTCGATACGTTTGATGTAGATTGGAACTCAGAAGCTTATTATACAGTTTCTGGTCAAAACTCCAACAACTCTGTTCGTGTATCTGATAAATTTCTTAAAGCTGTTGAAGATGACAAAAACTGGAATCTGATTAATAGAACAGATAAAAAAATCAATAAAACTCTCAAGGCACGCGCGTTGATGGATAAAATTTCCTACGCAGCATGGGCATGCGCAGATCCTGGCATTCAATTTGATACAACAATAAATGATTGGCATACATGCCCACAATCTGGTCGCATTAATGGGTCAAATCCATGTTCAGAATATATGTTCTTGGATAACACAGCATGTAACTTAGCATCTCTAAACTTGATTAAGTTTTATGATGAAAACAAAGGATTTAATGTTGATTCCTATACACATGCGTTAAATATCTGGACAATGATACTGGAAATTTCTGTTTATATGGCGCAGTTCCCATCTAAAGAAATCGCAGATCTGTCTTATAAATTCAGAACACTTGGTTTAGGATTCGCAAACCTTGGTGGCCTTTTGATGATGATGGGTGTGCCATATGATAGCGAAGAAGGTCGTAACTTATCTGCAATTTTCTCAGCACTTTTAACAGGTGTGGCGTATAGAACATCAGCACTTATGGCAAAGGAGCAGGGTGCGTTTAAAGAATATGAGAAAAACAGAGATGATATGTTGCGTGTTATTCGTAACCACAGACGTGTTGCTTATAATAAAGTTCGCGGATATGAAGGATTGTCCATAACACCTGTAGGATTGGTACAAGATATTTATCCAGATCTAGTAAGAGCATCTCAAAAAATTTGGGATGAAGCGTTAGAGCTTGGTGAGCAACATGGATATCGCAATGCGCAAACAACTGTGATTGCGCCGACAGGTACAATCGGCTTGGTGATGGACTGTGATACAACAGGTATTGAACCAGATTTTGCTTTGGTGAAATTTAAAAAACTTGCGGGTGGTGGATATTTTAAAATTATCAACCAAATGGTTCCAAAAGCATTAAAAAGATTGGACTATTCCACTGCACAAATTGAAGACATTATTAAATATGCGGTCGGTCATGGGCAGTTGCCTGAAAAGTTTGTGAAAAAACTTAAGAGTAAGGGGTGCTCTGATACTGCGATTGAAAATATTCAAAAATCCGCAAAAGATACGTTCGATATTAAATTTTTATTCCATGTAGGTTCTTTAGATAAGGATTTGCGTGAAGCGTTAAAAATTGAAGAGGGTGATGATATTTTAGCGAAGCTTGGCTTTTCTAAGAAGGAAATCGAAGAAGCAAATCTATATTGCTGCGGATCTATGACAGTAGAAGGTGCACCATACCTAAAGGATGAGCATCTTCCAATTTTTGATTGTGCGAATATCTGCGGACGTATTGGAACGCGTTTCTTATCTGTTGAAAGTCATATTCGTATGATGGCAGCAGCGCAGCCATTTATTACGGGTGCAATTTCAAAGACAATTAACATGCCAAAAACGAGCACAATCAAAGAATGTAAAGATTCTTACATGTTGTCTTGGAAGCTTGGTCTTAAGTCTAATGCATTGTATAGAGATGGTTCCAAACTATCTCAAGCTTTAACTTCTGCATTAGAAATTGAAGATGATTTGCCAGAAGCACCAACAGCAGAAAAAGTTGCACAATTGACAGAACAGATTGCTATTAAGCGCAAGAAACTTCCTAATAGGCGCCTTGGTTACACTCAAAAAGCTAATGTTGGTGGGCATAATATTTATATCAGAACAGGTGAGTATCAAGATGGTAAATTAGGGGAAATCTTTATTGATATGCACAAAGAAGGTGCGGCATTTAGATCCTTGATGCATAACTTTGCGATGGCGATTTCTATTGCGCTGCAATATGGTGTTCCTTTAGAGGAATTTGTAGAAGCGTTTGTCTTCACGCGCTTTGATCCAAGTGGGCCTGTAAAAAATAACCCACATATTAAAATGGCAACATCCATTTTAGATTATATCTTCAGAGAATTGGGTGTGTCTTATTTAAATCGCTATGATTTAGCACATGTGCAAATTCAAGATTTAAATGCAGATGCGCTAGGTGAACCTAAGGCTGTAGAGCAAAAAATGCAAGCAGTTGTTGGTGGAGATAGTAGAGTTATTGATATGGAAACATCCACACAAGTTAAAAAAGCAAAAATGTTGGGTTATGTTGGTGATAGCTGTACAGAATGTGGGAATTTCACAATGGTGCGCAATGGTACATGCCTTAAGTGCGTTACTTGCGGCGCAACATCTGGCTGCTCTTAGTCGGATGTATTTTCGTCATCACGAGGAACGAAGTGACGTGGTGATCCATGGATGGCCGTTGTTTTCTAATAAAAACCTCACCTGACGACACTCCTTGTTAAGGTTTTTTAATCGTTAAATGTAACTCTTTCAATCGCTTGATTTCCACTTCACAAGGTGCATTCATCATTAAATCTTGTGCATTTTGATTCAAAGGAAATGCTATAACTTCGCGAATCGTATGTTCATTTGTAAGCAACATCACCATACGATCAATTCCAGGCGCTAAGCCGCCATGAGGTGGGGCGCCATATTTGAAAGCGTTGATTAAAGCGGGGAATTTATTATCCACAACACTTTTGTCCAAGCCTGCAATTTCAAAAGCTTTATACATAATCTCTGGTTTATGGTTACGGATTGCTCCGCTGCATAATTCAATACCATTGCATACGATATCGTATTGATAAGCTTTAATTTCTAAGGGGTCTTTAGTCAATAATGCATCCATTTCTCCTTGTGGCATAGAGAATGGATTATGAGAAAACTCAATTTGTCCTGTATCTTCGTTTGTTTCAAACATCGGATAATCCGTGATCCAACAGAATTCAAAGGTATTATTGTTAATTAAATCTAACTCATGACCCAATTTATTTCTCACCATGCCTGCATATTTAAATGCTTTTTGTGGTTGTTCACAAATGAAAAAGGTATATCCTTTCTTGTCATTTGATAATTGACCCAGTTGTTGTTCATTCAAAAACTTAGCAATAGGACCTTTGGCGCCTTCATCTCCAAAAATCATATATCCTAGACCTGCAAGTCCTAACTCGCGTCCAAAATCATTCATTTGATCAAAGAATTTTCGTGGTTTCTCTTCATCTGTCGCAACAGGAATAGCGACAACGCTAGCCCCTTTATTTTTGATTGCATCTGCAAAAATGGAAAATCCAGAATCTTTAAAAATATTTGTGACATCTTGTAATTTCAAAGGATTTCTTAAATCTGGTTTATCACTTCCATAAGTTTTAATTGCGTCATCGTATGGAATTCTTGTAAAAGGCGTTGAAGAAATCTCCTTTCCTGAGGAGAATTTTGTAAAAACACTGTGCAAAGCCTTTTCTGCAACTGCAAACACATCTTCTTGTGTGGCAAAAGCCATTTCAATATCTAACTGATAAAATTCGCCCGGTGATCTATCTGCTCTTGCATCTTCATCTCTAAAACATGGTGCAATTTGGAAATACCGATCAAATCCAGACGCCATGTATAATTGTTTAAAAATTTGTGGCGCTTGAGGAAGGGCATAAAATTTTCCTGGATAATGCCTAGATGGCACCAAATAATCTCGGGCACCCTCAGGAGATGATGATGTTAAAATTGGTGTTTGTAGTTCCAAGAAATTTTGCGCCAACATCTCTTGTCTTAATGCTTGAATGATTTGTGAACGTAGAACAATATTGCGATGTACTTTTGGGCGTCTTAAATCTAAAAAACGGTTTGTCAATCGAATTTCTTCATTATAAGGCTCATCACTATTTACTGGAAGCGGTAAATCAATACCCGCATGCAAAACCTCAAGATCATTTACAACAATTTCAATTTCACCCGTTGGCAAATCCCTATTGATATTTTGCTCTGCACGTCTAACAACTTTACCTTTGATTTGAATAATTGACTCATGGCGTAATTTTTCTACAGTTTGAAAAAACTGTGAGTCTGGCTCAAATAAGCACTGTGTAATACCATAATGATCCCTCAAATCAACGAACAGAAGACCCCCATGATCGCGTTTTCTATGGATAAACCCAGAGAGTGTTACTATTTGATTTTCATGAGTTTTGTTGAGATCCTGGCACGTATGTGTTCTGTACATTTTAATGAGAGATTTTTGTTTTATTATAGAATGATTTAATTAACAAAAGAAACGCCATCCTGAGGTGAAGCCGAAGGATCTTCTTACGATACAAATTCAAAAAGATCTTTCGGCTACAGTTCAAGATGCCGAATGTTGAGGGGCTATAAGCCGGATTTTGTACATGTAACCATGCGGTGATCATTCATCTAGAATATACATTGCTGCATACCTCAAGCGACCTACCCGCGCAAACAAAGTAAGCCTTGTTATAGTCTGTTTCAACTATCGTTGCGCCTATTTGGTCTTGCTCCAAGTGGGGTTTGCCCTGCCATGTTTGTTGCCAAACATGCGGTGCGCTCTTACCGCACCATTTCACCCTTACCTCGAAAGGCGGTATAATTTCTGTGGCACTTTCCCTAGCTTTTCCGTTCCCAGAAAAACCGCCGGACGTTATCCGGCACTTTGCTTACTAAGAGTCCGGACTTTCCTCTGTAATGGACAATTACAGCAATCACCCGCCCCTCAGCTTATAAGTAGTGAATTTTTGTGAGTGTGTCAATCTTTATGCGTAAAAAGCTTTATCACAAGTATTATTTTTGACGTAATGCGCAATAAGAGTTTCGCTCGACAGGGTAGCTTCATCTATGTTTTCTGAAAAGCATGCGACGAAAATTACTATCAATACAAAGCATATGAAATATCTAAAAAACATCCGAATCTCCATGAAATGCAGAAGGGTATTTATTGTAATAAGCTTCATTGCTTGGTTCTCGCCTATAAGATACATATACATACCCTAACGCAAACCCTAGAATTAAAAACAAAAGGTATAGAGCTAGATGTACGAATGCAAATCCTGAATTCTCTTCTTCACAGTTTTCCAAGAGCTCAGATGAAGATTGATGAACTTTTTTTAAAATAGCGTTACTATCTTGCAAAAGTTGAGATAGATTATTCCGTAAATTTTCTGTTGTTGATGTATTGGCAGTCGAAGACACGGTATTTTTGTATCAAACCTTCTGTCATCATTATAACATTTAAAAGGTAGTATTGGTATAAAAATCTCTCTAAAATGTAATAAAGTTCCGTTTCAAATTTTTGTATGTTCAATCGTTTACTAAAGTCATTTGCTTTGGCGGCTGCATTTCTAGGAGTGATTTATTTTCTAACTCAAGATAGTCAAGGACATAAACCCAATTTTTCTTTTGGAAAAATACAGCAAGATATTAAGCAAAATGAAGCTCCAGCACCTGTGGCTGAAACACCTCTTAAAGAAAAGGAAGAGGAGGTTGTCGTGAAACCTCAAATTAGCTCTATCACTTCATCCCATGCATGCGTTTTAGAGATATTGCCTGATATTGCGGAAGCTTCTTTACCAAGTGTTGTAAGCATTCAAAACACACAAATTAAAAAACAGACTGCAAGAGCTGATCAAAGAGAAAAAATAACAGTCCCTGGGCCTTTTGGTGATTTGTTTAAAGAGTTTTTTGATAATATGCCTCAAACCCCAAGGCGTGTAGAGGCTCAAGGTTCTGGGTTTATTATGCGCGTATACAAAGATGGAAAACCTTACAATGCTATTATCACTAACTATCATGTTGTGCGACAAGATTTAGCTGGCGCATCAAATGCATTGAGTGTGACATTTCATAATGGCAACAAAATGGATATGCAAATTTTTGCGAAAGATCCAAAAAGTGATATTGCAATCTTGATGCCAAAAGACATAAAAAATCAAAAAATTCTGAATCAGTTACCAAGTTTAACTTGGGGAGATTCTTCTAAAGTTCGGACAGGGCAAAAAGTTTTAGCGCTTGGGAATCCTTTTGGATTAGGTAGCACAGTTACAGATGGTATTATTTCCTACACAAAAGGGCGTGATATTCCTTCTATGAGTGAAAATTCAAAATATATCAATATCTTACCAAGTTTGATCCAACACAGTGCGCAAATTAATATGGGTAGTTCAGGAGGTGTGCTTCTTGGGTTGTTTAAGGAGAACAATCAATGGGTTGGTCACGCGATTGGTATTAATACAGCTATTTATACACCATCAGGAGGAAATGTTGGTGTTGGATTCTCTATTCCATCGAATATGGCAAAAGAAAAAATTGATTCTATGATGCAATATGGGCGTGTAATGTACGGGTGGCTTGGAGTTATGATCCTTCCAATGCAGGATATGGAACGCAAGAATTTTGGAATTCCACAAACCCATGTATTTAGAGTTGAAGACCTTGTAGAAAAAAGCCCGGCTGCAAAAGCAGGCCTAAAAAAGGGTGATGTGATTGCATCTTTTAATGGTAAGGTTTTTGACAAGGATACAAGGTTAGAGCAGTTGGTAAGTCAAACAAAACCTGGCACGAAGGTTTATATTGGTGTTTATCGTAACAATAACTTCAAAGATATTGAAAAGATTGAGGTATTGATTGAAGAAAATCAAATGCAATTTGAAACAACAGCGCCTGATGCAACGACTGTTCGAATTGCTGAATTAGGGATGGAAGTTGAAACATATAAAAACAGAGACGAGCAGCCAGCAGGAGCGCGCGTTATCTCAATTGAAGACACTTCATCCAACATATCAATTATGCAAGGTGTGGAGCCTGGAAATATTATTGATGTGATATATGTTCCGCTTAAAAACAATAAGTTTGAAGAGCGCAAAATCGGTACAGCAATGGATTTAGATCGTGTAGCAAAAGAGCTAAAAAAAGCTGGCATTAAAAATGTGAATTGTCAGGTGAAAATTTCTGAAACAAGAGGAATTATTAAACCTTTAGCGATTGACTAATTTCCAAAGCCTTCTTATACACTTCTTTCTTTGATATTCCATATAGTTGGCTTAGTATTTTTGCTGTTTCGTTAATCGAATGTTTTTCAAGCATTTTTTTGATCTCGTCTTCGATATTAATGGAGTTTGCCTGAGTTTCAAGAATAGGCGAAAAAACAAGCACAATTTCTCCTCTGGGTTCAAAGCGTTCGCAAATCCTTAGTAGCTCTTGTGCTGAGCCACGCATTATTTCCTCAAATCGTTTTGTCATCTCTCGCACAACCGCAATTTCTCTAGGAATATCCTTAAGTTTTTGCAGTGTTTTTATGAGTCGATGTGGCGCTTCAAAAAAAACTAAAGTTGCATTTACGGATAAATCAGATTTTTTTGGATCAAAGAATCCGCCAAAATAAAATGGGTAGGGCGGCATGCCAGATAAAACAATCGCGTTTATAATAGCTGATGCCCCAGGTTCAGCTGTTATAGCAATATTGTTACTTTGACATTCTTGAATTAACTTATAGCCTGGATCTGACATTAAGGGTGTGCCGGCATCTGACACCAGAACAACATTTTTTTCTTCTTGTAGTGCTTCAATAATTCTCTTATGTGGTGTGTTGAAATCGTTGTAAATAAGAAGTGGTTTTTGGATATCATAGTGCTTGAGCAATTTCTGTGTCACGCGCGTGTCTTCACACAAAATTAGGTCTGCGTTTTTTAAAGTTTCTAATGTTCTTAAGGTTATATCTTTGAGATTTCCAATCGGTGTAGACGCTATCGTGAGTGGCATTAGTCAATTCGCACAGAATATTTTGCTTTATCTTCGGATTTTGGCACGCCAATAAACACAACTTTTGGCTTTTGTGTTAGTATATCCTGCATGGCCTTTTTTACATCTTCTAATGTGATTTTTTCAAGAATCTCACCTTGTTTATTAATTTCATCAAAAGTTAAACCATACCCAAGCGAAATGAAGTTTTCAGCCGCGTTCATGGTGCCGTCTGTTTTGTGAATTAAGTTTCCAATTCGACGTTTTTTTGCGTTTTCAAAGCGCGCTTTAAACTCTTCACTATCTAGATATCCTGATAATAATTCTTTTTTATATGTTTCATAATCATCCATTACGACATCTTGTAAAACTTTGTCTGGCGATATATCAAAACCTATCGTTAAAATCCCTGGATCATCTAAGGAGAAGTGATAGCTTGTATATACATATTGAATACCTTTATCCAATTTTCTGACGAAATGATTGTAAAACAGAGAAAGCGTTCCGCCACCCAACATATATTGGGCAAAACTATAGGCATAATCTTTTTTAGGCGCTTCATACATGAATTCAACAGAGGAAGAGGCAAATCGTTCATTTTCTTGTTTAATATAACGGGTAATTCCTTGCGCATTTGGTTCTTTTGCGCGCTTTCTTTCAGGAAGAGTGACTGCTTTTAGTTTTCCAAAATATTTTTCGATTACTTTAAGTGTGTCCTCAAAATCAATATCGCCTGCAATAATGATGGTTGCATTGTTTACATGATACCATTTTTTATACCATGCGAATGTATTTTCTCTTGTATATGCTTTGATATGATGTGGGTATCCTATAGGTAACACGCCATAAGGATGATAAAGATACATATTTCTAAAGATCACTTCTTCCACAGGTCCTGTTGGTCGGTTACCAACACGCATACCATATTCTTCTTCTACGGCTTTTAATTCTGCATCAAAGTCTTCTTGTTTGAATTGGAGATTCTCCATGCGATCCGCTTCCATCTCTAGAATTTCCTCCAGATAATTTGATGGAACTTTTGCGATATAGCATGTCATATCAAAACTCGTAAATGCATTAATATAACCACCAATTTGAGTCATTTTCTCATTGAAGGCATTGCCTGGATGTTTTTTTGTGCCTCTAAACATCATATGTTCTAGGAAATGCGATAATCCTGTAAATCCTTCAGGATCATCTGCTGTTCCAATTTTGTATAGCACTTTAATAGTTGTAGCTTTAGATAGTTTTTTGATTAGAACAATTTTCAAACCATTTTTTAATTCATAATGTTTTGCATCAAATAGTGTCATATTATCTCCTCCAGCGTTTAAAAAAAATAGACTAATCAACTTTATGATTTCCTAAAATGCAGAAGGTTAGATCTTCACATTTGATATGTTTTTTGCCTGCGTCATTTACCTCTTTTAAAGTTAAGGCTTGGATTTTTTTGTTGCGATTTTTAAGCCCTTCCAGAGAAAGGTCCGTTATATAAGTGGATAAAACTCTACTCATTTCGCCTAAAGAATCGAAAGAGGTTAAAAAACTTCCCATGACGAATTGCTTTTGATGATCTAGTTCTTTTTGTGTAACGCCTTTTTCGACTGTATCTTTGATTGTGGTTTCTAAAATTTTTAGCGCATCCTCAACTTGATATGTGCTTGTACCCATTCTGCCTTTGAGCATGCTCGCATAACGCATCACGAAAAGAGCTGTTCCAATGTTGTACGCTAAACCCTTGCTTTCGCGAATGTTGAACCACAGTCTTGATGAAAAACTGCTTGCCCCTAAAATTGTATTGAATAATTGAAGCGCATGAAAATCTGGATGATCTACAGGGATTGCGGTTGTTCTGAATAAAATAACACTTTGTGGCACATCCATAAAGAAGTATTTTTTCTTACCTGTGTTTTGAAACTCCAAAGGTGGTAAAGACGTCGGTAGAATGGATGTAGATTGGAGTAAAGTTTTTACACTTTGAATGAAAGATTCTGCAGCAGTTTCATCGAAATTTCCAAGGACAACACAAGATAGGCGGTCTGAAGTGAAGTGTTGCTTTAAGGCGTTTTTCACATCTTCGGGGGTGATAGCTTTAATGTGGATAATTTTATTTTCAATAGAGTCAAAGTAAGGGTGCTTTTTGAAGGCATATTTGTTGAAATGATCAGATGCTAACGAAGTGGGTTCAAGTTTGCTTTGTTCTAGGTTAAGCAACAACTGTTCTTTTGCGCGTTTGAATTCATCAGGATCAAGCCTTAAATTTTCAAAAATAAGTGTTAACGCCTTCAGTGCAATATTTAAATTTTTAGGCGGTGTTTGTATGGAAATTTCGTTATCATCCGGCCCAAAAGAAAAGGTTAGGTGAACTTGATTATTAGATAAAAACTCTTGAAAATGATACGCATCTAAAGCTCCAGCACCCTCGAAAATCATATTATCAAGGACGCTAAGCGAACCTTGCTTTTGTTCAAATGCATGACCAGTATTTTTGAATACAAACTTAATATGAACAAGCTTTGATGTTTTATCTTTCATCATCCATGTTTTCGTCTTGTCTAAGAAGGTCTCTTTAATATCAATGTTTAAATCATAAGATGAGAGATTGTTTTTTGGTGTGATTGCATTCATGACAAAATGTCCTCCAATAAAAATGAGCATAATGAGAATGAAAAAATTTATGATACGTCTCATTTGGTGTTTGTTTTCTTTTTCTCTTCAGGTGGTAGTTTGTTCATATCATCTGGAAAAACAAGCGGACTTTCTTTGGAGATTTCATGCTTGCCGCCGCAGGAGGTGAGAAATCCAAGCATTATAAGCGTTAAGAACATTTTCATAAAAACAGATCAATGTTAGTTTACGGTAGCATATTATGTTTAGTATTTTGAACAACTTACCTTGGGAAGATAGGTGATTTTAAAAATTTTTTAATTGATTTGTTTTCAGGTTGAAAAAAAATTCTCCATTGCTTACTATGAGCTATGTTAAATAATACAAGATATGATGAAGATTTTTAAGGGCGATTTGCCAGATGATTTAGAAATTAAGGGCGAGGTTGCGATTGATACAGAAGCTATGGGATTAAAGCCTCACAGAGATCGTTTATGTTTAGTGCAAATGGCGACTCAAGATCAGAGAGTGTTTGCTGTGCAGTTTGTTGATGATAAATTTAAAGCACCAAATTTAGTGAGAATTTTAAACGATCCAAAAATTTTAAAAATCTTTCATTATGCGCGTTTTGATGTGACAACAATGACGCACTATTTAAAAGACCTGCAGATAAAAAATATTTTTTGCACAAAAATAGCTTCCTATTTAGCAAGAACATACACAGATCGTCATGGATTAAAAAACTTGGTAAAAGAGTTGCTGAATATTGAGATGGATAAGACCGCTCAGACATCCTACTGGGGTGCAGATACTTTAACTGAAAAGCAAAAAGAATATGCAGCTTCAGATGTTTTGCATTTGTGTCGTTTGAAAGAGATTTTAGTTAAACGCTTAAAAAGGGAAGAGCGTTATGAGTTGGCGCTTGATTGTTTTAAGTTTTTACCAACACAAGCAAAAGTTGATCTATTGTTTGCGGAAGAGACAGATATTTTTGCCTACCAATTGGGTAAAAATAATTAGGCTGATTTTTACAAACAATCAATCGTTATGTTTTTATTTTTTTGTAGTATAGTAACTACATTTTCTATGCCCGCACCTCTAAACTCAGGTGACTGATATAGTTATGTTTTTAGGTAAATTCCTTCCAAACAGTTGCATTTATTTTTTAAGACTGTGTATACATACATTATGTAGATAAAAAAAGTTTTAAAATTGAGTCAAAATCTGCTTATTGTTGAGTCACCTACCAAGGTTAAAACGATCAAAAAATATTTAGGTAAAGATTATGACGTTATGACAAGTTATGGTCACGTACGCGATCTAGAGAGTAAGAGTGGCTCTGTTGATCCAGATCATAATTTTAAGATGATGTGGACATTAACTTCTCGAGGTGCAAAGCAAGTTAAGGCTATTGTGGATGCATGCAAAAAAGCAGATACGTTGTATTTAGCTACAGACCCTGATCGTGAGGGAGAAGCTATCTCTTGGCATATTAAGGAGATTCTTAAGAGTAAAAAAATTAAATGCGATATTAAACGTATTACTTTTTTCGAAATTACAGAAAAAGCTGTGAAGGAAGCATTAGAGCATCCGCGCGATATCAACCAAGATTTGGTCAATGCATATCTTGCAAGACGTTCTTTGGATTATTTATTTGGTTTTACCTTATCGCCTGTTTTATGGAGAAAGTTACCAGGAGCTAAGTCGGCAGGTCGTGTGCAATCTGTTGCATTGCGTTTGATTACTGAGCGGGAAGATGAGATTAAAGTTTTTATCCCGCAGGAATATTGGTCTGCATATGTTTTGTTTCAAAAGTTTGATGCAAAACTTACTGTATATGATAAAAAGAAAGTTGAAAAACTCTTTATTAAAGATAAAGCACAAGCTGAAGGGATTAAAAAAACTTTAGAAGCATGTGATTTTCTTGTGAATACACTTGAGAAAAAATCTGTCAAACGTCAACCGCCTCCACCATTTATGACCGCTACATTACAACAAGCAGCTTCAAGACAAATTGGATTCAGCTCTAAGAAGACAATGACTGTAGCGCAGACATTATATGAAGGTTTAAAAATTGGCACAGAAACGCAAGGTTTGATTACATATATGAGAACGGATAGTCTTTCTTTATCTAATGAAGCGCTAAATGCAATACGCGGATATATTGCTCAAAAGTATGATGCGCAATATTTACCAAAATCACCGCGTGTATACAAAAAGAAAGTGCGAAATGCACAAGAAGCGCACGAGGCTATCAGACCTATCGATGTGAATTTAACTCCGGAAAAAGTGCAAAAAGATTTAACGCCTGATCAATATAAATTGTATAAGTTAATCTGGGAGAGAGCGGTTGCATCGCAACTAAGTGAAGCGTTATTTGACCGCGTTACAGCTAAGATCGAATCAACAGATCAAAAGCATGAGTTGGGTGCAACGGGCACGACATGTACATTTAAAGGGTTTTTAATTTTACATAGAGACGATGAGGAAGATGAAAGAGAGGAAGAAAAGAAACTACCCCTTTTAAAAGAAGGGCAGGCATTAGATAAAAAAGGCGTTGAGATTAACCAGCATTTTACACAACCGCCTCCACGTTATAATGAAGCTTCTTTGGTGAAAAAACTTGTAGAGCTTGGTATTGGTCGTCCCTCAACATATGTTTCTTTAATTGAAACACTAAAAACACGACAATACGTGCGCCTCGATAATAAGCAATTTATTCCTGAAAATAGAGGAAAAATTGTTACTTACTTTTTAGAAAAATTTTTTCATAAATATGTAGAATATGATTTTACAGCCCTTTTAGAAGAAAAGCTTGATGAAATTTCCTCTGGAAAAAATGCTTATATTGATGTTTTAGAAGATTTTTGGAAACCTTTTAGTGAGCAAGTCAAAGGAACAATGTCGCTTACGGTTACTGAAGTTATTGATTACCTAGAAGAAAAAATTCAAGATGAGAAAAAACCATGCCCCTTATGTAAAAAAGGCACATTGAATTTAAAGTTGAGTAAGTATGGGGCGTTTTTAGGTTGTAGTTTATATCCAGATTGCAAATATGCAGCTCCGTTGGAGGGCGAGGATGCGGGTGATTTGCAAGAAAAGCCTGAGGATAACTCTCTAGGTGTGGATCCGGAAACACAAAGCGAGGTTTATCTGAAAAAAGGTCCATATGGGTATTATGTTCAAGTGGGAGCAAAGCGTACAGCAATGCCTAAAAATATAGAGCCACAGGATCTTACATTGAAGCAGGCTCTTATGTTAAACAAATTACCTTTGAAAATTGGCGAGTATGAAGATAAAGATGTGCAGGTAGGAATTGGTCGATTTGGTCCTTATGTGAAGCATGGAAGTGTTTTTGCATCTATACCAAAAGGGTTATCTCTGTTCGGTATCAATTTAGATGAAGCGATTGGTCTTTTGCAGCAGAAGCAGGCGAAGGTTAGTGCGAAGAAGAAGTAGTTCGCCATGACGAATACTCAGAAAGAACGATTAGCAAAAGTCCTGGCTCGCGCAGGTGTGGCATCAAGACGAGAGGCGGAGCGACTTATTTTAGAAGGGGTTGTGTCTGTCAATAATGAGAGAGTAAATACGGTTACTACCTTCGTTGATGGTAGTGATGTGATCCATGTGAATGGCAAAAAAATTTCAATAGATGTGGAGCCAAAATTATGGCTTTATCATAAACCTAAAGGACTTATCACAACTCATAAAGATCCACAAGGACGACCAACAGTTTTTGAAGATATTGATGTGGGGGAGCGTGTTATTTCTGTGGGGCGGTTAGATTTAAACACAGAGGGTTTATTGTTGCTGACAAATTATGGGCCGTGGGCGCGAGAATTAGAAATGTCTGACCTGCCTCGGGTTTATAAGGTGCGATTCTTTGGCGATGTGACAGAGAAAAAACTGGATATTTTAAGGCGACCATTTGTTATTGAAGGGGTGCGTTATCAGCCTTTTCAAGTTGAAAGAGCCGGAGATAAGTGGCTTAAAATTATAATTCATGAAGGTAAAAATCGTGAGATTCGACGTGCATTGGAATTTATCGGATTGCAGGTGTCGAGGTTGATTCGAGTTTCATATGGTCCATATGAATTAGGGAGTTTAAAATTACACGAAGTTTTGAAAATTAAATAGATCTATTAGATATTTACTTTTGCGCTTTTTCTCCTCCACAATAATTATATATACATAAATTTCTTGATGTGCTGATTCTTTTTCTCATCACTCTATTTGTTGTACTGATGGCCGGTGGATATTTCATTTTGTATCCTAAGTTAAAAACCCACGCAGTAAGATCTATCCTAGAAGATCATTTTTGGATTTTTAACGATAAAGGTAATGTTGTAGATGCGAGCAATTGTTCGTTTGTGAATTTTGATGATTTCTTGAACAAATTTGAGAAATGTTTTCATGTGTATGGTGAGAAAAAAGATGTGATGTCGCGTTTGGAATCTAAGCAGCCGTTTGAAGCAATTATTCAAAAGAAGAGTAATCAAGAGGCATATCATTGTGTGTTTAAAAAATACTATGACTATCATGTATTTCATTTCAAGAAAATTGAAGACACACTTTCGATTGAGGAGCTGTCAAAATCCTCTCAAGACTTTTTGGATGTTTCTCCCTTAGGATTTATTTTTATTGATCAAAGTAATAAGATTTTATATTACAATGCATCCGCGCAAAAGTTATTTTCTCAATCTTTGCGTGATAAGAATGTGTCAGAGTTTATCAAAAACCCTCAAAACGGTTTGCAGATTTTGAATGATACAACTATGGTATATATCGTGCCATTGGATGATGAAATGTCTTTGTGTACGTTCTTTCCTAAAATGGATACAGTTAATAATGCTGAAGGTGCGGCATTTGAAATTTCTCGCATTCCATCTTTGATCATGGATTCAGATGGTAGGATTCAAAAATACAATTTAGCATTAAGGCAAAGTTTAAAACAATTTGATATCTCTATAGATGAAAACTTTTTTCAGCTTATTGATAAAGGTAAAAAATCTGAAATTAAAAGCAAGTATCAACGAGTTTTAGATACAGACAATGCGGTTGAGCCATTTGAAACTTATTTTTCCAATCCAGATTTTATCACAACTACTTATACAAGTCGCTTGGAAAATGGATTGTTTCTTTTGCAATTTATTAACATTTCAGAGCAAAAGCAGCTGGAACAACAGTTTATTCAATCTCAAAAAATGCAGGCTGTAGGGCAGTTAGCAGGTGGAATTGCGCACGATTTCAATAATATTTTAACAGCCATTATTGGATTTTCAGATTTATTGCTGCAAAAGTATTTGCCTAACGATCCGTCTTATAGTGATTTGATTCAGATTAAACAAAACGCAAATCGTGCTGCGAATTTGGTGCGTCAGCTTTTGGCATTTTCACGTCAACAAACATTGCAGCCTACAGTGTTAAATGTAGGTGATGTGTTATCAGAATTGTCTGCATTATTGAAACGTTTATTAGGCGCAAAGATTGATTTGCAAGTAAAATATGGAAAACATGTTCATCCTGTAAAAACAGACTTGGGTCAACTAGAGCAGGTGATTATTAACTTGGCTGTAAATGCGCGAGATGCTATGGGATATTCTGGAAAGCTCAACATCTCGATTGAGAATTATCAGGCTACAAAAGAGCTCTGCATGGGTCATGATACGATGCCAAAAGGGGATTATGTGACTATTTCTATGCAAGATACAGGATGTGGCATTCCATCAGAGAATTTGCCACATATTTTTGAGCCATTTTTTACAACCAAACAAATTGGTTCAGGGACTGGGTTAGGGCTTTCAACAGTTTATGGAATTATGAAACAAACTGGTGGGTTTATTAGTGTGAAGAGTGAAGTGGATCATGGAACTACATTCACACTTTACTTGCCTTCCACCTCTGAAACTGTAGTGATGCCACAGCAAAAGAAAAATATTATTGATTTAACGGGTAACGAACGTATTTTGTTGGTTGAAGATGAAGATGCGGTGCGAACTTTTACCGCTCGTGCATTGCGCGATAAGGGGTATGTTGTGAGTGAAGCTTCTTCAGGGCGAGATGCTTTGAATGCAACCAAAAATGAAACATTTGATTTGGTGGTAACAGATGTTGTGATGCCAGATATTGATGGACCTACATTTGTGAAGCGCATGCGCGAAGAAAATCCCAATGTTAAGGTTGTGTTTATTTCAGGGTACAGTGATGAATCATTAGATTATAGCTTTCTTGCAGATGGTCATATGACGACATTTTTGCCAAAACCATTTACGATTAAAGATTTGGCAACGAAAGTGAAGGATTGCCTTCAAGCGGCTTAAGGGTTTTGCTATACTTTGGATAAGAACTTTATTCATTTGAGCTATGTTTTTTATTATTTATGCAAATATTGAATTATCAGATTTTAAGTGTGAGGTAGAATGGTTCAATCAAATTTATAACAGTAACGGAAATTTTACAGCTTTGCCCGAACGGCAATTTACACTTCTAGCGTATACAACATTTTCTCTTAAAGGGTATCAGCAGGATATTACGGAAATGGAACCTTATCAATTTGAGAAATTAGATTGGAATAAATTTAAAAGCAACCAATCTTCTTTTGCTGACGCAATTAGAGAATTGTATAAAAATTTATCCTCATGCAGGGTTTCAGAATTGCATATACAGTGGTTTTTAGATCAAGCAATATGGAGTATTTATTCTAAAAACGGTCCCAGAAAGAAAAGAGCAGCTATGTTTTCTGTTTGTAAAAAAAGGTTGTGTAAAAGACACGAGACTTCTAAAATTAAGACTCATTGACGTTTTTTCGTAAATATGGCACATTAGATTAGTCCTTGCTCTTATTTTATAAGGATAAGAGCTATTTAAACCATAAGGAAAGAGGTAAAAATGACAGCAAATACAAAAACAGTGCTCAGAAATTATGAGTGCGTGTTTATTTTCACACAAGACTCAACAGAGCAGCAGGTTCGCTCTCATGTGTCTGAATTTTCTCAAAAAATCAAAGAAGCCGGTGGGGATGTTGCAAAAACTGAATTCTGCGGCATCAGAACATTTGCATATCCTATCAAGAAAATGAAAAAAGGATACTACGTGCTTTTAAACACAAGAATGAGTACAGATTTTCTCAAAGAATTTGAAAAGAAATTGAAGTATGATACAAGATTGTTACGTCACTTGTTTGTGAACGTTGAAACATTGGATCCAAATCCATCTGCATTGTTACAACAAAGACAAAATCTGGACGTTGCGTATAAAACGCAAATTCGTTCTGGTAAAGTGTACGGCAAAGAAGGGAGTGCATAAAAATGAGCGAAGTAGAAACAAATAAAGCACAAATGATTCAACCGCCTAAGAGGCGCGCAAAAAAACAGTATGTGAAAAATAAAAAAGCATGTCCGTTTTCGGGACCTAATGCATTTAAAGTTGATTATAAAGATTTGAAATTATTGCAAAAATTTATTTCAGATTCTGGTAAAATCTTGCCATCACGTATTACATCTGTATCTACAAAACATCAAAGGCATTTAGGTCGTGCGATTAAACGCGCAAGATTTTTGGCGTTATTGCCTTATCGTTCATTGGATTAATATATCGTCAGATATATGCACGATAAGATCCTTCGACCTATAGGTCTCAGGGTGGCGGTGCGTTATTTTCAGGATGACAATTATCGAAAATATCGATAGATTGTTTCGGCTAAAATTTTTGTTATTCCCTTAACGTGATTTAACTCTTCGACAGTCGCTTTAGATACATTCTCAGCAGACCCAAAATGCTGAATTAATACTTTTTTGCGCTTTAAGCCAATACCTGGGATTTGATCAATCATAGATTTCCAGGCTGTTTTTTCACGGCTATGTTTATGGGTTGTGATAGCAAAACGATGCGCTTCATCTCTCACATTTTGCAAAAGATATTTTACAGGTTCAGTGAGTTTTATTTCATGACCTGTTTCATCAAATAATCGATCTTGTTTGCGTTTTTCGCCTTTAGCCAATCCTAATACCAAAACGGATTCTGGTACGTATCGTTTCACCATACGTACAAGCGCAACACCACCATCAATTAGCATCATATCAGGTAAGGGCCATTCCTCGTGTTTTAAGCGGCGTTGGATCATGTTTTCCATCATGTCATAATCATTAGATTCTTCAACTTTAAATTTACGATAAGCGCTTTTTTCAAATCCTGTATCTTTAGAAAATACGATCATAACACCATAGGGATGTTTGCCAAATAAATGACTATTATCATAGGCTTCGATGCGTTTAATGTCTTTAACAAAAAACTCTGATACTTTTTCTAGTTGCACATCATGCTGCTGAATATGTATTTTTGCGATATAATCGAGCAAACGTTTCTTGGGGCCGCGTTGTGCATGAGTGATGGCACAGTTTAACTTATGGCGCTCAAAAATATACTCTTTCCATAAGGCTGATATAGGAACATTTGTGATAATTTCTTTTCCAGGAATATTCGTTTTATAAAACTGTGTAATGAAATCTTCTACGGCTTCAGGGCCGCTATATTCCATATAAAAAATTTGAGATCCTAAGTATTTATGAAAGCGGACGATACCTTGAATTAAAGTGCCATCAGGTTTTATATATAAAATATCGCATGATTCAATGTCTACGATATGCGCCTGTTGTTTAATATGCAGTTTTTTTATAACCGATAATATATGCTTAACATGGGCTGCCTTTTCAAATTCTAGCGCATCACTATGTGCATACATTTGCTCAGTAAGTTCTTTGAGAATTTTTGCAATTTTACCCTCTAAAAAATCCATAGCGCGTTTAACTTGGTGGCTATATTCTTCCGCGCTTACATAGCCAACACAAGGCGCGGTACACCGTTTGATGTCATATTGAATGCAAGGGCGCTTTCTAATGGAAAATTCATAGTCCGAGCAATTTCTAAGCTTAAAAACTTTTTGCACTGTTTCTAAGGCTTCATCAATTTGAGGATAGGGGCCAAAGAATTTTTCCTGCTTGTGACCTTTTGGAATCCCGCGATATTTTGTGAGGCTAGGGAAGGGGTGTCGGGTGTCTATTTTTAAGAAGGCGTAAGATTTATCGTCTTTAAGTAAAATATTGAAGGGGGGTTGCAAGTGAGAAACAAGGTTGCTTTCTAAAATTAATGCCTCTAATTCGCTTTGTGTGATAGTGATTTCAACAGATATAGCCTGCTTCATCATGCGGGAAATCCGATGACTAAGTTCATTTGTGTTTAAATAGGATTTTAGTCTGTTTTTAAGATTCTTAGCTTTTCCAATATAGAGAATATTTTGATTTTGATCGAGAAATTTATAAACACCAGGGTCATTTGGCGCCTTATGAATTTGATCTTTTAATGTCATAGCAAGTGATCAATAAAATACTCCGCATCAAAAGATTTTAAATCTTCTTTTTTTTCACCAACACCGATGAAATAAAATGGATAAGGGAAATCTTTGGCAATTTTAAGCAATGTTCCACCTTTGGCTGTGCCGTCTAGTTTATTCATCACCAAACCTGTCAGAGGAATCACCTTGCCAAAATTTTCCGTTTGATTATAAGTGTTCGAGCCAATAGTGGCGTCTAATACAAGTAAAGTTTCATGTGGTGCCGTATCATCGAACTTTTGAATAATACGTTTTATTTTTTCTAATTCCATCATAAGATTATCTTTTGTATGTAATCGTCCTGCTGTATCAATGATCAAAACATCTAGATCATTTTTTTCTTTTGTTTGCGCAATAGCTTTATATACAACACTTGAAGGATCTTCCCCGAGTGCGCCTTTAAATAATGGTACGTTTAAGCGATTCGCCCATACTTCAAGTTGCTCAACAGCGGCTGCGCGAAATGTATCGCCTGCCACAACCCCAACTTTTTTGTCTCTTAAGAAATGGCATAACTTGGCAATAAATGTTGTTTTGCCACTTCCATTAACGCCGCACACAAGAATGATATTCAATCCTTTTTTTAATCCAAATGACTTTTCTTTTGCTTGCAAAAGTTTCAACATTTCCGCTTTAAGTGTTTCCACTGGCTCTTTGGAAGAAGATTTTATTTTTTGTATAAACTCTTCTGAAAGTGCAAAACCAACATCGGCTTGAAGAAGCGTGTCCTCTAATTCCTCTATGGTTTGTTCATCATGCTTTTTGCCAAATAATTTCTCTTTGATTTTTTGAAAGAACATAATTGTTTGGAGTCTTTTTTTATTTAAAGATTAGGGTGTTTTTGCTGTGAAAGCAAATGTTTAACCAGATCTTAATATTTTGTTCGATACGCTGAGATGTAGAAATTGATAGATAAAAATAATTGAGTTTTGAATATGAAAAACGGAGGAAAGGTCAGGTTGCTGAGTTGCAAGCGATTCGGATATTAAAAAGCAAGAAATATAAAATTTTGCATCATAATTTTAAGTGTCATGCTGGTGAAATTGATATTATTGCACGAGATGATAATTTTTTGGTTGTGGTGGAAGTGAAATGTAGACCTAACTATAGAACGATTAAATGTGTGCGTATGAAACAGCGCAATCGCATCAAACGGACACTAGCTTATTTTTTGAAAGAAAATCCGCACTATAAAACTTACCTTGTGCGGTTTGATATCATATTGTTTGCAACAAAATATATGCAGTATGCACATTTAAAAAATGCGTTTCAATGATGTCATCCAAGGATCTTCTTAGGTTTATATCAGACAGATCTTTTGGTTCGTTCTGCTCATTCAGGATGATGGTGTGATAAATAATTTTTAGACCAGGATAAAATATTGCCTGCCCCCATAAATACAACAATATCTCCTTGTTCAATAACATTTGGGAGATGTGTATTAAGCTCCTCTTGTGTTGCAACATATGCATGAGGCGCAGTGAGTTTTTTTGATAACACTTCAACAGAAACTCCATCTATAGGCTGCTCATTTGCAGCATATATCGGAATGATAAAGATGTAGTTGAATGCGTTTAAGGCTTCAACAAATTCATCCATTAATTCCTTTAGCCGTGTGTAACGATGTGCTTCAAAAACGGCAATAACACGTTTTGCACCACTTTGTTTTGCTGTTTCATATACGGCGCTAATTTTCTTAGGGTTATGCGCATAATCATCCACAAATGTGATTTCATTATTGGTTGTGTGTCGAATTGTAAAACGTCTTTGGACACCTTGAAAATGTTTTAATCCTTCATAAATTGCGTGATCATCTATTTTTATATGCTGAGCTAATGCAATAGCAGAAAGTGCATTGAGTACGTTATGAGTGCCTAAGGCAGCTAATTCTATATCTTTCAGTATTTTTGATTCGAGAGGGGCTTTGATTTTAACATCAAAAATAGTTTTATTAGACATTTTCCTAATATTATACGCTTGAACCATAGCATCGTTGAGTATGCCATACGTTATGACATCTTTTTTTATTAAGGGGCGTAAACTTTGCACAAGAGGATCATCGATGCAAATGATTGATAATTCTGATGATTTGTTGATAAATTCAATAAACGAATTTTTCAGATGTTCAAGAGATGAATAATGATTTAGATGTTCACGATCAATGTTAGTGACAACAGAGTAGGTGCCTATAAGGTCTAAAAAACTTCCATCTGATTCATCAGCTTCTACAACACACCAGTCATTAGTTTGACCTACATAAATGTTTGAATTGACTGCATTGACAACACCGCCATTAATAATGGTGGGATCCAAGTTTGTTTGTTTTAACACACTCCAAATAAGAGCTGTTGTTGTGGTTTTTCCATGGGCGCCAGAAATAGACACAATATTCTTATATTTTTTTATAATTTCTTTCAGGATGTCGGCACGCTTGAAGATCGGGATATTGCGTTGTTGTGCTTCTAATAATTCAGGATTTTCAGGATGGATAGCTGTAGAAATGACAATAATATCTGCATGTTTGATATTATTTTTATCATGCCCTACATAAGTGGTTATATTTTTGAGAGTTACTGACTTGAAATCACTTCCTGAAACCTGAAAACCTTTTTCGGCAAGTATTTTTGCAATACCACTCATTCCAATTCCTCCAATTCCAATAAAATGAAAATGCGAGAAATTGTTTAGATTTAAAGGTTTTGCCACGACACGCGGTTCTTTTTCCAATGCGTATATGCATTATAAGTTAATTTCAGTGATTACAACAAGCTTTCGTGCTGTGCCGCAAAAAAAGCAAAAAATAAGTTGATATCTTTTTCAGAAGCTGTATAGAATGCCTTAGTAAAACCTCTTTTTTACATAATATATGAAGAAAGACCCTCGCTTATGTGTTGGGATAGTGCTTGTAAATAATCAAAAAAATGTGTTTGTAGGGAAAAGGCATTTTAAAGATTCAAAACAGACGGATGAGTATTGGCAGATGCCACAGGGTGGGGTAAATCCTGGAGAAAATCCGTTTGACGCGATGTTGAGAGAGCTTCATGAAGAAATCGGCGTGAGTTCTGATGAAGTTGAAATTATAGCGGAATCTAAGCATTGGTATAAGTACGATATTCCAGAAGAGTATCACACAAAAAGCTATTGCGCACAGCAACAAAAATGGTTCCTTTTGAGATTTAAAGGGCAAGACGAAGCCATTGATCTTAAAATAAAGCCACAACATCAAGAATTTTCTGAATGGAAATGGAAAGCTTCCAAACAAGTGGCTAAATCTGTTATTCCATTTAAAAAAGAAGTCTACAAAAAGGTTATGAAAGATTTTGAGTGGTATTTTTAAAGAGGCGCGTTAATACGCACGCATCGTAGGAGAATTTTTCTTTCAATGAGTGCGGAGGGCGACGAAGTGTGTTATTTCATGTCAAGGTTTTTGAATGTAGCTGTCCTTGTAAATTCTTCCATTTTTTCAGGTGCATAACCTTTTCTTTTAAATATTGCAGCATAGCCTTTAAAGAACGCGTGTCTTTGTGTTGCGTTGAGTGTTTTTATAAATGTTTTAATATCGCACCAGTTGCTTTTACCTCCAGCTCTGAGCGTATCCGCCATTTGATTGTTATTTAAGAATGTAATTGCTTTTCTGTTTGCGTTGTACAGAACATTTTCAGGTATAAAATCACCTTGCGTCGTTGTATGAAATCCGACATCAAATGGTGTCACATAAGCTGCAAATTTTGATTTCAGATGCCACATAGCTAAAGATCGACCAACATGCTCTAAGGCTTCCAAAGCCTCAGGTGTTTGCAATACATCCTTTAACTGCACTCCTTGTTGCTTAACATCTGTAACCGTAAGATAAATTCTTTCTTTCTTAAATTGACCAAACAAAGGGATGTTTCTTGCAAAGGGGTAAACATAAATAGCATTTTCAAGCTCAATAATAGTCTTCCATCTTTCGGGGCCTTTTATAGTTAACCCATCTTTTGAAAACATGCGTTTAAAGGTTTTTTTGATGAGCGCAAGGTTTAGCCCCTCTCTTTCCGCCTCTTGGTTCACAATAACGCGTTCTGTTTCTAAATAGTCGTCTGGTTGTGATTTTTCTGCAATATTAAAATCGCGCACAATATAGATCAGGTTATTATTTTGATCTTTAACTAAAAATTGTCCTTGGACATTTTCATCTCTTAAGATTTGCGTATTTTTTGCTAGTTTGAGGTGTGTTTCAATAAACCATTTGACAAAATCTTTAGTGACACGTCCTTTGGATAAATTTAGACTATTTTCCCAAATATTTTGAGGAATAGCGTTTGTATCAATTTTTTTCTCATAGAAAGCTGTTAAAAATGGAAACCACATTGTGAACCTTGTTTACGTGTTATAATCTACTATTATTGTTCTCAAGAAAGTATTAAAAAAATGTTAAGTTTTTCACTGCCATCAAAAAAATGTAAAAAAATTTTACTTATGCTTCATGGGTATGGTTCTTCAGCTGCAAATATGATGGGTGTAGCAGAAAAAATTATTTGTAATGATATAGTTTGTGTAGCGCCAGATGCTCCATACAGAAGAGAAGGCGGGGGTTATAAATGGTTTGATATTGGAGATATAAGCAATCCAGATCATAACTCGCTTAGGAATGGTGTAATTAGTGTAAGATCTCATATAGATGCGATAATAGATAATCTTGTGAAAGAATATCATCTAACCTATGAAGATGTGATTTTATTTGGTTTTTCTCAGGGTGCGATGATTGCACTGGATACTGTGATGCGTCATGAAAAATTGAAATATGCAATTGGAGTGTCTGGATTATTTTATCGGACATCTGAACAAAATGGAAAAGGTAAAACAGCTCTCCTTATTCACGGGACAAATGATGGAGTGGTGGATTATCATTTTGCCTTGGAGGCGAAAAAAGCTTTGGTAGATTTAAATGCTAAGGTGCAGTTAGAAACATGCGAAGGATTAGGTCATTCAATTGATGTTCAAGGCGTGTCCGCAATAAAAGATTTTTTGAAGAAAATCGTTTGAAATTCTTGTGTGTTTATCTAAATTATTCTTTAATGTTGATATCTGACAATAAATAAACAGGATTATGTCTCAGAAAAAACTGGGCTTTTTATCTATTTTTTCACTTGTTGTAGGAAGTCAAATTGGTTCAGGGATTTTTGCTACACCTTTTGTGTTAGCGCCTTATGGGTTATGGGGAGCTTTAGGTTGGGCAATTTCTGGATCAATTGCTGTTGTTTTGGCAATAATTTTCGCAAAATTATGCATGCAGTTTCCAAAAACAGGCGGCCCTCATGTTTATGCGTTGGAAGGATTTGGTGAAACAGCAGGTTTTTTTGTGGGGTGGGCCTACTGGATAGCCTCTTGGGCGAGCACACCTATTGTAACCATTACAGCGATTGCATATTTATCATCTGTACTTCCTATTCAAAACCCACTCATATGGCAGATTTCTCTCTTAGCTTTTATCACGCTTCTTAATATGAAGAGTGTTGCAGCTGCAGGTAAGGCAGAGTTTATTTTGACGTTATTTAAGATTATTCCACTTGTGGCCATTCCATTAATTGCTTTGTATCATTTCGATGTTAAAAATATCAAAACATTGGAGGTGATCGATATGCCTTCTATACAAAATATTATTATGACAACTTTGTTTTGTTTTTTGGGACTAGAAAGTGCAACCGCTCCCGCGGAATTTGTAGATCAACCTCAAAAAACTATACCAAAAGCAATTATTGCGGGCACAACATTTGTAGCTTTGGTGTATTTGCTGAATAGTTTAGGTTTGTTAGGTCTTGTTGATACAACAGCACTTATGCATTCCAAAGCCCCTTATGCAGATGCGACATCTGTTTTATTTGGTAATTTTTCATTCGTTATGGCTATTATTGGAGCGTTTGTATGCATTAGCACATTGAATGCTTGGGTTTTGACTAGTGGGCAGATTGCTTATGGTTTGGCGAAAGATGGTTTATTCCCTAGTATATTCAAAAAACAGAATAGAAATGGCTCTCCTTACGTAAGTGTTATTGTAAGTTCCTTATTAATTGTTCCTTTATTGATACTTATTGATGACAAAAATGTATCCGAGCAAATTTCTCTTGTGTTGGATTACTCTATGATATTGGTATTATTTGTATATGGAGTTTCTTCGCTTGCGCTTATCAAGCTTTTAAAGCACAGAGTATTAGGTGGATTAGGATTTGTAATTTGTTTTTTGATTGCCGTATTAACGCCCTTTGCTCAAACACTTGTTTCATGTACGCTTATTTTGCTCGGGATTCCTATGTTTATTTATATTAAGAGAAAAAAATGAAACATATCTTAGTTGGGCAGATCATTAAACTTCATGGTGTAAAAGGTCTTTTAAAATTAAAACCTTATACCGAGGAGGATTTTTTTTCATACACAGATTTTTTTGATGAGAATCAGAAAGTGCTAAAGCTTATATACAAAGCACATGTAAAGGATCATTTGTTGATAGAGATTGAAGGCGTGAATTCACTGGTAAAAGCTAAATCTTACGTTGGAATGAAAATTTATAGCACGAGAAAAGAATTAGCAGAGGATGAGTTTTATTTCGATGATTTAGTAGGTTTACCAGTTTACAACGAGGAGGGTATATTAGAAGGGCGCATTGAAAGGGTGCAAGATTTTCGAGCTTCTCCATTTTTGGTTATAAAAACACCAAGCGAAAAATTGGTGAATGCTTTTTTTCATAGGGAAGCTATTATTGAAATCTCGGATAATAAAGTAGTGTTACAAAAAAGTTTTATTTTAAATTAAATTATTAACAAATTATTAACAAAGTACTTTATTTTTTTCATAAAAATGTCCTAACATGGGGCTATGGAAAAATTACGTTACTGAATTGATGAAGATAGGATATATTCGTTCTGAAAAAAAAGGTGATGCGTTCTATGAAACGCAAGCTAAAGTTTTAGGCGATTGCGAGCGTATTTTTGAAGATATTGGGTCTCAAATTGATGAGTTAGAACATATGTTTGATTATATAAGGCCTGATGACAGAATTTGCATTTATCAACTTGATAGATTTGGGTTGAATGTTCGAGATGTGATCACTTTGATTCATGAATTATTAGAAAAGGGCATTCATCTTTTTAGTGTTCATGATGGCGTTGATACATCAACACATGAAGGACGTGTGTTATTAAAAATATTTAATACATTAAATCTATGTGAACAAAATTCAGTTGTTTCCAATAGCAGGACAGCAAATATGGGCGGTAGAAATGCAGTATCCTCAATTGTTTTAGGGCAATTAACAAGCATTTCTACGCCAAAAAGCAATAACATCTCATCTATAGCCTCAGCTACATCTTCCGGAAGTCTTTCTTCATCAGCAAAGGAATTGTTTAGAAGTTCTGGGCGTCCAAAAGGTTTAACACCACAAGCAAAAGAAAAAGCTGAAATTGCTGCATCAATGTATCAAGAGGGCTCTAAATCTATGCGTGATATTGCGCAAGAGTTAAATATTTCAACCGCGACACTTTATTCTTATTTACGACATGAGAAAGTTATTTAAACTTATCTTTGCTTCCCTGGCTTTTTCTCTTTATACTGAAAAAAAGTGGGAGTTTTTCTTTTGAGAAAATTCACAGGTCTTAAACTGGTTCCTAAATCTATATGGGCCATTGGAATCGCTGGATTCTTGATTAATATCGCAACCTCTCTTGTGTTTGGCTTATCTACCGGGTTTATGCGTTGCTATCTTGGTTTTTCTGTTGGATCAACAGGAAAAATTCAAAGTTTGGTTGAGTCATTAAGCTATATTGTAAAGTTTACATCTGGTATATTTTCTGATGTGCTGAGAAGGCGAAAATTACTCATGCTTTTTGGCTTTGGGTTAATTGTTATTTCAAAGCCAATTATGGCGTTTTCGTCCACTGTCTTTTTTGTTTTTCTTGCAAGAGCGATTGATCGTATAGGAAATGGAATTCAATCCACGCCAAGAGATGCGTTGATTGGGGATTTGGCGAGCAAAGAATCAAGAGGGCAATCATTTGGATTGAGGCAAACATTAACCTATATAGGATCGTCTTTAGGCGCTCTTTTGTCTATTTATATGATGATTTGGACAAATAGTAATTACAAATTTATTTTTATGCTGGCCGGAATCCCATGTCTAATAGCTATAATATTTTTAACTTTCTTTGTTCCAGATCCTATTGCAGATGAAAAAAAAGTTAGCTTCAGGGGGAAGCTATCTATCATGAGGCAAGAAGTAAAAATTCTGGAAAAACATTACTGGAAACTTATACTAGTGGTGTTTGTATTTATGCTTTGTCGATACGGGGAGGCGCCTCTTGTGTTAACGGCGCTTGAAAAATTACATTTACCTGAAAATTATGCCGCAACGGTGAATATTTGTTATAACGTTGTAACTTCCTTAACTGCTTATCCTATAGGTGTTTTATCTGATAGAGTAGGGCGAGAAAGAATTCTTATGTTAGGAATTTGCTGCGCTATTATTGCGAACCTTATACTCGCGCATGCAAATAGCCTTTGTTGGTTATATTTAGGTGTGGCATTTTGGGGGGCTCAAATTGCTATTACCATGACAATTTTTACCGCACTGATTACAGACTATTCTTCAATTCATTTAAGAGGAACAGCGCTAAGTATTTACTATTTTGTGAGTTTTTTAGCTGTGTTGATTGCAGGTCATATTTATGAATTTTGTGTAGAGAGTTTTAGCTTGTCTGCGCCATTTATGGTTGGGGCTGTGTTTAGTTTTATATCATTGCTTTTGACCTTGGTGTTCTTAAGGCCAACAGAAAAAATTGAAAGCCACTAACACTTTTTTGTCTCAAACAACTCTATGACTTGTCCATCCTCAAGGTATTTTTTCATTTCTCTTACTTGGCCATTTTCGTTGAAATATTTTTCCTCTAGAAGCTTTCCGGATTTATAGAAAGTTTTCGCTACAACTTCTTTATTATCGCTATAAATTTGCTGTTTTAAGATTTGTCCACTTGGATAATAACTTTCTTTCAATCCCTCTAAGTGACCATTTTTATACATTTCTTTTGCTGTAAGGGCGCTTCTTTCGTCATAAATTAGCACCTCACCCTCTATCTGATCATTCTTATAATAACCAGTTTTAAATGCGATACCTGTTTTTGGATTGAATAACGTAAAAGGACCTTCCTTTTTTCCATCTTTATAATCAATCATTGAAACAATATTATTTTTTTTGAATAACTTAATGGTACCCTCTAGTTTTTTGCCAAAAATTTGACCTTCCATGATTTTGTCATTATTCTTTTTAAACACAGTAAATTGGTTATTGTCTCCATAGACCGTTGGCATGCTTTTCTCTGGTAGGGGTTTTATTATTTTCGTCTTAAAATGTATGAATAAATCGTTAAAGCATCATGTAGAATAACAGCATACGATAAAATGCAAGTGCTAAAATTAAGAATTGTCCATGGCATTTCATAAAGAAAGCGAGGGCAATATAGCCAATCGCAGATTCAAGTAAAATATAGGGCGATAAAGCTATGACAGTGTCTGTTGAAGGGTGCGATAACACCAAAGCCCCTAAAGATGCTGGAATCGACAATAAAAACGAAAATATGGCAGATGATTGTCTGTTATAACCCAAGATACGAGCGGCAGACAAAGTGGCACCTAATCTTGAAAATCCTGGGATAAATGCAAAACATTGCATCAACCCTATCAAAAAAGCATTTTTAATACTGATATTTGTTTTAGACGCGCTAGGTGTAAATTCAGCAAAGAGCATAAATATTGTGCCAAACAATAAGCCCCATTTGATAAACTGAGGGTCGTATAAATCTATGCATAATATTTTTTTAATTGCAAAACCAATGGCGACAGCTGGAAGAGATCCAATGCAAACTTTAAAAAAGTTTTGCAATAAAAAATTACGAAAGTAAATTACGACTGTAATTAAGGTGCCAAAATGTAATAAATCTGGTGCCAAATGACCGCTTGTAAATAAAGTTAAATGCGCACTAGAACTGACCGGAAGGAACTCCGTGACAGACTGGATAAAAATAGCCTTTAGATCAGCCACTTTTAGTTGTTGGATTTCTTCTCAATAGATTGAGCGCGTTGTGGTTCGCTCATAGCTGGGGTTGCATCAGCAACCTGCTCAGTTTGCGCCCCATCCATATCTTTTGAAAAGAACTTGTTCTTAATAAACATAAAGCCTAGAATTAATGCCGCTAGGAGTAGCAAATTTTTTACTATTTTCATGAACTGTACAAAATAAAAACCTATGGAAAATATTACTCATATTTTAGTATTAAAAACAATACAAATTATATATAAAATTTACTTTTTTTTAAAAAATGCCAGACTTATATGAAGGTAGTTGTTAAGAAAAGTCGCGAATGATGTTTTTTATTTTTGCCTTACAATGTTTAGATAGTGATTCAGATATGGATTCTTGCTACGCAGGAGATGTTCCAGCTGATTTTATGTCTTTTGAAGAGTTGATGGAACTGAATATGGCTATATGGATTTAATGCCAGAATGTGATATGATAAAGGTAAGAAGTGTAAATACAAATCTTCATGGCAGGTTCTTGCAATAACGGTGTTATGCAAAGCTTTATACCTGCACTTGTAATGGTTATTGTATTTGGGGAGTTGCTTTTTTATCTTTTAAATATGACCATTATTATGGTTGGTAATTTTTTCAACTATAATTTCCCTATAGAATATTGGGATGTGATTGAGTTTTCTATTCCTCCTGCTGCTGTCTTATTTTTCTCACTTTTGATGCAAAAGTATGGGGACGTGCCTAACATGTTTCCACATAAAAGTATTGATAAAAGCATGCTAGAAGCAAAACCATCTGTAGACCTACTTAGAGGTTAAGCATTTTTTGTGAAGGTTGCTCGATCAATTGATGCAAATGTTCATCAAATTCTTTTTTTGTTAGCCCTGGGTCAATAATTCCTGTAACTTCTACTGTAATTGTTCCAGGTATTTTTGCAAACTGTTTCGTTGGCCAAAATACCCCTGCATTTAATGCGATTGTTGCAACTGGGATGTTGAGTTTTTTATATATGAAAAATAAACCACTATGATAAGTTCCATTTTCTCCAGCCTTTACTCTTTCGCCTTCAGGGAAAATGCATAGATTTTCTCCATTATTAATCGCTTTACCTCCCTCCTCAAGTAGAGTTCTTAAAGATTGCAGGGTGTTTTTATGATCAATAGCGATTCCGTGTGTATTTTTAATGAGTCTAGAAATGAGCGGATAGTTCAAAATTTGTTTTTTTAGTACGATGCGCATATTTTCCCCTAACTCCGAGCAAATTAAAAATGTTTCCCACATAGATTGGTGTTTAGGTGCGATGATAATCGGAGAAGTTCTGTGTTTGATGAGATCGAAATTTTTAAGCGTATAGTCGATATGTAAAATTTTTTTCGCAATTCTTATGAAGCCGTGCATCCATGATCTCATAATATAGCGCGAAAATGCATCCGTTTTTATAAAAAAACCAGCCAAAACAAAAGCAGGAATATAACATACAGTGAAAATCAAGAAAGTGATATAGAATAACAAAGATCTTATGAATTTCATATGTACAATCCTATTGCTTTCTTAGCTCTTTCAACTCCTGGTTGCCCCTCAGGGTTGATTTGCATTAATTTTGCAAACGCAAATACTTCTATGAATTTTTCCATCATAATTTCTCCTAGCGTTTCCTCATCTAACGCAGCATATTCTTTATATTCAACATAGTAACCATTATCTTCAAGAGCCTTTCTGGTAGCTTGGCTATGAATCTTAAATAACTGATCATATGAAAATGCTTTGTTGTTAACGTATATTTGAGATTGGTCTAATGCATCGTGAAAAAAATAGATCTGAAAAAATTGATTTTTAGGGCCGTCCATCCATAGCTGTAATTGCGAGTGTTGATCAACCGTTCCGCGAGCTGTTATTGGGATAATGCTTTTGTCAGGAGTTTTTCCTAAGCTTTCGGCTATAAGTTGAGACATCCAACCTAATAAGCCACCTGTATAATCTGAGTATGAAAGGATAATTTGTCGATCTATCGGATGGTTATCATAAATGGCTTCAATTTTCTTTTGAATGGTGTCTTGGTTGTTTAAGGCGTTTTGCGCACCCTCAATGAATCTTTGATCTGACAAGCCTAATAGTAAACAAGGGAGTAGCCCCACAACTGTGAATGCTGAAAACCGCCCACCGATTTCCGCAGGGTGTTCTAAAATTTTCCAACCGTGGATTTCTGCTAGATTGCGCAAAGGATTGTTTGTCGCTTCTGTGATGACCAATGTGTTACGCGCAGATAAGTATGAAGATAGTGAATCTGTTTGCGCTAATACCTCAGAGGTCCTTCCTGATTTGGAAATTAATATAAAGAAGGTTTTTTCTTTTGTGAGCGGGAGAATTTTTTCCCTAAATGTTCTTGGGTCTATATTGTCAAAAAAGAGGATTTTACTGCGTTGCTCAGGTTGTGCAATGCATTTTAATGCTTGTCCAACAAGAGAGGAGCCGCCCGTTCCAATAAAGATAATTTTATTAAATGTCTTAATATTGTTTGTAATCTCTTTTAGATCAACAGCATGAGAAAGAAGTTTTTGCAGCATGATTTCTAAAACTTACCATCCTGAGTAAAGTATGAAGGATGGCGCACAGTCATTTTATTTACGTTAGCATGCTTAACGGCTTTTTAAAAAATTACCATCCACAATAAATAAAAAAAGCATTTTGCCTTACCTGCTTCTTCTTAAAATGAGTCTTGATGACTGGAAAACACATCAGATCGATATGTTCGATCTTTTGCTTTTTTCTACATGCGCTTTATCATGCTGGACAGCAGGAGCTTTCCTTGCGGGGTATACATTTAGAAAGTATTGGCAAGCAGGGGATATTGTATTATTTTCTCTTATGTGTGCTTATCCATCCATTTATATAAGTCAGTTTTTCATATTGGCTGGTCTTATAGGGATTTTTATGCATCTTATTATGAGAAAAAGACACATACCATTTGTACCGGTTCTAGCTATAGCGTTTTATTTTTCCTCAGTAATTTGAGATAGCGCAAGAAATTATATCGCCATCCATAATATTATCCTCTATCAAGGATTTAAGATACTCTGTTTGTTTTGAGTTTAACAATGCTTGTCCTGTTGTTGATACAAGCTGAATGCAATATTTTCCGCCAACGTCTTTGAATTTAAATTCTCCACCAAATTTTGATTTTATAGGTTGATTAGATTTTAAAATACCCTTGCTGTGCATTTTATTTAAAGCTCCTGTCGTATCATCTGGAGTGCTAGGAAATTCACCATACCGTGCAATATATTGTTCTACATCCAAGCGAATTTCTTGAAATTGCTTTGCAACAGCTTGAAGTTTGGCGTTTTCCACGAGTTGCATACCTTTAAATACTGAGCCCAAGATAATGCCAATAATAAGGAGCGAAATAGATAATTCAATAAGACTAAATGCCTTGAGTTTTCGGCTGTCCAGCACAGGTATTTTTATTTTTATGTTGCAAGAGAAAAACTTAATAATTCGTTTACAAAAAATCTATAGTTATGCGACGATTTTCTGCGACGGTAATCCATTTTTTTAGCAAAACCTTTTGATTGTGTTTTTCATACTCAAGAATTAAATGCTCTTTTTCACACGCTTCATCTGTAAACTTATATAAAATCACTTGATATCGATTCTCTCCAAGTTTTTTAGATTTTGTTTGTACAAGAGAATCTGTATGCTCTACAAACTGAACCTTTGCTTTAAAGATAGACGCCAATGGGTTGCTTGTTATATCTTTAGCTTTAATACGGTCTGTCGAGTTTTTTTGCTCAACGTGCATGATGATTTTTTGATGATCATTTATAATAGTAGTTTTTTGAGCCCCTAGATTAATAATAAATTTAAACGGATAGCTGGTTTTATTCCATGAAAGGGATCCGTTCATATGCTTACCTTTAGAATTTGTATATCTGATTTTAAATTCTTGTTTTTGAATGTTAGAAAGGTAATTTTCTAAATCTTTTGTAATAGCATTTGCAACAAGAGAAAAAAATAACATCATAGTTGAATTCCTCTCATGCCAGTTAAAATCTCTTGCGCTTCCTTAGTGTACCCTAACTGATCTTGCAAAATTAATCCTTGATGCAACATAAGGGGTGTTTTTTTTCTTTTGCTGCCTTGAATAATAATACGCTTTGCTTGTTTATTCACAAAAATAGGATAAATCTGAATTCCGCCTAGGTTTTGTGAAAAAACATCTAAAATACGATCTAGATACTCTGGTAAATGAATTATGGTGATGTAATTATTTGAGTGTTTAATGCAGAAGTATAGCCATTGCTCTAAAGTTATTTCAGATAAGACGTTAGATAAGAATTTATGTTGGTTTGTCGGTTTATTTATTTTCCTTTCTTCATAGAAGGGTGGGTTGCTTATCACATGATCAAAAACTTTATTAAGCTGATCCTTTCGAATATCTCCTTGTATAAATTGAATGGATAGGCCGTTGTTTTGCGAGTTTTTGCGCGCAAGCTCAACATTGATATGCTGAAGCTCCACACCAGTAATCTCCAAATTGGATTGGCGTTTCTTTAAACATAAGCTTGCGGTACCCACGCCTGAACCTACATCTAAAATTTCACATCCTGTGTTAATGGATGCTGCAAGCAAGATCGCATCAATAGAAATGCGATATCCGTCCTCAGGTTGTAGAATATCGAGTTGTTTGCCATAAAAAAGTGTCACGTTGCCTGTAGACTTTAATTTTTTTCATATGATACCATAGCTATATACGTTCTATAAAGGTTTTAATATTTTAAAACATCGTGTTAATGAGGCTATTCGCGCGCCTCAAATCCGCTTGATTGATGATGGTGGAGAAATGGTCGGAGTTATGTCTGTTCAGGAGGCTCTCGAAATTGCAAGAGATAAAAAATTGGATCTTGTTGAAATGTCTCCCGACGCTCGCGTTCCTGTATGTAAATTGATGGACTATGGTAAGTTTAAGTTTCAGATGCAAAAAAAAGAGTCTGAAGCTAAGAAAAAACAACATCAGCAAGCTTTAAAAGAAGTGCAATTAAGACCAAATATAGGGTCAGGGGATTTAGCCACCAAATTAAAGGCGGTTATGAAATTTTTGGAAGCTGGCGATAAGGTAAAAATTGTTATAAGATTCAAAGGGCGTGAGGTTGTAAGCCCTGACTTAGGACAAAAACTTATTGAGAAAGTTAAGGAAGTTGTAGGAGAAAATGGTGCGTTTGAAGCTATGCCAAAAGTAAACCCAAGACAAATGGCGGTGATGATCGCGCCACAGAAAAGGAAACCAAAATCATGATTTTTTTAATCATTTTACATTTATTAATCACTATTGGATTGATATCTATCATTTTAATGCAAAAAGGCGAGTCTGGCGGAGCGCTTATGGGTAGTAGTCAAGGTTCTGGGTTATTTACAGCTAAGGGATCTGCAAATATTATGACGCATATTACTGCAGTATTAGCGACACTGTTCTTCTTGAATTGCATCTTTATGGTATTTATTTCAACTGGAAAGATGAAAGAAAGTCAAAAGACAATTCAACAAATTGAAGTTCAACGCAAGAAATAAGCAGCACCACTAACGCGCGAGGCGCCATGGCGGTCCAATAGCTATTATTTCTTCCGATAAATAATTCGACCCTTCGTCATATCATACGGCGACAACTCAACCGTAACCGAATCTCCTAACAATACACGAATTCTTTTTTTGAGCATCTTACCTGTGAGGTATGCTAAAATCGTATGTTCTGTATCATCAAGTTGAATTTTGAATTTTGCGCCTGGTAAAACCTCAAGAACTTTACCTTCGGCTGTGATAATATCTTCTTTAGACATTTTGTTTAAGAATGCTGTTCTTGATGTATTCTAGCACTATTTTATCAGACAAATGCAAGGCGTATAATGAGGTGAGCAAGCAAGAGATAATTTCATGATACAACCTAATGATATCCAATCACGCATTAAAGAGTTAACTGAACTTATTTATCATTATGATGATCTATATTACAACAAGGATGCTCCGACTGTGAGTGATGCTGAGTATGATGCGCTTAAGAAAGAGTTATTTGCGTTAGAAGAGCGGTATCCTCAATATCGTTTGCCTGATAGCCCCAGCTTTCGTGTTGGCATTGAACCAATATCTGCATTTGAAAAAGTGACGCATAAAAATAGAATGCTATCTTTGGAGGACGCGTTTACAAAAGAAGATTTGGAAGATTTTATCAAGCGCATGCGCAACTTTGTTAAGGATGTTAAAGAAGAGTTTACCTGCGAACCAAAAATTGATGGGATATCAGCTGCATTACATTATGAAAATGGCATGTTTAAACAAGGATTAACGCGTGGCAATGGACTGATCGGTGAAGATATTACAATTAATTTGAAGACAATTCGTGATATCCCTTTGAAACTTAAAAAAGATATTTCAATTGAAGTGCGCGGTGAAGTTTATATGACACGAGCAGATTTTGAGGCTTTAAATGAAGAACGAGAAGAAAAGTTTGCCAATCCGCGCAATTCAGCTGGGGGCTCGCTAAGGCAGCTAGATTCAAGAATTACAGCAATGCGACCACTGAGGTTTTTCCCTTATGCGATTATTTATGAAGGAATTGATTCACAATATCATATTTTTGATTTTTTGAAAGAGCTTGGATTTTTGATAAATCCATACATTGATTTATGCAAAGGTGCGGATGAAGTCTGGGCGTATTATAAAAAAATAGAATCCATTCGTGCTGCTATTCCCTATGATATAGATGGTGTTGTGATAAAGCTCAATGATCTAGAAATGTGCAAGCGTTTAGGTGTGGTTGGGCGTACGCCCAGACACGCGTTAGCTCTCAAGTTTCCAGCGCAAAAAGGTGTAACAAAAATAGAGGATATTACCATTCAAGTTGGTCGCACAGGCGTTTTAACGCCTGTGGCAGAGTTGTCGCCTATCAATATCGGCGGCGTCGTTGTGAAGCGTGCCACGTTACATAATATTGAAGAGATTGAGCGCAAAGATTTTCGCATTGGAGATACGGTTGTTGTGCAACGTGCAGGTGATGTAATCCCTCAGGTATTGGAGGTTATTTTAGATAAACGCCCTAAAAATTCTCACGCTTTTAGATTTCCTGAAATATGCCCTGCATGCGGACATAACGTTGAGAGTGAAAACGTTGCAGTTATTTGTCCTAACAGTTGGGACTGTAAGGCGCAAATTAAAGAAAAGATTAAGCACTTTGTAAAAGCCTTAGATATTGAAGGTTTAGGTAAAAACAATATCGATTTCTTATATGAAAAGGGATTTATTAAACATATGGGGGATCTATTTTTATTAAAAGACACTAAGCTTGCTGAAGAAGAGGGTTGGGGGGAGAAATCTTTTGCAAACCTAATTCAATCTATCAAAGATCATAAAACAGTTAAGTTAGAAACTTTTATATATGCATTAGGTATCCCAGAAATTGGAGAAGTTACATCTCAGCTGCTTGCAAGACATTATAAAACAGTTGAAAAATTCATTGACGATACACAGTATGCGATTACATCTATTAATGGAATTGGGGAAAGTGTCAAAGAATCTTTAGCGCATTTTAAATCACAAATTCCTATGCATGAAATTCTACCCCATATGGAGGTATTGCCTTATGAAGAGCGTGTTGGTGGAGAGTTCTCTGGTAAAACGATTGTATTTACAGGAACTCTTACAACAATGTCGCGGGCAGAGGCTAAAGAGACAGCAAAAAAGTTGGGCGCGCAGGTGGGATCGTCTATATCTAAACATACCGATATCTTGGTATATGGAGATAAACCTGGATCTAAATACACAAAGGCTGAAGAGTTAGGCATACAATTAATGACAGAAGAAGAGTGGTTAAATATGCTACAATGAAAATATAAGGCTTTTTACTATAAATATGCTTTCTCTTTATGATTCAAAAACGAAGACAAAAGATTCTTTTAGCCCTATAGATCCAAATAACATTACGATGTATGTTTGTGGGCCTACGGTTTATAGCTTTGCCCATATAGGTAATGCAAGACCTGTTGTGGTTTTTGATTTACTATATCGTCTTTTGAGTTTTTTATATCCAAGAGTGACATATGTAAGAAACTTTACAGATGTAGATGATAAAATTATTGATCGTTTAGAGGGAAAAACCTTAGAAGAGTATACCAAACCATATATTGATGCGTTTCATGAGGATATGGGTGCATTAGGTGCGATGAAGCCAGATCATGAGCCAAAAGCAACACAGTATATCGCGCAAATGATTTCCATGATCGAGGGGCTGGTTAGAAAAGGGTATGCATATCATGCGGACGGACATGTTTTGTTCTGTGTAAGTAAATATGAAGGATATGGAGCTCTTTCTGGCATGTCGCAGGATGAATTAGAAGCTGGGGCGCGTGTGGAGGTTGCATCCTATAAAGAAAACCCTTCAGATTTTGTTCTATGGAAGCCCTCATCAAACGATATTCCTGGATGGGAAAGTCCATGGGGTAGAGGGCGTCCCGGCTGGCACATTGAATGTTCAGCTATGAGTTCTGAGTTTTTTGGTAAAACATTTGATATTCATGGTGGTGGGATTGATCTTATATTTCCACATCATGAAAATGAGCGTGCACAATCATGTTGCTTCCACAACACTTCTTATATGGCGAATGTATGGATGCATAATGGTCATTTGACCATGTCTGGAGAGAAAATGTCGAAGTCTCTAGGTAATATAATCTCTGTAAGAGAGCTGTTAAAAGAATATAAAGGTGAAGTTATTCGTTTTGCCTTTTTTATGACACATTATAGACAGCCTATGGATTTTTCAGATGATTTACTGGAAAAGGCTTATAACAATTTGAATAAAATTTATACAGCACTTAGAAGATTTGAAGATATCATACCAACCAACCCAATAGAGAATTTTTTAAAGGCTTTGCAAGATGATTTAAACACCCCTCTTGCTTTAAGTGTTTTATATGAGGCGGTCAGTGAATTAAATAGCGCGCCAACTGATGAAAAAGCTGCGGCTATTAAAGCGAGTTTAAGGTTGTTAGGTATCGGACAGTTTTCTATGAAAGAATGGTTTCAAAATGCAGCAATGAGTGAGAAAGATATATTAGCTTGGATTGAAAAGCGTAACGCCGCGCGTCAAAAGAAAGACTTTCAAGAAAGTGATCGCATTCGTGATTGGCTTTTGGCAGAAGGAGTAGTGTTAGAAGACTCTCCCGCAGGAACGTCTTGGCGAACAATTAGCAAAAACATTTGATAAAATTCATTAAAATATACTAAAATTTACTAGGTCATATAAAAAAATTTCCTTCCATGCCAGAAATTTTATTCAATGGGTCAACGGGACGCATTCAAGGTAAAATAAAAACTCAACCAGATGAAAGCGCGCCAGTTGCTTTAATTCTCCCCCCTCATGCACAGCATGGTGGAGACATGGACAATAAAGTTGTTGTCACAATGTATAAAGTATTTGCTTTATTGGGTTTTACTGTATTAAGAATCAACTACCGCGGTGTTGGAAAATCAACAGCCATACAAAATAGCCCAGATCCACTTTCAAAAACAAATAATTCTTTAACCTCTGGAGAAATGGAGTTGAATGATGCGGCTGTTGCGTTAGATTGGTTACAAAATCACTATCCAACAGTGAAGCAGTTCTGGATTGGCGGTGTTGGTTTTGGAGCGTGGGTAGGTTTGCAATTACTGATGAGACGCCCTGAAATTAAACACTTTGTTGCAGTATCTCCCCCGACGCATATTTTTGATTTTTCATTTTTAAGCCCTTGTCCGGTCCCAGGATTGATTGTTCATGGTGTGGAAGATCAATATGCCCCAATTGCTTTTGTGGATGCATTAATGCAAAAAATGCGCGTGCAAAAAGACATATCTGTCGATTACAAAAAAATCCCAGGCGCGGATCACTTTTTTGAAAATTCTTTACCTCAACTGACGCAAGTTCTTTACGATTATGTTGCGACTCAATCTGATATTAAGGAAAAGACCGCTGCGGAACTTCAAAAATAAAAATACAAAATTTCAATAGTCGTTTATTAAATTTTTTTCTTTTTTTTCTCTTTCATTGCTCTTAGGAATTTAAATCCCTCACAATAAACTATGATATGTTCATATCATGCCTCATTGCATCATCGCTTCATATGTGAATTTTTTGATATGGGGAAAACATGAGTACCGTCATTGATAAGCTTTTTAAAGACTACGAAACGAGAAAAGGTAAGCTTTTATTTAATACGCAAGAAAAGCAATATTTCACAGAGATCTTAAATTCTATCTATGATTTTTCTTTTGTAATTGGAATGCAAGAATGTTTCGAGAAAAATTTTGATCAAGTTTTGTTTTGCGTAAAAAATAGTAACGTTATTCTGGATTGCTTAAATCCAAATAGCCGGTACTGTCCTGATATGCAAAAAGCTGTAAAGTTATTTATTCTGATTATTGCATTACAAAATAAGTGTACTGTAGTTGAGGATTTAGAGGAAGCGAAATTAACGCAACTTGTAGATATTAAGAATATCGAGATATTTATTGAGGAACATTTAAGACGCGATCGCTCAACAGAAGCTGCCTTAATATTTTTCTCAAAAATATTAAATTCTCTCGTATTTGGTGACAAACAAGAAAGTTATATTGAGTTTAAAAAAGAAGATTTTGATATTGACGAGATATTAGTAACAGAAAGCGCTTTGATGTCTGTGTTAGGTTCATTTCAGCTCGCAAGAGAGTTGGAAGATGTAAAAGTCCCTACAAAAGGCGCTTTACGTCAATTCTTTAAGCTATACTATATATTCTACTCTGACGTATATTTTTGCTTATCGCATGATAAATTTTCCTACATTATGCGCAATTTTTTTATTAACCATGGATCGGATGGTAGGCAGTTTAAATTCTTTTTTGAGTTTATGCAGAAGCTTATGAATGATCTAAAAGGAACAGAATTGTTAAATAAAGATTCTTTTTATAAAGAAAAACTCACTCATCCATTCGAAATAATTAATAATCTTCATGAGGTTCCATACGAGTTTTATGATCGCATTCAAAAGGAGCGTACAGATTATGCTGTCAACTATGATAAGTATGCAAAAAATCTAAAAAACCTTTTGTATTATGTATGGAATGAAGTGAATTATGCATACCTTCTATCTTTGCAGTTTGATGAAAATCCTGCATCTGTAGAAGATGTGACCGCTTTTGCAAATGAGCTATTTGAAACTGTGCTAGAGACATACTACAAGACAGATATGCTGCCAACAACACCGCTGCTTAAGTTTTTTATGTCTCAAGAATCTGGTGGTATGGAGTCAACTATTAATGGAGCAGGGGGTGGAACTTCTGGAACTGCAACAAGTTTGTTTGGAAGTAAATTCATTGACGATGCGTATGATAGAGTGATTGATACAGTAAAAAAATCCAATCTTATTACAAACGAGACTATTGCTGGTATGTTGGATAATCAAATGATGAAAACAGCCGCAACAGGATTCTTTAAGAATATGGGAGGAAAGGTCGAATCTGTTGTGCAAAAAAATGTTGTGCAAAAGGTTTTTACTCTAAACTTTTCTAGAATCTCTAAGGGTCTGTTGTTTTTTTGGAGAACGTTTGGAAAATCAAGCGAATTAAAAGAGGTTGCATTAAAAGGAAATAGTGACGAGTTAATTGATAAATTTATAGAAATTATCAAAAAGCCAACTGTAAACGCTGTAAATAAAGGTATGGAAAAAATACCCTACGCTTCTTTAGTTAGTTCACAAAACGTTGGCGGCATTTTAGATACAATTCTTGGTCAGGTGAAAAATGCTATAGGAGACAAAAAATTTATTGAAGATGCTCCATTCACTTCAGCTAGTGGAGCAATTGAAGATTTTGCAAGCACTGTGAAAGATGCGTTTTAATAAAATATTTAGATTTTATTGAGTCATCATAAAAGAAAAACACATGTTAAACGCTAGACGCAAAGAGCTTCTTATCGAAAAATTATACCCTTTACTTGCGCCTGAACAGGCTAATTTACTCCAGAGAATTGATGTAAAAAGTGATCCTATTGCAAAAATCACTTCTTTAAATCTTGTTAAAGAGAGTCTGTTATATGAAATCTTGTCAGATATTATTCAATATCCATATCGTCAACTTGAGAAAGAAAATTTATCTACAGCTTTTAGCAAAGAGCTGTATTTAAAACACAATTTTGTAGTGCTAAAGGGTAATGATGTTATAATGGCAGACCCTTTGGATCTTGCGCTGAAAAATTTTATCCAGGAAAAAATCAAGATAAAAAAAATTTATTTAAGCTCAGTTGCGAATATTAGACATTTTTTGAATCAAGACATTGATACACCTGATTTGCTGCACAATATTTTAACAAAAGCGACCTTGAGGGATGCGTCTGATATTCATTTTCGCTGTGAAGATAAAACAGTGCATGTATGTTTCCGTCTACACGGCATTCTAAGAAAAGTTGATATTTTGTCATTTTCAGAGTGGGGTAAAGCGCTTATTCGTCTTAAAGTCAAAAGTCAGCTCGATATTTCTGAAACGAGACGCCCGCAAAGTGGACGACTAAATTTATCTGAAAATATTGAATTAAGAATTAGCACGCATCCAACAATTTATGGTGAAAATGCTGTAATTCGCATATTAAAGAAAAACAAGACCGCCCAAAACATTAATCAACTTGGATTTGAAGATTTTCAAGTAGATATGATGCGTGAAATGATACGAAAAAATCATGGGTTAATTTTAATTTGTGGTCCAACAGGATCAGGTAAAACTACAACTTTATATAGCTTATTTCATGAAATAAATAATGGCAAAAAAAGTATAATGACTCTTGAAGAGCCCGTGGAGTATAAAATGGAGGGAATAACGCAAACTGAAATTATTCATGATGATATTATGAGTTATGCGCAAGGTATTAAGTCTATGCTAAGACAAGATCCGGATGTTATTTTTATTGGAGAAATACGAGATGAAATAACAGCAAAAATGTGTTTTAGAGCTGCAATGACTGGGCATTTAGTTATTGCAACATTGCATACTTCAAGTATTGAAAATTCTATATATCGTTTAAAAGACCTTGGAGTTACGGAAGAATTTTTAAATGTTGGATTGTGTGGGGTTATCGCTCAACGTTTAATACGAACTGTTTGTAAAAAATGTCATGCAAAAGGATGTAAAACATGTTATTTTGAAGGACTATATGAAAGGCAGGCTATTGGCGAAACCAGGTTATGGTCAGAAAAATTTGAATCATACAAAAAAATAAAAGATATTTTTGCACTTAAAATTAAACAAGGTATCACTTTACCTAAAGAAGAATTTGAATTGTAAATCATAAACCCTATATAATAGCTATAATGGAGTGAAAGATATAATTTGATGGTTGTTCAAGTATCCTTAAAGGATCAGTTAAAATATGGAATCAAGAGAACATGCAGATCTTGTGGGGTTGGGTTTTATGATTTAGATCAGCATCCAAGCGAATGTCCAAACTGCGGGGCATTATATGAGCTGCATGTAACTGCAAGAAGCAGGCGTTCTACAGATGTGGAGTTTGATATAGATGAGACATTGGAAAAAATGCCTTTCGATATTGAAGATACAGATGATATTAAGGAAACATCCGGTGGTGAGTTTATTGAGGATGATCCATTAGATTTATAAGGGCACTATGTTTATGTGCGCTTTTTGCTGGATGTGTTATGACAAAAAATGACACCCCAGCGTATGTTGTATTTGATCCAAAAGCAAATCAACAAAAAGAAGAAGTAAAGATTTTAAGGCAGAGCGCTAAGACTCTTACTTTTTCGCTTACTGATTCGGACCTTGAAGATATAAAAACGCTAGAATACAGGTTTGATACAGAAAAAAATATGGCCGGCTTAGCGGCTGTTCAAATAAATATTCCTAAGAAAATCATTATTTTTAGTTGCAATAACCTAGAATTAAAAAAGTTCAGACCAACCTTAACGCAGATGATGCCTAAAACAATATGGATCAATCCATCATATAAAGGTATTGAAGAAGCAGGAAAAGATGAAACCTATGAAGGGTGCTTTTCCATCAAAGACACTGTAGGTATAGTAGAACGTTACAGCAAGATTCGCTATAAAGCGTTTGATATGGACGGAAAATGTATTGAAGGAACCGCAGAAGGGTTTCTTGCAAGAATCATTCAACATGAAATTGATCATATTCATGGAATTCTTTGCATAGATCGCGCATCATCTTCTATGGATCAAGAGATTTACATAAAGATGAGAAATGAAGCGCTGAAACGTTGAGGTATGAAAACAAAACCCTTTAAAATAAGAAAGATTTAAAGGTATTTGTATCATTGTTAAAAATAAAACATATTTTATGCGCTATTCCTTTGTTTTGTATAGGATGCGCTTCAGAAAAAATAACCCCAACCACTCCGCAAATCGAAATCTCAACTAAAGATAAATGGGATTTAAAAGACTTATGCGCTGATGATAAGACAGCTATTCAATCAATGAATCAGCTGCTAAAACAGGCGCAAGCGTTTAAAATAAAGCATCAAAACCTGTTTAAAACCACTCCGAAAGAAGCTGATCTAAAAAAAGCATTAGAAGAGTATGAAGAATTTTATGAAAAGGTCTCCAAAGTTTTTAGTTATGCTTCTCTTAAGCATTCTGTGAACTTGGAGGATGATGCTACAGGCAAAATGTATCAAAGCGTTGTGAGTTTATATACTCAGATCAACTCTGAGCTTGTATTTTTTCAAAACGAGATCATAAAATTACCTAATTTGTCTTATAAAACTAAGTACGATTATTGGTTGAAAAACTTAAGATTATGGAAGTCTCATATCTTGGATACCAAGACAGAGGAATATGCAACTCAAAAGAGTTTAACAAGTGATGCGGCTTGGGTGCGCTTGTATGATGAGACGTTAGCAAGTATTGTTTTTAAGTTTGATGGACAAGAGTTAAGACTTGAAGAAGTTTTGACAAAAACGCTTGATCCAGATGAGACGATAAGAAAAAAGGCAATACTCTCGCTAAGCGAAGGTTTGAAGGGTCAAGAAAAAGTCTTTGTTCGTATTTTTAATACCGTAGGACAAGACTCTAGAATTGAAAATAGCTTTAGAAAATTTTCTACGCCTGACAGCTCAAGACATTTAAGCAATCAAATTGAAAAAGAAGTTGTTGATCTATTGGTTGCAACCGTTAAAGAAAATTACAAAAAACTAAGTCATCGCTACTATAAACTTAAAGCAAGAATATTAAAAAAAGATAGACTTGAATACTGGGATAGAAACGCCCCTTTATTTGATGATAAGGAAGAAAGGATTCCATATGAAGCGGCAAAAGTTCTTGTAAAAGAAGCTTACGCTGAGTTTTCACCAAAGCTAGCTGAAATTGTTCAACGATTTTATGATAATGAATGGATTGATGTTTATCCGAGGAAAGGGAAGATAGGAGGGGCTTTTTGTTCTCTTACTGTTCCCTCGGTTCATCCTTATTTGTTGCTAAACTATCAGGGCAAGACAAATGACTTGAGAACATTAGCACATGAGCTAGGTCATGGTATTCATACAATACTTGCAAAAGATCAGGGTGTTTTAATGTTTGGAACACCACTTACGATTGCAGAAACAGCATCTGTATTCGGTGAAATGTTAGCATTTGAAAAAACAAAAAAACTGAATCCCAAAAAAATGCTTGCAAGTAAAATTGAGGATATGCTCAATACCGTTGTGCGTCAGATTGCTTTTCATGAATTTGAAATAGCCGTTCACTCAGAGCTTAAAAAAGGCGGAGAGCTAACCTTGAAAGAATTAAATGCTATTTTTAGACGCACACAAGAAGAAGCTTTAGGACCACATGTCAATCTTGATCCAGCTGTCGACAGGCTTTGGATTTATGTATCTCACTTCGTGCATGAGCCTTTTTATGTTTATGCGTATGCATTCGGAGATTGTCTTGTGAATAGTTTGTATATGCAATATAAGAAAACTAAAGATAAAAAGCTGTTTGTAGAAAAATACATTGAATTTTTATCAGCAGGTGGATCAAAATCTTATAAAGATTTGCTTGAGCCTTTTGATCTGGATCCGACGCAAAAATCATTCTGGGAGAATGGTTTGAAATTAATCAGCGACATGATTGATGAACTAGAGAGTCTCCTCTAAAATCGTGATAGCATAGACGTAGGAGAGTAAACACATTTGGTTATGGAAACCTGGGATTTAACCGATTTATGCGCAGATGACAAAACAGCACTTTCGATAATTAAAGACTGTTTAAAAGATGCAAAGGATTTTGCGAAACAGTATCAAGATTTATTTAAAGCCGCACCTGAAGAACATACTCTGAATAAAGCTTTAACGCAATATGAGGCGTTGCTTGAGGTTGTATATAAATTACTTAGCTACTCTTCACTTAAACACTCTGTAAATTTAGATGATGATGAAGTTGGGAAGCTTTATCAAGCGATTATGGAGATGTATGCACAAATAAAGACCGAGCTTGTTTTTTTTGAAAATGGACTTGTTAAGCTTCCTAAACTTCCATATAAAACAAAATATGATTATTTCCTAGAAACATTAAGGTTGCATAAAGCACATATTTTAGACGATGCCACAGAGCAATACGCAAGCCAAAAGAGTTTGCCTAGCCGATCTGCTTGGGTGCGTCTATATGATGAAATTCTAGCGGATATCGTATTTGATTTTGATGGCGAAAAGCTTAATCTTGAAGAATTGCTCTCAAAAATGTCTGACTTAGATGAGGAAACACGTACAAAAGCAGCGTTTGCCCTTGGTGAGGGATTAAAGAGTCAGGAAAAAATATTTGTTCGGATCATCAATGCGCTCGCGCAAAACCATAAAATTGAAAATGCATTTAGAGATTTTAAGCACCCTGATGATGCAAAACATCTAGATAATCAAATTGAAAAAGTAGTGGTAGATTTACTTACAGATACAGTTAAAGAAAACTATAAAAATATAAGTCATAGATACTATAAGTTAAAAGCAAAAATACTGGGTAAGGATAAGATAGAATATTGGGATAGGAACGTTCCTTTATTTATAGGCGATCAAGCAAAGGATATTTCTTACGAAGAAGGTAAAGAAATTGTAAAAAAGGCATATGAAGCATTTTCACCAAGATTGGCTGATCTTGTGCAAGAATTTTATGATAAGCCTTGGATTGAAGTATATCCAGGAAAAGGCAAAACATCTGGTGCCTTTTCTCATCCAACTGTTCCATCGGCACATCCTTATATCTTGTTGAACTATCAAGGCAAAATGCGTGATGTTGCTACACTTGCGCATGAATTAGGGCATGGTGTACATCAAATGCTTTCTAGAAAACAAGGGTTGTTGTTAGCTGACACGCCTTTAACAATCGCAGAGACGGCTTCTGTTTTTGGGGAAATGCTCACATTTGAAGAACTTAAAAAGCATAATCCAAAACGCATGCTGGCAAGTAAAATTGAGGATATGCTTAATACAGTTGTTCGCCAAATTGCATTTTATGAATTTGAAAAAGCGGCTCACCAAGAAATTAAAGAAAATGGCGAATTAACTTTAAAAGAACTGAACGGAATTTTTAGACGCACACAAGAAGAAGCGCTTGGAGAAGGTGTGAATTTAGATCCTGTTGTTGATGGTTTCTGGGCTTATATTTCTCATTTTATTCATTCACCGTTTTATGTATATGCATATGCATTTGGGGATTGTTTGGTGAATAGTTTATATATGAAATACAAACAAGCGTCTGATAAAAAAGATTTTGAAGAAAAATATATAGAGTTTTTATCAGCTGGCGGATCAAAATCTTACAGTGATTTACTTAAACCATTCGACTTGGATCCTCGTCAAAAATCATTCTGGGAGAATGGTTTGAAAGTAATTAGCGATATGATTGATGAGCTTGAGGCGCTTTTATAGTTTTTGACAAATAGATAATTGGCGTCTCTAATATGCCGATTATTATGCGAATCCAGTACGTTCCCAAGATAAATTTCATAACAATATCTTCTATAGAGTAAGGCAGGTCTACAAACACATAAAATGCTAAAAAAGAGAAGATTGTATTATCTAACAGCGCAGATAACCATATTGAAATATTAAACCTCGCCCATAAAGAGCTTTTGCTTAACATGTTGAAAAGATGGATATCAAAAAGCTGAGAAATTGTATAAGAAATAAGGCTCGCCGCAAATAAACGTAAGGATGGGGAGAATAGGGTGACCATAGAAATGTGATAAGACTCTGTATATGCTGTGGGCAAGTACCCCATTGTGATCAATATTAAGCATGCAAAAAACACTTGCGTATAGAAAGTTAAAAACACAGCTTTCTTTGCAACACCCTTACCGTAATGCAGATTAAGTAAATTTATTGCTACAAATAGCATGGAAAATGCAATTGTTCCTAAAGGAATTATCATAAACTTAAAATTTACATGCGTGAGGATTTGAATATTTCCAATCAAAATCGCTAATACTATAAACGCCGCAACCCCTATAGTTTGAAAATATCGAAACAAAAACAATAGAGCGCATGAGAATCCAATAAACTCAAAAATACTTAATAAAAAAGGAGAAAGTTGTTGTGCAAATAATATCCATGCGGAAATAATTGGATCCATGAGAGAGTTGTACTTTTTTCTTATTTTTAATGAGTTCTTTACTTTTTACAAGAAAACAATAAGAAAAGTATCACAGCAGGCGTTGAAGCGTCATGGCAAAAAAAGATCTAGAGACCTATTTCAATGAAGAAATGAGCTACCTAAGAGAGCAGGGTGATCTTTTTTCAAAAAAATATCCCCATGTGAGTAGCACATTAAATATATCAAAATATAAATCGAAAGACCCTCATGTGGAACGTTTGATCGAGGCGTTTGCATTTTTAACAGCAAAACTGCAGAAACGCCATGATGAAAACTTATCCAAAATAGGTGAATCAATTGTAGATGTTTTGCATCCGCATTACTCAAAAGTTAAGCCAGCATTTTCTATTGCAGAATTCACGCCCAACAGTGCATACACTGTATCTATAAAAAAAAATACTGAGATTGTTGCGCCAAATAAGTCAAAATTTAAAACACTTATGGATACACAAATTTATCCTATGAGATTGAAAAGAACCTCTGTGCAAGGAGATTTTTTAACATTAACCTTTAGTTATTCCAAATTAATTAAATTTTCAAAACTTACACTTCATGTACAAGGTGATAAAAATAGAGCAGCAGCTATTTTTGAATCACTCAAAGGAGGCGAGGTTTATTATTCATTTGGTGAGGAAGATCAATCCCCCCTAAAAAATGCAAACTTTCAATTTTTTGGCTATAACAAAGATGAGACTGTTACGGCCTCTACGTATGATAATTATAGCTATACACTCTTGCAAGACTTCTTTTTCTACCCTGAAAAGTTTTTGTTTGCATCCTTAAATTTAGATGAATTGCCAAAACCGCCCAATAATGAATTTACATTGTGGCTTCCTTATGAAAAAGGCAGCACAGAGCCTAAAAATTCAGATTTTAACTTCTCAGCGGCGCCTGTTGTAAATCTGTTTGAGATTTCTACAGACCCTATTGTCATTGATCATAAAAAAAGCGCTTATCCTTTAACAATTAGTGCATATAAGCCAGATGATTATGAGATCCATACAATTCTTCAACTCAAATGTGATGAAAAGGAAATTAAACCATTTTTTAATAAAAATGATACTGATGAGTTCTACTATTCGTCATTTAAAACAGAATCTTTAATTGAAAATATATTGGGAGCGGATACTTTTATCAGACTGCACTCCAATTCCCAAGATTCATTAAAAGAACGAAAGGTGGTTTATGGAAAGGTTTGGGCCACTAACAGAAATCGCGTGAATGAGATTACCGAGAATGATATTTTTACAAGCACAATTCCAATTCCTAAAATAAAATTATTACAAAGGCCACATTATTTTCCTTATAAGGCGGATAGAGATTTTTGGAAACTTATTTCTCAATTATCTATTAATCATCTATATTTTTCAGATAATGCAACATCACTATCTTTGTTAAAAAAAATATTAAGACTCAATGGCGCTCATGGAGATTTAGTAAATTTACTTAAAAGCATTACATTTAAAAATACAGCAAATCGTTTTACTAAAGATGGTATTTATGGATATTTAAGAGGTGTTGAAATCACTATCGAAGCGCAGATAAAAAGTACGGTAATTATTTTGAGCAAGGTATTGCATAAATTCTTTTCTGCCCAAGTTTCTTTGAATAATTTTGTGTCTTTGAAGCTTGTGGATTTTGATACAAAACAGGAGGTTCGTTCATGGAACGCAGTCATTGGACAACAGAAAACTTTATAAATACTGAGCTATTTGCACTTATTGATAAACTTTTATTAGAACAGGAAATAAATTTAAACGATAGAAAAAAGCTATCCTTTGAGCAAAATCTTACTTTTGCAAATCAGATGACTGATATAAACAAAGTGAGTATTGAAGATGATCGCATTATTGTAAAATCAAATGTCTTAAATCTTCTTGGCGCATATGGCCCGATTCCCAATATATATAATGAATTATTCCTGGATGAAACAAGAAATAAAAACCATTCAATAAAAGATTTTTTGGATATCTTTCATCATAAATTACTTGTTTTAGCCTATTATATTCACAAACAAAACTCCCCTGAACTCATCCGCCATATGTTAAAAAACTTTGCACCTGTAGATTTGCCAAACCTATCTCTTAATCAATACTTTTTTCAAAAAACAAAGACAACTTTAGGGATTGTTGAAATTGTTCAAGATTTTTTAAAGCAAAGAGTTATTGATTGTTTGTGGAAAGGAGAGTTTGTTTATTTAGAAGCAACAACCTGTGGAAAACTTGGACAGCGATATAATTCTCTTGGAAAAAATACACTTTTAGGTAAAATGTATTATGAACACAGTACACTCTGCAGATTAGAGTTAGAGCCAATGACATTCGAATGTTTTATAGAGATATTCAAGCATAAATTATCTCAATTGAAGACTATTTATCGTGCATACCTTCCCCTCATGACGCAACTAAAATTAAAATTTAATATCAAACCCTTTAAAGCAAAAAGAACAACTTTAAAAAAAGAGTTATATTTGTCTGTGAATTCTATACTAACTTCTCGTGAAAAAAATGTAGAAAGTTTTTGTATTACGTTATAGGATTTACCACTTTTTAATTTCTAATTCAGTAATCTAAAAATAGGCAAAAGGAAAGTGAAATAGATGCGCTTTTTAAAGTATTTTAGCGTTTTTTTTATTATTTGTTGTTTAACATACTGCTCAAACAGAACAAAAAAAATAGACCCAATTCAAATTGTTATTTCTGCGGATTATAAGCCTTTTTCTTATAGGGTAAAAGCACCTGATGAGCCAGAAGGAGAAAGATTCACAGGATTTGAAATTGATCTTATTAAAGAGGTGATGAAACGCTTGAACAAAGCTTATGTTATTGAAGAGCTCGCATTTGATGAAATTTTTTGCGCTATTGAAGGGCGGAGAGCAGATATCGCCATATCATCTATTACACAAACACCTGATAGAAAAGAGCGCTTTGATTTCACGTTACCATATTTTCATAGCCCTCAATCTATTGTTTTAAGTGTTGATAATGAAAAAACAACACTAGATGACTTAAATCCAAAAAAAGTTCTGATTCAAAAATCATCATCTTATCCGACGATTTTGAGGCAACTTCTAGAAAAATACCCAAAAGCTTTGATTGTTGAAGTAAAAGATATAAATAAAATTCTAGAAGAGTTTAATAAGAACTTTGATAAAGGTGTGGTGATTTTAATGGACAGATTTGCTGTAAAGAGCCTGTTTGATAATAACACCTATCTAAAAATTAAAACCATAAATTTTCAAGATGAAGATTTGAACTTTGCTATTATGCTGCCTAAAGGTTCTAATCTACGAACTCCAATCAATAAAATTCTTAAAGAGTTAGAGGAAGATGGAACTATAAAAATGCTTAAGAAGAAATATAATTTGGTAAGATAATGTCGCGACTAGGTTACAATATAAGACCTGCTTTATTTGATGTGTTTTCTTCTCAGGAGGACAAATCTTTAAAAAATGAGGTAGCTCGCATTTTGATGAGTCGAAATTTATCAGAAGATTTAAGGGGCATTAATTCAAGCTTTGGCATCCCGAGTGCATTAGCGGTTTCTTCTGAAAATAAAGAAAAAGTAGAATATACAATCGCATACCATATCATGAAATTTGAAAACAGATTGGAACAGACAACAGTTAAAATTGAATCCGTGTTAAATGGAACACTGAAGTTGCATATTGAATTGCACCCAAAGCTAAACCTTGAACCTATTACAATGAAGATGGAGCTGACGCTCTAGTTTTTTTACTGCAATTCTTTTATTCTGAAGAAAATAAGCGGTTGACGCTCGTCATGGCGAGTTTTGCTGAAGTTTAGCGAAAGCGAAACGCAGCCATCCACACCATATTTGGATCACCACGTCGCTATGCTCCTCGTGATGACGTGTTTGCATGTCAAGAAAGAACATAATGAAACACCTTATCATCTCTTATCTCATTGGCATGATTCCGTTTGGCCAAATATATGCGTATTTTTTAGGTATTGGCAGCTTAAAAACAAAAGGCTCAGGAAACATTGGTGCAACAAACGCTTATAGAGTAGGGGGTAAAGCTCTGGGCATTGCAACACTTATTAGCGATATGGCAAAAGGGTTTTTATGTGTCTATTTTTTCCCCCATCCATGGGTATTTTCTTTTGTCACATTGGGACATATTCAATTTCCATTTTTTACAGGAGGTAAAGGTGTTGCAACAGCTTTAGGCGCTGCATTCGCATTAAATATTTGGCTTGGCTTTAGTTTACTTGCGCTGTGGCTATCAACATTTTCTATTGCCAGAATTTCTGGCGTTGCTAGTATGATAACGTTTCTATCTTTTCCTATTGTTGGTTACTTTTTTAACGTAGATCTTATAATGTCAGGCTTTACATCTCTGGTCATTTTATATGCTCATAGAAAAAATTTCTTAGCTTGCATCCACAATCCAGCCACCGCCTAAAACATGTGTTCCATCATAAAATACACATGCTTGCCCTTTGGATACACCATATTCATCTGTTAAGATTTCTACCAATGCCTGCTTATCATCAATCATTTGAATAGTTGCAGGTATGGAAGTTTGCGTTGAACGAATTTTTACCTCTCCTTTATACGGTGCAATAAAATTTTTTTTCTCTAATAGCCAATTCACATCATTCACATAAATAAATTTCGTTTTCAAATGTTCTTTTGACCCCACAACAACAGTGTTATTTTCTGGATGGAGTTTTACAACATAAAGCGGCTCATGATAAGACACGCCAAGCCCTTTTCGTTGACCAATTGTGAAATTCACAATGCCATTGTGCTGCCCTAATTTTTGTCCATTTATATGAACAATATCACCAGGATTTGCAGAGTGGGGGCTTAACTTTCTTACAACTTCACGATAATCACCTCCAGGAACAAAGCATATATCTTGAGAATCAGGTTTCTGTGCAATATTCAATTCTAGTTGCTCAGCTAACTGTCTTGTGTAATTTTTATCATAACCTCCAAGAGGGAAGTGGATAAAATCTAATTGCTCAGGTGTTGTAGAAAACAAAAAATAACTTTGGTCTTTTGTGATATCTATCGCTTTATGAAGCTCCACATGTGTTGGTTTTACAATGCGTCGGATATAATGGCCTGTTGCAAGTCCAGCGCACCCCAAATCTTTTGCTGCTTTGAACAGATCTAAGAACTTTACTTTTTGGTTGCATTGCACGCAAGGAATAGGTGTTTCGCCTCTTAAATAACTATCGACAAAATTATCAATAACCTGCTCCTTAAAAACAGATTCATAATCTAGAACATAATGCGCAAAACCAATTTTTTCTGCCACCATTTTTGCGTCATAAATATCTTGCCCCGCACAGCAAGCCTTGCGCGTTTTTGCAACCTCTCCTTGATCGTACAATTGCAACGTAATACCAATAACCTCATATCCAGATAAAGACAAAAGACTTGCTGCAACTGAGGAGTCAACACCTCCAGACATTGCAACTGCAACACGGCTGTTTGCGGGGATATTATCTAAAGAAATTTTAGGAAAGGATCTCATGTCTTAATCGAACTAAAGATATAACTTTTTTCACACCTTTTGTATTTGAAACAATCTTTAAAGCTGCATCTCGCTCAAATTCATCTTTTGCAATACCCATAAGATAAACCTCGCCATTAAACACCTTAATTGCATAATTAAAAGATCGCACATTCACTTTTTTGTTAGTTAATAAGTTAAACGCAACTCTAGATTTAATCATAAGATCAGACTCATCCGCATTTTGCTCAAATTTGTCTTGTGTTTTCAGTTGATTAATCACTTGCTTTACACCAAATACTTCCCATACAGCTTGTTCGGCAAGCATTTTTTGATTTAGGTTGTCCACAACACCTATTAACAGAACCTCCGCATTATTAACACTTACACTCACTTTTGATGACAAATTTGCATCTTTATTCTCAAAATCAAATTTTGCAAGATTTGATCTAACCTTTGCTGTTAAATCCGCATCGGTTAATGTTCCTGAGATACCTTTTTCTCTAAACATTAACCCAATAACTGTGGCGCCTGTTCCCACAATGATAATTTCCGGAAGCCCGCAGCTTGTTAACACAAGAGTTAAAGCAATAAGTGAGATTTTTTTAAGCAATCGTTTATTTAATCTAATACCTTAGCCATAGGGTAGCACACTTGTTTTAAACAATAAAAGGCAGGTAAGATATCTTAAATCATGTCAAGAACTTAGGGCTATGCGTTTTACTGATGAAGGTATTGTTCTTGATGTAAAAAAAATTTTAGAAAACCGTTTTTCTATTAAAATATTCACAAAAAATTATGGTTATATTCAAGGAATTACACATAAGAAAGTTGATATTGGGCAACATATTTTTTTTGATTATTCCTCTAAAAATGAGCATGGCGCAGGGTTTGTAAAAATTAATAAAAAGATTATTTTGATATTTTCTTTTGAATTGTCTCCATTTGTTGCAAGTGTATGCCATTTATTATCTAGATTTTTACCAGAAAATCACCCTTACCCTGATTTTTATACAATAGTTTTTGAACTTCTTTCGGGTAAGTTAGAGCAATCAAAAGGGTTTTATATTTGGTTTGAAGAAATGCTACTCCAACATTTAGGGTTCGGATTATCGCTAACAAAATGTGCTGTTACCGATACCACTCAAGATTTAATTTATGTTTCACCTAAAACTGGTTGCTCTGTATCAAAAGATGTTGGATTGCCATATCATGCAAGTTTAATATTTTTACCTCAATTTATGTCCAAAAAAACATATATAGATTTAGATGCATCTGATTTTAATTTAGGCCTTAATTTAACAGGATACTTTATCAAGAAACATTTAGGTGCTTTGCCTAAAGTGCGCCAAATGTTGAATTAACCCTTGTATTCAATTGCAATTACGTATTCTTCTGAAGATTCTTGACGACTGGATTTTGGTTTAAAGTGATGCACTTTTTTAAATTGTTTTTTTAAAATAGCCAATAAATCACTTTGCATACCACCCTTAAATACTTTAAAAATGCAAAATCCATTTTCTTTTAACAATTTGGGCAAAAGCACAATCACCTCTTCAAGCATGCCAATAAGTTTTAAATGATCAACTTTTGGAATACCACAAGTCGAAGGGGATAAGTCGCTCATAACGCCATCAGCTTTTTTTACCAGATATTTTTCAATTTCTTTGAAATCTTGTTGAATAAAGGTAACTTTTTTATCAAGTGGCGCTATGGGGAGTAAATCGATCCCCAGAATTTCTCCTGCACTTCCAATATATTTCTTTGCAGCTTGAGACCAACTTCCTGGAGCAGCACCTAAATCCAAAATAAAATTTCCTGATTTTATCAGTTTGTATTTCTCTTGAATTTCTATAAGTTTATAAGCGGCTCTAGATCTATAACCCTCTTTTTTTGCTTTTTTTACATAAATATCTTTGCTTTGCCGTTGAAGCCAGCGCTTTTGAGATTCTGTTTTTTTATTTCCCATGCAGCTCTTTGTAAATTTTGTCAAATTGCGTCGCATTTCCAGCCAAGATATTTTTTGCCTCTAAAACACTTGCTGTTTTGTCCAAATCGTCAATCCTTCCACCAGCTTCCTTGATAAACACAACGCCAGCAGCAATATCCCAGATTTCCGGATTATTTCGAACAAATACATCCAATTTTCCACAACCAACATACGCCAAGGTCAATGCTGTTGAACCAAAATATCTAAAATGGTTGTAGTTTTCTGTTGCGCTCATATGTTTATCCATATGCGTTTGCCAATCAAAAGACACCAAACCATTAGAAGTTGTGTTATTTAGCGGAGTTCTGACGCGTATATTATTAAGATAAGCGCCCTTACCTTTTTCTGCATAATAAATATGATCCAAAATAGGGTCATAAATTACACCGTGTGTAATTTCATTTTTCTTGCGTAAAGCAACCGTAATACAAAAAAATGGTAACCCTTGCAAGAAATTTGTCGTTCCGTCTAAGGGATCAATAATCCACGTATAATTTTCTTTTTCTCCAGATTCAAAACCCTTACCTTCAGATAAGCAATTATATTCTTCATTGAATTTTTTTAAATCTTTGATCAGCGATTTTTCTGATCTGTGCTCAGCCGCTTCAACAAATTTATAGATAGATTGCTGATTAATTCGCATCTGAGAGATTTCATTAAAATCCCTTAAAAGTAATTTACCAGCTTTTCTCACGGCATTAATCATAATATTAAGGGCAGGGGATATGTATGTGTACATTGAATTTTAGTCCTTTTCCCTCTCTACGTAAGTTCCATCAGCTGTGTTCACAACAATTCGCATACCTGCTTCAATATGTGGTGGTACCAAAACTCTTTGATTGTTTTCTAACACAGCGGGCTTGTAAGATGATGAAGCGGTTTGTCCCTTTACTACGGCATCTGCCTCCCGTACTTCCATCACAACTGTATCAGGTAGTTTTATAGATATTGGCTTTTCTTCATAAAATAAAACAGAAATCATCATATTGTCCTTTAGGTAAACAACAGAATCCCCAATAAAATCTTTACCAAATTGCACCTGCTCAAAACTTACAGGATCCATAAAAATGTAATTCTCACCATCATAATAAAGATATTGATGTTCTTTTTCTTCTAAAGATACTTTCTCTACAGTTTCAGAGGAGCGAAAGCGATGATTTGTTTTTCCGCCCTCAAGTAGACCCTTCATTTCAACTTGCATATATGCCCCACCTTTCCCAGGCTTTGTATGCTGAGTCTTTAATACAACCCAAAGTTTATCATGAAAATTAAGGATATGTCCTACACGTATATCATTTGCTGAAAGTTTCATAAGTAAAATTATTCTAAATACTTGATATATTTTAAATATATTTTATTTGAAAGGCAAGCTTAAAAGCCTGTCTTCACTTTCTCTCCAACTTTTAATTGAATTAATTTACCCTTAATCTTTATATCTATTTTATCAGGATAAATTTTGACGATCTCAATATAAGATCCAAGTTTTATGCATCCATTCACTTGCTTTGTATTGAGCCAAATCGTTTGATCTAGAATAGCCTGTAAATACAATTCTTTCCCATAATCCCAAAAATAAGCATATTGTTTGTTGGGATCATCATAAGGCGTCATAGGAGAAGGGGTAATAAAAAATAAAAACACCGTTATATATAGACGCTTTATTTTTATGATAAAATATTTTACAACACAAACATAGACGTCCTATAATAGATTAGAGTTTAGTCTGGACGACATCCTGGCAAACACAAGAACATGTTGTCGTCATGCTGAGCTGCGGGCAAAAGATCTTCTCGTAAGGTTCTTTACTCCGCTCAGTATGGCGAGGAAATTTAAAGAAAGGAACATTATTGATGTCGATTACAAAAGAGCAAAGACAAGAGACGATTAAAAAATTCGCTAGAAAAGAGGGTGACACAGGGTCTCCCGAAGTCCAAGTAGCACTTTTAACGAATACAATTAAAAACATTACAGAGCATCTTAAAAAGAATAAGAATGATACACATACACGCGTTGGTCTTATGAGACAAGTCAACCAAAGAAAACGTTTATTGTCTTATTTAAAGCGCGTTGATGCTGATCGCTATAAATCTCTTATTGACGCATTAGATATTAGAAAATAAACTCATATGGAATGGCAATCACACAAACTTAATATTCGTTTAGACGATCTTGCCTTTCAATCAGATTCTTCTGTATATCTTGAATACGGCAAAACAGTTGTTCTTGCAACAGTTGTTTTAGAAGAAAATCCTCCTAAAGATTATATCAATTTTGCACCACTTTCTGTGCATTATATTGAAAAAACATATGCAGCGCGACGTATTCCTGGTGGTTATCTTAAACGGGAAGGCAAGCCTCAAGATCATGAGACACTAATCTCTCGGGTTATAGATAGAGGCTTGAGACCTTTAATTGCAAAAGGTTTACAAAATGAAGTTCAGGTTATCATTCACGTTTTGAGTTATGATCCAGAGATTGGCACAGTTGTACCGAGTTTTTTAGCCGCTTCTATCGCGCTACAAAGATCACCTGTTCCCTTTAAAGGACCGGTGGCTGCATGTCATGTTGGTTTACTAAATAATCAAATTATTATTAACCCAACATCAGAACAATTAAGTAGCATAAAAACTGATTTTCTTATTGCGGGAAATGAGAAAAAAATCCTTATGATGGAGGGTGGCGCATCCGAAGCATCAAATACTGAAATAATGAGAATGGTAAGAGCTGGGATAAAAGCTTATCAACCTATTATAAAACTCATAAAAACTTTTAAACCAAAACCGTCACATAAAAAACCCCTTATTGTGAAACCAGATTTTAAAGCGAAAAACAATCTATTAAAAAATAAAAATACACTCCAAGCTGCGCTTCAAATCCCTGTAAAGAAAGATAGAAGATGTGCAATTCATAAGCTGGAAGAGAAGTTTATTCAAAAGCATTCTAATCTCAAAACATCCGTTCTTAAAAGAACGTTTGAAGATACGATTCAAGAAGTCGCATTTGATTATATGATCGCCACTAAACGTAGAATAGATAAAAGAAAGTTTGAAGACATTCGTCCGATTGAAATAGAAACAAATCTGCTACCAAGTACCCATGCATCCACCTTATTTACTCGAGGTGAAACGCAAGTTTTGGGTGTATTAACTTTGGGAAGATTTGATGATAAACAAATGGTTGATACGCTTTCAGGCCTTCAGTTCCATCAATTTTTATCTCACTATAACTTTCCTAAATTTTCTGTAGGTGAAATCGATAAAATGAGTGCACCATCTCGCAGAGAAATTGGGCATGGTCAAATTGTTCATAGAGCAATTTCACCACTATTGCCAGATCCTCTTTATACATATCGTTTTGTTTCTGAGGTTCTATCATCAAATGGCTCATCTTCTATGGCAAGTGTCTGTGCAGGGTCGTTATGTTTTATGGAAGCGGGTGTTGAGCTGAAGCGTCATGTTGCAGGTGTTGCATTAGGTCTTGTTAAACATCAAGAGCATTCGGGAATTTTGGTTGATATTTCAGGCGATGAAGACTATATAGGGCATATGGACTTCAAACTTTGCGCAACAGAAAAGGGAATCACAGCTTTGCAAGTTGATACAACCTTGCAAGAAGGCCTTTCTCTCACAACTTTAAATAATGCGATACAAGTTGGACATAAGGCTACGCTTAAAATTATTACAAAAATGAATAAAAAAAGACACCATCCAGCAAAGCATTTACCCGATGATGTTAAAAGAGTTAGCGATCTCAAGATTGATCGTAAAAGAGCGAAGGTATTGTTAACTAATAAAAGTGAAAGTGGCACACGTAGCATAGAAAAAATTACAAATACACGTATAGATTTTGCGGGGGATCGCTTTCTTATCTCAGCTGAAAACTTCAATAATATCTTTAGAGCAAAAAGGGAAATATACCAATCGCTTAATTTTTTCCAAGAAAATCATGAGTACATCGTTTCAATAAAAGATATAGACACTCAAAAAATAGAATATGAAGGGTTTGAGGGCTTGTTAGAAAATAAAATCATTAAAAAACACAAGTTATCCAAAGGTCATCTTGCTAAGGTAAAATTTTTAGAAATTAGCAAAACAGGGGAGTTGATCTTCCAAATGATTTGCCCTGAATCTACAAAAGAAACAACTTCATAAAAAGACAACGCTAAAACTCAAAAAACGATCTTTAATTTATATGGGTTAAAAATTTTCCATAATATTTATTCTCAGGTTTAATGAAATTACGAAGAAGGGCCAACAAGCAGAAATTCTAGAGCATCTTTAGATAACTCTACAGCAACCCTGCTTTTACCTGCATGTTCAGCAATCACAACAACAACATATTTTGGATCCTTCACTGGGCCATACCCAACAAAAATCTTATGATCTTTGAGATGATAATCTCTATCTATATCTCCGCGCTTTCTTTCATGACTATGAATTTTACACACCTGAACTGTTGAGGTTTTACCCGCCATTCCTAACCCATCTTTTGTATAAAACGCACAATCGCGTGCCGTTCCTTTTGTGGTAACATCACTCATCAGATGGCATAATTTTTTTAGATGCTTTTCATCGAAATTTAAATGTTCTTTTTGAAAAATAGCCTCTTGATTGATATGCGGAGTTATTCTATACCCACCATTTACAAGCGCAGCCGTTGTGGTTGCTAATTGCAACGGTGTAGACAGTAACTTGCCTTGACCAATAACGTAGTTGCACGGATCCTCTCTGAAACACTCAAAGAAAGATAGTAAACGTCCTTTTTTTTCATACAACATATCTAGATGTGTTATATTACCAAAACCCAACTTTTCTGCTGTTTTATTAAATTCATACAGTGAAATTTTCTGAGCAAGCTCATAAAAATAAATATCACATGATTCCGCAAAGGCTCGCTCCATAGAAATGGGTCCGTGACCTCCGCTTCTCCATGTCCAGCAATGGTACTTTTGTCCTTTTATATTAGTATGTCCGCGACACACAACATCATCTAAACGAATACCTTTTTCAAGCGCTGTTAAAAGAATGGTTAGCTTAAAAATAGAACCAGGACTATATAAGCCTTGAACTACTTTATTATATAGTGGATTAAAAGGATTTTTTTGCAAAGCGTTCCAATCTTTAGAAGAAATAGAATGTGCGAATACATTAGGATTGAAAGTTGGGTAGGATATAAGTGCTTTAATTGCGCCCGTATGAATATCCATTACTACAACACCTGCACTTTTCACATCCTTTTCTCTTAGACATTTCAAAAGATGTGTTTGAAGTTTTATATCAAGCGTAGTTTTAATATTCTTGCCTTTCTGTCCTAAGTGTTTATCAAGATTTCGTATAAATCTACCTTTAGCATCAACCTCTTCCTCCATTTGATAAGGCACTCCCATTAAATCTTCATCATAATATGCCTCAACTCCCAATCCTCTACCCAGATAAAGGTCAGAAATGTTATTCAACTCATCTTTTTCATTTGCAATTGACACATACCCTAAAACAGAAGAAAAAATCTCCGGAAATTTATATACACGCTTATAACTTGCTTCTATCTTCACTCCAAGCAAATTATTAGATTCTAGCAAAGCAACTTGCTTCCAAGATAGCGATGGATAAACCAAGATGTAAGAGCGTCTCCTATAAACAGGAAAATCTTTTATAGGGATAATTTTATTCAAACGCTCCAATATTTCATTAAACTCTTTCTTATCATATGCCGTAATAAAAGCCTTATACGTAGGCTTATTCTCAGCTAAAATAACATCATTTTCATCTGTAATAACACCTCTCTCATTAGACACAAGTCTTAAATGGATATAATTATTTTTGGATAAAAATTTTAAACGCTGACCGTTAAAATACTGCAACGAGATAACGCTCGAGAGTAAAATAAGAAATAAAATGAATTTTATAAAAAAAACTTGAACAACCTTCAAGCTGATTCATCCATTAAAATATGCTTCTGTTTCAAGGATTTAATCTCTTCAAGCACTTTTCCAGTTCCTAAAACAACACTTTGCAAAGCATTATCATGAATATAAACCGGAACCCCTGTCGCCTGTTTTAATACAACATCAAGATTTTGTAGCAATGCGCCTCCGCCTGTCATTGTGATTCCGCGTTCAAAAATATCTGAAGTTAGCTCTGGTGCCGTTGTTTCTAAAGATTCTTTTACACCTTCGCTAATAGCGCGAACCACTTCTGACAACGACTCAACAATTTGTGATTGCGTAATGGTTACTTCAGATGGAACGCCAGTTAATAAGCTACGTCCTTTAATTGTCATCTTGATTGATGGACTTTCCTTCGTTTCAACTGCTGAGCCAATAGATTTTTTAATTTTTTCAGCTGTTGCTTCACCAATTAAAAGATTGTGCGTTCGACGGATATAATGCGCAATTGCTTCATCCATCTTATCTCCTCCTACCCTTACGGATAGTGCGTTCACAATACCACCAAGAGAAATTACAGCAACCTCAGTTGTTCCTCCGCCAATATCTACAACCATAGATCCAACAGGATCTGTCACGGGTAAATCCGCACCAATCGCTGCCGCCATAGGCTCCTCAATAAGATACACATTGCGCCCACCAGCGCTCTCAGCCGCTTCTTGAATCGCGCGCCTCTCAACAGGCGTTGCACCTGATGGAACGCAAATAACAATTTGTGGCGCTGCAAAACTTTTACGATTATGCACCTTCGCAATAAAATGACGAATCATTTCTTGAGCCACATTAAAATCAGCAATAACACCATCTTTCAAAGGTCGAATAGCTGTAATATGTCCTGGTGTTCTTCCTACCATTAACTTTGCTTCTTCACCAACGGCCAACACATGATTTTTTCCATGTTTTTCTGAAATTGCTACCACGGATGGTTCATTTAACACAATTCCTTTTCCTTTTACATAAACCAGTGTATTTGCCGTTCCAAGATCAATTGCCATATCTCTGGAAAGAAATCCAAAAAGTCTTCGTCCTATTCTTGGAAACATTATCTTAATTACATATCGATATTTCTCACATGTTACAATACTTTTGTTTAAAAAGCTAGTTGATATTACTGTGCTACTATGTTAGTATAATAGTATAATATAATAAAATTATCTCTATGACTTCGCTCGAAAAAGCATTAACACTTATATCAGATGAGAAAGTGGCTGAAGCATTTTTAAAGGATATTTGCACACCTCAGGAATTGAAAGCTCTTAAGGAGCGTTGGAAAATTGCACAATTACTTCATTTCAAAAATCTATCTTACCGTGAAATTCACGAGCAAACAGGCGCAAGTCTTACAACTGTAGGTCGGGTTGCAAGATTTTTACGAGAAGAAAAGAACCAAGGATACCTTAAACTATTACAAGAAACCTTGTCATCCTGAGCATATAGCACGGACAACAAAAAAAAGGAGGAGGAAATTATGTCAAGATATTTCTTAATATTTAGCTCGATATTTATGAGTTTCTTTATCGGCTGCGACACACCCAAAAATAACACTAGAACAATTTATCTTACACAAATTGTAGAGCATCCTGCTCTCAATAGAACGCGAGATGGAATTATCGATGGTTTAAAAAAAGAAGGGTATAATATTCAAAAAATAAAAAGTGCAAACGGGGAAATTCTGCTTGCCATTCAAATTGCGAAACAATTTATGGCTGATAAACCTGACGCAATTATTGCTCTTGGAACGCCATCAGCACAAGCTTTTTTAAAAACTAATACCCCTGTATTTTTTTCTTCCATCACAGATCCCGTAGCGGCTGGATTAATGAAAAATACTAATATTAGCGGCGCATCCAACTATATCCCGCTAGAACCACAGCTGAAATTTTACAAACAAGTTTATCCAAAATTAAAAAAACTTGGAACCTTATACAGATTAGGAGAAATGAACTCCATTGCGCTTAATGAAAAACTTGCAAAAATTGCACCAAAAATGGGGATTGAATTTAAAGCGGTTGGTATTTATCAATCCCAAGAACTCGCGCAAGCTGCAAAGCAATTATGTATGGACGTTGACGCTATTCTTATAACAAATGACAACCTTGCTTTATCCGGCTTCAAAACGATAGTAAAAATTGCAAATCAATATAAAATCCCTGTATTTGTTAGCGATACAGATATTTTAGATCAAGGTGCCATCGCCTCTTATGGACCAAACCAGTATGAACTAGGCCTTAAAACAGCCGAGCTTATTGTAAGTTACTTTAAAACCGGCAAAATGCCAGAGATTTATTATCCAGAATCTGGCACGCAAGTTGCAAATTACCAGCAAGCACAACTTCTTGGTATAGCGCTTCCAGAAAAAGCGGTAAGATAAAATGGTTATTTTAGAACTTGGACTCATCTATGGACTTGTTGCATTGGGTGTGTTTATAACCTTCCGCTTACTCAAGTTTTCTGATTTAACCGTTGATAGTAGCTTTACATTTGGCGCATTTATCGCAGCATATTTTATGAACACTCCAAACATAGGGCTCGCTGCATCTTTTATCTTTGGAGGCATTGCAGGCCTATTAACAGCAATTCTTCACAATAAACTCAAAATGGCTGATGTGCTAGCTAGTATTTTAGTGCAACTTGCTTTATATTCTATTAATTTACGAATCATGGGTGCGCCAAATGTTGTGTTAAATTACGACCTCCCAGTGCATACAATCATTTTATGTTTAACTATCTCAACTGGAGCGCTTATTTATCTGCTCAATACGATCTTCGGTTTAAGGTTTCGTGCATCCGGTCAAAACACAGCTTGCGCAAATTCTCTTGGCATTTCTGTAGAAAAAATGAAAACTATAGGTTTAATACTTGCCAATGGTCTAGTTGGATTAGCTGGTGGATTGATGGCATTTTATCAAGGATTTGCTGATATAAATTTAGGTATTGGAACTCTTATTACGGGGCTTGCTGCTGTTATTATTGGAGAGCAATTGTTTAAACCTTCGCGCCTATCTATTAAATGCCTCGCATGCATTGGCGGCGCGCTAATCTACCGTCTTATTATTCACTATGCATTAAAAGCTGACTTCATTTTCAAACCATCAGATTTAAATCTCATTACGGCAGGTATTGTTATTACACTCATTGCAGTTTCTAAACTAAGGAGAAGCTATGTTAACGCTTAAAAATGTCAAACTATCCATTGATGGAAAAACAATTCTTAAGGATGTATCGTTTGACGTGGAGCCTGGAACAATATGTATGCTCGTTGGACCTAATGGCGCAGGGAAATCCACATTATTTAATGCTATTGCGGGTCAACTCACCTTAGATAAAGGTAACATCATCCTGAGTGAGCATAGCGAACGAAGGATCTCCCTAAGACAAACGCAGAAAGATCCTTCGGCTTCGCCTCAGGATGACGTTGATCTAAACACCTTTTCTGAGCAAGTACGATCTCAATACATCGGCCGCGTTTTCCAAGATCCAAAATCAGGTACAATTGCAGATTTTTCCATTTGGGAAAACTTTACCCTTGCCTTCAATCAGTTTAAAAAACACTGGTGGAATTATGCGTACGACACACATCAAAAAGAAGAGTTTACAAAAATTATCAAGAATTACCTTGGAAAATCTATGAATTTAGACCAAAAAATGCAGCTTTTATCAGGCGGGCAAAGGCAAATTTTGAATTTAATTATGACAACTCTTGTGCATAGCCCCATTCTGCTTTTAGATGAACATACGGCAGCGCTTGATGCGCAAACCAGCACTTTTGCGATGGAGCTCACACAAAAATTGGTGCGTGAAAGAAATTTATGCTGCTTAATGATTAGCCACAACACTGAGTTTATCAAAAAATACGGTGATCAAATCATTGAATTAAAAGATGGAGTAACGCGAAAAATTGATGCAAATCTGGTAAACTGAGAAAAATATAAGAATAATCAATCATGTCAAAATATACCTGTAATGCCTGCGGCGTCATAACATCCAAATGGTCTGGTCGCTGCGAATCCTGCAAAGAATGGAACTGCGTTGTAGAAGATCTTCAACAGCGCTCGCGCAACCATAAAGTCAATAAAGATATTTTTTCAACCTTAGATAACGTCGAAGAAATTGATATGCAGCGCCTCAAAACAGGTATTGATGAATTTGATCGTGTTTGCGGATCTGGTATTGTAAAGGGGTCCGTTATTCTTATAGGCGGAACACCCGGTATTGGAAAATCTACTCTCATGTTGCAAGTTGCGTCTCAAGTCGCAAATAATGCAATTTGCGCTTATGCAACGGGCGAAGAAGGGTTATCGCAAGTCAAAATCAGAGCGAAACGTCTAGACACCAAAGAAGAAAACTTTTTTATGACAACTAGCACAAATGTAATAGAATTGGTCCACGCCTTTGAAAATTTACCAAATTTAGGGGTTGCGATAATAGATTCTGTTCAAACCATGATGCATCCAGATATTGATTCTCCTACCGGATCTATCTCGCAAATTCGCGCCGTGACACAAACACTAATTGACTCTGCAAAACAACATAATTATGCCGTTCTATTAATTGGTCATGTGACTAAAGATGGCTCACTTGCAGGACCTCGCGTATTAGAACATATGGTAGATGCTGTTCTATATTTCGATGGTGATACACAATATGATTACCGCATTTTGCGAACCAGCAAAAATAGATTCGGTCCAACCAACGAGATTGGGATCTTTAAAATGACACAGCAAGGTCTCAAGGAAGTTAAAAATCCTTCATCGTTATTCCTGAATGAAGATTCAGATGTTAGCGGAACAGCTATTGCAGCTGGCATAGAAGGCACGCGTGTTCTTTTGTGTGAGATTCAAGCGCTTGTCACATCTTCTTTTCTGCCATCTCCAAGGCGCGTCAATGTTGGCTGGGACCACAATAAACTATCCACTCTTGTGGCTGTTATTCAGTCACGTTGTAAAATTCCTTTAAGCGATAAGGATATTTATCTCAACTTGGCTGGGGGGCTTACTTTTAAAGAGCCGGCTCTAGATCTTGCGGTTATTGCAGCGCTCATGTCCGCTATTTATGATAAACCTATTACAAACAAAAGTGTGTTTATTGGTGAAGTCTCTCTTTCAGGGTCTATCCGCCCTGTCTTAAAACTTGATGAACGAATTAAAGAAGCTAAGAAACTTGGGTTTGAAACGATTTACTGCAATGTATCCGGAGAAAAGACTCCTGAAGGAGTGACAAAAGTTACGCATATTAGAGATATTAAAGCGCTATTCTAACATGCGCTTCAATATCAATGAATCTCAACAAGCTCTACATCAAAATACAATGTGGAGTTCGGAGGAATAGCACCCAAATCTCTTGCGCCATACCCTAGCTCTGGAGGAATAATCAAGGTTCTTTTTCCACCAGGCTTCATGCTTAATAATCCTTCATCCCAACCTTGAATGACCTGCCCAACACCTACAATAAATTGAAGGGGTTGCCCTCTATCATAAGAACTATCAAATTTTGTTCCATTTGCAAGTGTGCCTGTGTAATGAACACTAATTTTTTGCCCAGGTTGCGGACATTCACCTTTTCCTTCTTGAGTTTCAATATATTCTAATCCTGTATCTGTCTTAACTTTGTTTTGCATGCCGCATATAAAAATAATCACTCTATGCTTCATGGTAGCACCATAAAACAAAAAACTGTTAATCTTTACTCACTATGCCATTGCGTAAGGAAGAGGATTACTGATAGGCTCTTTATCCTCTACAGCGTTACCAGAACCGCATGAATCACAAATCAACCCACAACATCCAAAAACATCACGTACACACTGAAGACATGAGCGATCATCAAAATTTACCTTGTAAACCTCATTTGAAGTCACAAACCCATTTCTAGCAGAAGAAAAGTAATTCTGCTGCGTTATAAAAACACCTTTCGCGTTTTCAGCTCTTAAAAAATTCATATGAGAAGAACAACAGGAAGGGCCATGATCACAACAAAAACATGTACACTCTGAACAGTCACAACATGCAAATGGATGTATGCAATTTTTAAGTTCTTGCCATACTGTGAATGCGTAATTTTCCCAAGGACTGAAAGGCGCTTCACTTCCAATCCCAGAGCTTGCAACCTCCTCAATGCCTATCTCTCTATCAAACGTTAGACTAGGAGGCAAAACAATTTTTGACATACAGCCTACATGAACATCTCCTGCATAAAAACGAAATTTCACGGATGGATTCACTATTGTAAGTAACTTCACCATATCAAAAAGTCTTTTTAATGAATCAGAATCATACTTCCAACCATCCTTCATATCATCTTGCAACTCAGTCGTTCCATCGATAGGGTTTTGCTCGTCAGTCAAACACCCAGCAAGCCATAGTGGAAAACTTGGAAATACAATTGGTATCACTATCATAATATCTACTGTTTCTAGCTCTTTAACATTTGAAAGCAAACAATCATACGCTTGCGTAAAAGCTCCATTTGATATCATTAGACCATCCTCTCGCTTCATCCTCATATCAAAAGCAACCAAGGCCTTTTTTTGAGATAATCTGTAGATTTTTCCAGAAGTATCATCTAAAAATCCATTTGCTCGAGTTAACTCATCTTGTGTGACATGATGTTGGAACAATAAATATGCCTCAATGCCAATTGCGCGAATCAACTCAGCCAACCATAAGTTTGTTTTCCTCGCGCCGTCATAAAGCTCATGATCATCTAATTGCATAATTGCAAGACATGAGCGTGCCACATCTTTTATATCCAGATAACAACTAAGATAAAGTCTTGCAAAAAAATCTCGTAGCATATCTTTTATTTCTTTTTCCCTGGCTTTCATCCCTTCTTCATACTTCTGAATTTCATCGGCACTTCTCTTGCTCTTAATCCATTCAACCCATTCCTTAATGATTGGCAATTCAAAAATAGACGGTGCCTTTCCATCTTTCTCGTCAGAGTAAACCATATCGCCACCTATAAGTAATAATTGACAGCGTTTTTCCCTTATATCCTGCGCCACCCCCTTCCATAAATTTATTTTCCCCTTGGGTGTGCCGTTACATGACATATAATCAAAGTAAGGATTTTGGTCTTTTTTCCATAGATGAAAACTATTTTCTTCCCCATCAAGACGATATCTAATCTCTCTACCATCAAGCAAAAGTATTTTTTTGAATCTAAAAAAATTTAATGCTCGATAAACTGATGACTGCTCTTCGGTTTTGTATAATTTTTCCCCCAAATTTTCTATCAAAACTCGAGCGCCATCAATCATCAAATCAGGAGCTTCTAAACCAATTTTTCCAACAATTAAACCACTTACTGTAATCTTTTCTCCATCTTCGGCTCTATCAACAACCCAATTCATTAATTCATGTTTCGTAAATTCATGCCTATAACAACTAAATCTAGACATAATCGAATCTGCATCAGCCTCTTCTGCTTGAAGATAAGCAAAATTAATATTCAATAAAAAAAATAACAGCCAGCTTATTAAGCGTAAAAATTTCACAGCATTTATTTAAAAAAAACCTCTACCTAATTTACCGCAAAACTTATTAAAAAATATTAAATCCATTGCAATAAATAAAATACATTACATGATATAATGAACCAAGAAATTGCATTTCCTTAAGATAATGCCTTGTCAGTTTACTTATGAAAATCAAGCTGCAACTATTGTGCAAATCAATGAAGCAGGTGATTTTGCGCTTGTAGAACCATTGCTTGACCTGAATAAAGCTTGTGATGCAACTGAATGTTGTTTGTTTTTTAAAATCACCAACCCTTTTCAATTTCAAAGGCTTATTTTAACGAAAATTAATGCGTTTTTGGTGTCAGAGGGCTCATTAACACCTACCCCCGTTTCAAATGTAGAACCAAGAAGAATAACATTGGAACCGGAAAGTACGGATCTTGTTGAAGTTACACTTGAAACATGGATGGATCAAGATACTATATTCCTTGAACTGATAGGAAGCACAGAGTGCTTACGTAGAGAAGAAATTCTTGAAAAACTATAATGCATCAAACTAATGTTTGCCCTTTCACAGAAAGACTCACTTTATCACTTTCTTTCCACGGTCCTGACACATTAACAATAATATTTAATTCACCACAATTAACATCAATAATTTTTCCAATAGGAGATTCCGCAAAACTTAACTCAATATAAGAAGATGTGTTATCAATGCTCAATTCCGCCTGCGTAATTTTAAAACGACGTTTTTTAGATTGGTTAACCACCTTAAAGAACACCCTATTTTTCTCACCCAAACATGCATGATCTGATTCAGATTGAATAACAATAAATGCTTTTTGAAACTCTTCTAAATATTCGCTTTTTGAAATTTGGAACTCACAGTCGTCACATGACTGATATGTCATTTAGATAAAATATAAAATCTTTTGATCTATTTTACCATAAAATATAAATAATTCAATCTTGAAATATGTGTAAATAAATAATATAATGTATGTATAAAAAAATATAATTAAAATAATGGTTTGTACTCTTATCTCAAATAAATCAGCTGTACTGAGCGATTTTCCTTTTAATAATCTTGTCATTGAAGCTGATGGAGACGCAGGCTGCGCTGGTGAAACTTTAGCTGTTCAATTTAAGGTGACAAATACTAATACAAAGCGCAATGTGATTATTTTAACCGCAACAGCTGGATTATTCGATAGTAACGGTATGGATAAAAACATTCCGCTTGCGCCAGAGTTTTTACCAGGAAAAACAATCGAATGCAATAATGGGTGCATTCTAATTCGCTTCACTGTAAATGGAAATGATTGGCTTGATGGAGATTTTGTTAAACTTATTTCATTAACATTCAATACAGAAATTTGCACAAACAATGGATTTCAGTGCCCGTAATCAATGATCAATACACCTCTACTAGCAAATTATAAAATTATTCGCTGCAATGAGGATCAATCTTTATGCATCCTTGAATCTGATGTATATTCTTGTGCATTCCGTGGATTATATCCTTTCTCAGTCAATCATTTATGCCCCTCCATACCATCACCAAAACCAACTTTCACCTCTTCACGCTCTAATACTTTAGGTGTTGTTCTCACAATCACTCTTGGATCAGCTTTTCTGCTTATAGTAATATTTTTTATTCGAAGAAAAAATGCTTTAATGTTTGCGCGCAACCATAACAATACTTAAATTTTCATATATATGCACCACCTCAAAACCATTTCTTTTAAGCATACCCCTCAACTCTTCTACTGTATAAATCTGCAAAGTAAAAGAATGGTCTAAACATCGCACATTTCCTGAGGTTTCATAAATCTCATAATGATCATACGACTTCAATAAACCATTCTTTCTATCAAGCTCTGAATATTGTTTATGATGTATTTGAATACCATCAACGGTAAACTCATAATCCATTTTTAAATTATGGACCACTTCATCCGTCATAGCGCTTAAATTGAAAATATCAAACACATAAACTCCGCCAACCTTCAAATTATCCCATATATTTCGTATCGCTACCTCAAAATCAGATTTTGTAAGATGACCAATAGCATTAAAAATCGTAATAACAGCATCAAATTCACCAACTTTAAGTGTGCGCATATCACCATCAATAAACAAAATATCACAATCCATTGTTTGCGCTTTTTGTCTTGCAATATTTAAAAGTTTTGGACTAAAATCCGAACCTGCAACCTTATATCCAAGATTGGTAAGAAAAAATACCTGAGATCCAGTGCCGCATGTCATATCCAAAACAGTCTGAACACCATATTTCTTGAGCAAACTTTCAATAAAGGAATTCATTTTGGTGATTTTACTAGATGTATTATGCACATCAAAATATTCGGTTAACTCATGATACTCAAGAGGTAATCCCAAAACATTTCCTTCCATATCCCCTCCTTATATTCAACCACATCGGCTACGCCATAACACCCTCTTCAGTCTTCTTATTGATTATAACGATTATGTTTTAAGATAAAAGAAAACTAAGAATCAGATAGTCTTTTAAAAAAACAAGAGGAGGAATAATATATATTCCAAGCAAAAAACAAGATTGGTCATGACCTAATCTTCCAAGCCTTAAGGCTAAGTACCCTCGGCGCAGGAGCTTTTCACGTCTGAGTTCGAGATGGATTCAGGTGTTGCATCTCCGCTATGATGACCAATCATGTTTTGTGCTTTTTGTGTTTAATAACAAATGATTAAATTATGAGAGTGGTTGACTCTACTGTGTAAGTTGAGTTTTCAGATAAGCCAATGGGGTTATTAGTACGGGTGAACTACACATGTTACCATGCTTCCATTTCCCGCCTATCAACGTGGTAGTCTTCCACGACCCTCATAGGGATGATTCGTATTAAGGGAGGCTTCCCGCTTAGATGCTTTCAGCGGTTATCCCGTCCATACTGTAGCTACCCAGCGCTGCCGTTGGCACGACAACTGGTACACCAGAGGTATGTTCATTCCGGTCCTCTCGTACTGAGAACAACTCCTTTCAATCATCCTAATTCCTACGGCAGATAGGGACCAAACTGTCTCACGACGTTCTGAACCCAGCTCACGTACCACTTTAATTGGCGAACAGCCAAACCCTTGGGACCTTCTACAGCCCCAGGATGTGATGAGCCGACATCGAGGTGCCAAACCTCCCCGTCGATGTGGACTCTTGGGGGAGATAAGCCTGTTATCCCCGGCGTACCTTTTATCCGTTGAGCGATGGCCCTTCCATACAGTGCCACCGGATCACTATGACCGACTTTCGTCTCTGCTCGACTTGTGGGTCTCGCAGTCAGGCAGGCTTTTGCCATTACACTCACCGATTGATTTCTGACCAATCTGAGCCTACCTTCGCACGCCTCCGTTACTCTTTCGGAGGCGACCGCCCCAGTCAAACTACCCACCATACAGGGTCCCAGACAATAGGTCATGGTTAGATATCGCTTATGTTAAGGGTGGTATTTCAAGGATGGCTCCACGCAAGCTGGCGCTCACGCTTCAAAGCCTCCCACCTATCCTACACATAACACAAACAATACCACTGTAAAGCTGTAGTTAAGGTGCACGGGGTCTTTCCGTCTAACCGCAGGTACTCCGCATCTTCACGGAGAATTCAATTTCACTGAGTTGGTGTTGGAGACAGCGGAGAAGTCGTTACGCCATTCATGCAGGTCGGAACTTACCCGACAAGGAATTTCGCTACCTTAGGACCGTTATAGTTACGGCCGCCGTTTACTGGGGCTTCAATTCGGAGCTTTCACACCTCCTTTTAACCTTCCAGCACCGGGCAGGCGTCAGACCCTATACGTCCACTTTCGTGTTTGCAGAGTCCTGTGTTTTTGCTAAACAGTCGCCACTCCCTATTCTGTGCCACCTACCTCTGCTTGCGCAGGGATAGGTCCCTTTTCTTCCGAAGTTACAAGGGCATTTTGCCGAGTTCCTTCAACACCATTTTCTCATCGCCTTCGTATACTCTACGTATCCACCAGTGTCGGTTTAGGGTACGGTCCATTTATTGTATTCGCTATTTCCTGGAACACCTTCCTTGCCCCCAACAATCCATTAAGCAGGAACAAGTTACGGTATTCGTCACGAATACTGGGTTCAGGAATATTAACCTGATTTCCATCGACTTTTGCTTTCGCATACGCCTTAGGGGCCGACTCACCCCACGCTAATTATTATCGCGTAGGAACCCTTGGATTTTCGGCGATCGTGTTTCTCACACGATTTGTGTTACTTATGTCAGCATTTTCACTTCTCATACCTCCAGCCCCTCTAACGAGTGACCTTCATCGGCCTAGAGAACGCTCCGCTACCGCTTTTTTAGATCCAAACATAATGTTCTTTTCTGCCACCATCATCTTAACCAAACCTTGAAGGTTTTCTTCATAGGTTTTGTAAGAATCGTACGTGATGCATTTTAACTCCACACAGAGTTTAAGAAGAATCTTAGCATCATCAATAGATATGATGGCTGCTTCAAGAGCTTCTTTGCGTCCTAGTTTTGCATTAAAGCGATTGAACTGCTTTAAGGCTTCTAGTAATGTTGTTCTTAGTTCATTCATAACCCTATCATTATTCTGTTCTTGAATAATGCGTTTGGTCATGTCATAGAGTGTATCTAAGATTTTCATTGTTCTTCATACTGTGTTGATGTTTTTTTGTATTGTGGCATTTTTGATACATGATGTATATAACATTACATTAAGATCTAAAAAAACCCAAAGCTTCGGTGGATCACTTGAGCCCCGTTACATTTTCGGCGCAAAAACACTTATCTAGACGAGTGAGCTGTTACGCTTTCTTTAAAAGATGGCTGCTTCTAAGCCAACTTCCTCGCTGTCTTGGCGTCTTCACTTCCTTTTCCACTTAGTGATCACTTAGGGACCTTAGCTGTTGGTCTGGGTTGTTTCCCTCTCCACTACGGAAGTTAGCTCCCGCAGTGTGACTACCTTGCCTGCCACACCAGTATTCGGAGTTTAATTGGGTTTGGTAAGATGTGACTCCCCCTAGCCCATTCAGTGCTCTACCCCTGGTGCTTATATCAAGGCGCACTACCTCAATAGTTTTCGCGGAGAACCAGCTATTTCCGAGCTTGATTAGCCTTTCACTCCTAACCACAAGTCATCCCCTGATTTTGCAACATCAGTGGGTTCGGTCCTCCAATTCGTCTTACCAAATCTTCAACCTGCTCATGGCTAGATCGCCCGGTTTCGGGTCTTATACTGCAAACTATGGCGCTCTATTAAAACTCGCTTTCGCTTCGCTTACACCTAACGGCTTAGGCTTGCTTGCAATATAAACTCGCTGACTCATTATACAAAAGGTACCCCATCACTACAGCAAGCTGTAGCTCTGAGTGCTTGTAGGCGTCCAATTTCAGGTCTATTTCACTCCCCTTCTCGGGGTTCTTTTCACCTTTCCCTCACGGTACTTGTTCACTATCGGTCACCAAGACGTACTTAGGCTTGGAGGATTGGTCCCCCCATGTTCAAACAGGATTTCTCGTGTCCCGCTCTACTCACTCTTATAAAATCTTTCTACCTGTACGGGGCTGTCACCCTGTATCGCTGTGCTTCCCAACACATTCCAGTTCTTAACTTTATAAGCGCACTCTATGGTGCGGCCTGGTCCGATTTCGCTCGCCACTACTTTCGGAGTCTCTTTTGATTTCCTTTCCTCTGGGTACTTAGATGTTTCAGTTCTCCAGGTTCGCTCTCTTCGTAAACGAAGAGTATATTTTTAGACTTGGATTGAATGAATTTGAGATGGTAGCAAAAGCTAACGCTCAAATTCATTCAATCCAAACTAAAAATATGGGTTTCCCCATTCGGAGATCTACGGATCATAGGTCTTTCGCTCCTCCCCGTAGCATTTCGTCGCGTATCACGTCCTTCATCGCCGCTTGGTGCCAAGGCATCCGTTAAACGCCCTTCCTATCTTACCCGATTCTTTAGGGTAAAAATATCTCATCTACTTCGTCAAAAATTGATTTTACTCAATCATGTAGATTTACTACATTCAATCGCAAAATAAATTTTCTCCTCGTATCTAAAACATTTTTCCTCCTAAATGACCTAGACCTTGAGGCCGGGAGTTAAATCGAAGTTTAATCTCTCCTCTCTCAAGGTGGAAGGCATTTACCTTTTGTCTTATAATTTATTACTCAGTTTGCTGTGTGACAATGGTGTTCGTCACACAACTGCGTTTATTTTTGTTATAAGACATGGTATCTTATACATCTCTTCAATAAATGAAGAGATGTATTACCACTCTCATAACTTAATCATTTATATTAAGCGTCATCCTGAGGAGCGAAGTGCTTGAAGAATCTTCCTAAGATAAACTCACAAAGATCTTTCAGCTGCGCCTCAAGATAACGATATTAATAGCTTACGTTTCACTTTAAGCTGTCTGTTTTTAACTTTAAATACTACCTTTTCATCTGGTGGAGACAATCGGACTTGAACCGATGACCCCCTGCTTGCAAAGCAGGTGCTCTACCAACTGAGCTATGCCCCCATGGCTTTGGTGGGCCTGGGAGGACTTGAACCTCCGACCCCACGCTTATCAAGCGTGTGCTCTAACCAACTGAGCTACAAGCCCCTTACTTTGCTGTGTTTTTGAGTGTTTACTTCGTCGGTTTTCGATTTTATCGCGTCATGTACATTCAGTACACTCCTTATAAAATCTCAAATCCTCCTTGTATCCATCTCAAAACCCCTAGCAAATTGTCTTTTCCTCTTTCAGCTCAGAGTTTATTCAAACTTTGAGTTTCGTTGGATGGAGGAAAAACCTTGCTCCACGTATAGAAAAGGTCGAAGAATAGCGCGCGCTTACTTTAATAAATAAAACGCTGTAATTTCTTTAAATTCCAGCAAACAACCTCACGTTTAGAACGCGAGGTTATCTGAGAGGGAATTTATTGTTAGACAAAGAAATTTTTTATTTTCAACCGCAGCGTACTTTTGGTACGTGAGGATTGAAAATAGAAAAATATCTGAAGTATAACGATAAATTCACCTCAGAGAACTCTTTAGAAAGGAGGTGATCCAGCCGCAGGTTCTCCTACGGCTACCTTGTTACGACTTCACCCCAGTCACCAGCCCCACCGTGATAGGCTTCCTCCTGAATAAATCCAGGTTAGAGCACCTGCTTAAGGCAGAACCAGCTTCCATGGCGTGACGGGCAGTGTGTACAAGATCCGGGAACGTATTCACCGCAGCGTGCTGATCTGCGATTACTAGCGATTCCAACTTCATGCCCTCGAGTTGCAGAGGACAATCCGAACTGAGGTGGTTTTTTGGGATTTGCTCCACTTTGCAGTATTGCTTCCTTTTGTTACCACCATTGTAGTACGTGTGTAGCCCAACCTATAAGGGCCATGATGACTTGACATCGTCCCCACCTTCCTCCGGTTTGTCACCGGCAGTATTGCTAAAGTGCCCACCATAACGTGCTGGCAACTAACAACAAGGGTTTCGTTCGTTGCGGGACTTAACCCAACATCTCACGACACGAACTGACGACAGCCATGCAGCACCTGTGCGGAACCCAACTAAATGACCCCTCTCTTTCAAGAAGGCACAGTTCCCATGCAAAGGTTGGTAAGGTTTTTCGCGTAGCCTCGAATTAAACCACATACTCCACCGCTTGTGCGGATCCCCGTCAATTCCTTTGAGTTTTAATCTTGCGATCGTACTCCCCAGGCGGAATGCTTATCGCGTTAGCTTTGATACTGATGACCGAAGCCACCAACATCGAGCATTCATCGTTTACGGCGTGGACTACCAGGGTATCTAATCCTGTTTGCTCCCCACGCTTTCGCGCCTCAGTGTCTGTAACGAGCCAGAAAATCGCCTTCGCCTCTGATGTTCCAACGAATATCAACGCATTTCACTGCTCCACTCGCCATTCCATTTTCCCCTCTCGCACACTTAGTTTGCCAGTATGAAATGCAATTCCCAGGTTAAGCCCGGGGATTTCACACCTCACTTTTCAAACCACCTACACGCCCTTTACGCCCAGTTATTCCGAACAACGCTAGCACCCTTCGTATTACCGCGGCTGCTGGCACGAAGTTAGCCGGTGCTTATTCCGCAGGTACCGTCATAATCTTCCCTGCTAAAAGAGCTTTACAACCCGAAGGCCTTCATCACTCACGCGGCATCGCTGGATCAGGGTTTCCCCCATTGTCCAATATTCCCCACTGCTGCCTCCCGTAGGAGTCTGGGCCGTGTCTCAGTCCCAGTGTGGCTGATCATCCTCTCAGATCAGCTACAGATCATTGGCTTGGTAGGCCATTACCCTACCAACTACCTAATCCGGTACAGGCCGCTCTTCTTGCGATAAATCTTTCCCCCGTAGGGCGTATTTGGTATTATCGTTCGTTTCCAAACGTTATTCCAAACAAGAAGGTACGTTCCTATATATTACTCACCCGTCTGCCATGTCACCCGAAAGTAACATTCGACTTGCATGTGTTAAGCATGCCGCCAGCGTTCGTTCTGAGCCAGGATCAAACTCTCAAATTAAACTTTGATTGTTTAAAACATCCTAGTTTTATTCTGCACAACCTCTAAGGAAAGAGATTGGCTTACTCAAAAAGAATTAAAGTTGACATCAGCACTACAATATCGCTGATGTCTTTACGCTATTCATCGACCTTTTCTATGAAACCTACAGATGCATCCAGACACTGTGCTTAAATCTTAAGGACAGTGGGTGGATGAAAGGTATTCAGGCAATGACAGGGCTACGCCCCGTCATTGCGTAGAAAAAACTATAAAGACGTTTTCACGCGTCTTCTTTTCTTTACTTTACAATATAGTTTTAGCATGGCAGCAATTAAGAAACAAGTTGAAAATGTAGATTATTTTGATAAAAATAAAATTTTTTAATAACAGGATTAAACCTGCATAATCTCGGATTTTTTCTTCTCAAAAAGTGTGTCGATTTTTTCGATATACCCATCAGTTATTTTTTGAATATCTTTTTTGAAACGCTCTTTTTCATCATCTGAAACTGTTAACTTCTTAGAACTATCTAGAGCATCTCTTCTCATATTGCGCACAGCGACACGAGATTCTTCTGTTAACTTTGCAATATGTTTAACAAGCTCTTCGCGTCTTTCTTTTGTTAAATCTGGCATTGTAATGCGAAGAAAATTCCCATCAATCATAGGATTTAAACCCAACGAAGATTCGCGAATCGCCTTTTCTATGGGTTTAACAGCGCTTTTGTCATACACTTGAATTGAAATGATTCTCGGCTCGGGAGTAGTAATTTGCCCCAACTGTTGAAGAGGTGTCAACGCACCATAAACCTCAGCTTTAATATTATCCAGCAAGTTGGTAGATGCACGACCCGTTCTCACACCTTTATAAGTATTGGACAAACTCTCAACCACTTTGTCCATATCTTTTTTGGATTTTTCCTTTAAGTCCTCTAACATATCCACCTCCTAAAAGACGATTATTTTCTATTCATTTGCTCTTGCACTTCCTTCGCAAAATCTTTTTCTTCTTTTTCTACACCTTCGCCCAACATGTAAAATGCAAAATCAGCTAACACAATCTCCACACCCAAAGCTTTAGCTTCTTGCTCAACAAACTCTTTCACTTTAAGCTTAGGCTCCAGCGCAAAACTTTGCTCCAACAACACAACCTCTTCATAAAATTTACGCAAACGCCCTTCAACCATTTTCTCAATAAATTGCTCTGGTTTGCCTGATGCTTTTGCTTGCGCTGCATAAATATCACGCTCTGCATCAATCAAATCTTGCGGCAAATCAGATATATCCAAGGATTTTGGTTTTATAGCAGCAATATGCATAGCAATTTTTTTGCCAATTTCATGCAGTGCATTTCTTTTGTCTGAAGCGCTTTTCAATGCTACCAAAACACCGATTTTACCATGTTTTGGACCTAAGCTATTGTGCAAATAAGATGTGATAACACCTTGATCAATAGATAAGGTTTGCCCGCGTCTGATAAAGATGTTTTCTTTAATACGTGCAGCTAGATCTGTAATAGCGCCCTCAACTGTATGCGCATCATCATATCGTAGCTTTAATGTATCTTCAAAAGAAGTTTGCTCTTTTGCCATAATTTCAGCGATTTTTCCTGTCACATCTTGAAAATTTTCATTACGCGCAACAAAGTCTGTTTCAGAATTTACCTCAATCATAGCGCCTTTCGTGCCTGTCACATCAACATCAATAACAATTGCACCCTCGGCCGCTATACGGCCACTGCGGCTTGCAACAGCAGATAGACCTTTTTTACGCAAATACTCAACAGCTGCTTTATAATCACCATTTGACTCTGTCAAAGCCTTTTTACAATCAAGCATTCCAGCTTGCGTTTCGTCTCTTAGTTTTTTGATATCACTTGCTGAAACTTTCATGAATTACCCCTTTTTCTCTTCATCAAATACATTTTCCATGGTCATATCCGCGGCATTTTGTGACATTTGCTCTTTATCAAAATTCACAGACTTTTGAAGCCCTCTTAAAATCGCTTGTTTTGCAACGTGACAATATAATTTAATGGAACGAATCGCGTCATCATTTCCAGGAATTGGAAAATCAATTCCCTCAGGATCGGCATTCGAATCTAATACACAAATAACAGGTATATTCAAACGCCTCGCTTCTTGAATGGCAATATTTTCCTTTAGTGCATCAATAACAAAAACAGCTGACGGAAGACCGCCCATATTTCGAATACCGCCAATAGAGCGCTCTAATTTCTCATGCTCTCTTCTTAGTTTGAGAACCTCTTTCTTTTTGAGTCCCTCAGGTGCCTCAAGTTGCTTTTCCATATCCTTCAAACGCTTCACGGACTGCGCAATGGTTTTCCAGTTTGTAAGTGTCCCACCCAACCATCTATGGTTTACATAGTATTGACCACATTCTATTGCAGACTCTTGAATGACATCACGGGCATTTGCTTTTGTTGCGACAAATAAAATACGACCATTGCCTTCTGCAACTTTTTCTAACTCCTTCAAAGCAGCTTCCAACAAAGGGGCTGTTTTTTGAATATCAATAATGTGTGTACCATTTCTAATGCCATAAATGTAAGGCTTCATTTTTGGATTCCATCGTCCGCAACTATGTCCATAGTGAACACCCGCTTCGAATAAATCTTTAATTGTAATAGTTTTTGATAATGCTGTCATGCTTACTCTCCTTTATTCCGATTGATTTTAACAACAAAAAGCTGCCCACTCGGAGCATCGGATCGCTCTTTGAGAGTTTCTGAGACAGAGATAGAAACTCTCTTTTTGTTGCTGTTTTTCTTCATGATAATATGTTTTTGTTAAAAAGAAAAGAACCGAGAGCGCCGCACTTCTCAAAGAACTGCTACGCCCCATTTTATATTTAACTCTTTTTGCGCCTCAACAGAACAAGATACTATAATCGAATGATCCGCCTCATTGTAAAAAAGTTTAGAAGCGCTCAAAACCTGTAAACGAAAAAGTTGCAACTTGTCCCCTGCATGAAAAGTTACAACTTTATCGCATTGCACCACCTCTACATTAGCGCCAAGCATAAACTGCAAAACAAATCGCCCACTCTCTTGGATTTGAATTTTATCTTGAGCCTTTATGCAACCATTAGCAATATCCATCTCTCTCTTGTAGATTATATCGGAAGCCTCAATTTCCAGTGCTAAAAAATCACACTCTTTACTTGAAGATCTTTGTGCTTTTGGGTCATGAGCTATGCTATAAAAGTAATTTTTGTTTGTTGTAATAAAACTTTTCACATCTTGAAAAATAATATCCTGCTTAAAACTCCACTCAAAGTTAAACACCCCCAAAGATGCAGATTTGTTTGCTTGAGACAATCTTGTGGACACAATACAAACATTCGAAGGATAGGCAAAGCGCATATATCCCGTCATCTCCGCACTCATAAGAAAATCACTGCCAACATTTGCAAGCGATAAACATGCATCAACAAGCGAAGCGTTATTAAAATTTTCAGACCTCAAATTAAAATCATTTTTGGTTGCGTAATTCCCTTCAAAAGAGGCAACGACTCCATTGCTATGCCTTAACAGCCTTACAACTGATGCAAGCTGTCTAATTTTCTTATTCAGAGTATGAATTTCTATACCTTTTCTAGAAGCAAAAATCGTACGAATATCTATCAAATCTCGTAAAAATAACAAATGTAATCTGGCATTGCGACTTACATGCCCTCCATCCTCTAAAAAGATTAGCCCTAATAATTTCTCTAACTCTTTAATAAAAGGCATAAACTCTTGACCTGTGATAAATAAATATCCAAACATTCCTTTTAATGCTCGAAATTTAACCACAGCATCAGAAATCGTATGTAAATTTTTCTTCAGAAAGGCGAATTGCTCAGATAAACTGCGCTTCAATTTGTTTTTAAATTCATCGCGCGCACTCACCCCATAAAAATCAAACATTGAAATCCAGTTCCATACTCTATATCCGGTAACATCCAAAGGCCATTCCTTAGATGCATTTGAAAATAAAAAATGATTTGTCTCTATCCAGTCCTCAATAATTTTTCGAATCTCATTGCGCGTCGCAAGGTTTTTAAATTCCCTTAACCATTCAAATGAAGAAAAGTATAAAGCCTCCTCCCCCTCACTTTTTCTATATAAGAGTAAAAATTTCTCTAAACTGCTCTTGAATCGAGGGGGCCATGGATCTTGAACCATGTTTGAAAAATCCAACTCTTCAGTTGACTTAAACGCAAACTGCCTTATTCTACTTAACAAACCTTTATTCATAATAAATTGTTTATGCGTTTTGATTTGAGTTTAACATGCATATCTTTTGATTGTCTTTAAAAAAAATTCCATAAATTGTCAATAACTTTATTGCAATTCTATAGATCAATTTGATATAAATCTATTATGACTCTCGGGCACCCTATGTGTAATGACCTTAATGACTGATTCTTGGATCAAACAACAATGTGAAGAAAATAATATGATCACTCCTTTTGTAGACAAGCAAAAAACGGATGGCAAATTATCCTACGGCCTATCTTCTTACGGATATGACGTAAGACTTGCGCCTGAATTTAAAATTTTCACGAATGTTCACAATGCTGTCGTAGATCCTAAATCTTTCAGCGTAGATTCTTTTGACGATAAAACAGGAGATTACTGCATTATTCCACCTAATGGTTTTATGCTAGGGCGCACAGTTGAATCCTTTAATATGCCTGAAAATGCATTTGCGATTTGTATTGGAAAATCAACTTACGCAAGATGCGGTATCATTGTTAATACTACTCCTATAGAGCCAGGCTCAAGTGGATATGTGGTATTAGAGCTCTCAAATACAACACCTCTTCCTGTAAAAGTCTATGCAAATGAAGGTGTATCTCAATTCCTATTCTTTACTTCCGAACAAAAGCCAATGACAACATACAGTAGTAAAGCAGGTAAATATTTAAATCAAAGAGAAATTGTATTGCCTCACCTATAGAACCTTCCGACACCATCGTGAGACTATATGATTATAAAAAAACTCTATCTTAAAAATTTCCGAAATTACACTGAATCTACTTTTGAATTTTCTAATCCTATTTCCGTTATTGTGGGCAACAATGGCGTTGGAAAAACAAATCTGTTAGAAGCGTTTTCTATGTTAGAAAAACCCAAAGGACTACGCGGTGGAGATCTCGCGGATATTGAAAAAAAAGATACAAATAATGGGTGGTTTACACGATATGGCTTTTTAGATAAAGACATTGCGATTCATTACAAAGATCATAAAAAGAAAATCTTTCATTTAGAAAAAGCCATTCCACATACCAAAATTCACGCATTTATGAAAACAATTTGGCTAGGAACGCACAATGATAGAATTTTCAGCACAACGCCAGAAAAACGCAGAAAATTCTTTGACACAGTTCTTGCAATTTTTGAACCCGAATATAAGGTCATTCAAGGAAAGTATCTGCATTATATTTTTGAACGCACAAAATTACTTTATCAAAATGGAGATGAGAAGTGGCTTAATATCATTGAGCAAAAAATCTATGAACATGGTATTACTTGGACGCAGCTGCGAGCAGAAGGCATAGAGAAACTCAACACTTTCCTGACACACATTCAAACTTTAGACCGATGTCATTTCGCTGCAAAACCTATTGAATTCACCTTAGAACATATCAAATCTTCTAGAGAGCGCGATTTAAAGATGGGCGGCTGCGGTGTTGGACCTCATAAAGTTGAGTATGACGGATGGTATGGCGAAAAAAAACTGAGCACAGCCTCAAATGGAGAGCAGTGTCTAGGGCAAATTTCTATATTTTTAGCCCTGATCTATTATCTCATTCAAAACAAACAAGTTCTCTTTTTAATTGATGAGATCTTTTCTTACTTGGATTTACACAACCAGCAAAAACTTATAAAAGAATTTCAAATGCTGCCGCAGACCTCATGTCAATTTGTTATTACAACGCCAAAAGTATCGCACGTTCTTGAAAATGTTCAGATGATTAATCTAGAAGATTCAGTTTAAGAGTTAATGCAGGTTCTAAAGTTATCTCACCTTCTTTTACAAAAGATCTTAATATATCATACTTTGCATTTATATCAGCCTCAATCGCTTCCAATGTTGCAATTGTCTTAAAAAATTCTTCTTCTGACTTTGTGGTTAATTTAGGTAAATCAATACATAAATTCCATTCTGAATAACTCAAGTTAAACCCTTTACCATTATTCAATTGTGATAACACATCTTGTATCTCTCGATGAATACTTACGGCATTAGACAATAAATTAGACATGTTATATTTTATATATATTATATTATTATTATATTCATATTTAAAAAATATTTACAACATGATATTGTATTAATGTAAGTGATGTTTAATTTGCGTATGTTTTTGATATTTATTAACGCATCTGAGGTAATTCCCTATTCTGTTCAATATAGGTTACTGCTCAATAAAATAGAAGAAATTGAAAAAAAATCGCTTAAGCCCGTTACAAAAGCAGATTTAATAGGCGCTGCACTATCGGAAATGTTAAAAGATCTCTCGCCGAACGAGCAAACCACTTTCTTAGTGAAAAGCTTTCGCTGGCTTCATAAACATCATCCAAAAACACATGAATCATTCCTGCAAAAGACATTAACAGGCATAACCAAAGCGCTCGACTCCTATTCAACCTATCTTTCGCCGCAAAATTTTCGCAACCTTATCAATATGGGAAAAGGTAAAACTGCTGGCATTGGCGTTAAAATTCTTACACGAAACCAAACGTTAAAAATTGTTGGTACAATGAAAAACTCCCCTGCCTTTTATGCTGGCCTTAGAGAAGGCGATATCATCACTCATATTAACGGAGTTCAAGTTCATGCTTGGAAAAAAAGCTGCGCTGATCAAATAAGGGGTGAGATTGGCTCAACAGTCAAACTCACGATTGAGAGGGATCACCAAAGTCTACAATTCGAAATTTTAAGAGATAAGGTAAAAATTGAGCCTATTCAACATTTTTGCCATGAGGACGTTTTATATATTTGTATAAATTATTTCACCAAAAACTCTTATTATGAAGTCAAAAATATTCTTCTACAACATCAAAATATAAAAGGCTGTATCTTGGATCTGCGATACAACCCTGGAGGCATATTCCAACAAGGTGTTTTAATATCAGGGTTATTTTTAGAGAAACAGAAAAAAATCTTAGAAAAGCGCAGTCAAACCAATGCAGAATTTTATTATGCAAGAGAAAAGGATTATTTACATCAAAAGCCCTTGGTTGTTTTAATTAACCCATCCACAGCCTCATCATCTGAAATCGTTGCTGGAGCTTTGAAGGATAATAAAAGAGCTTTGCTTGTTGGAGAAAAAACCTTCTCAAAAGGAACTGTGCAAGAATTATCCGCCGTTTTTCCTTCTCAGATATTTGGCGGCTTTAAATATACAGTTTTTGAATTTTTGACACCCTGTGGAAATACCATCCAAAACAACGGAATTGAGCCAGATCACCATATCACAAGTAGCGCGCAATATATATTTGATAAAAAACCAAAAACCCTGCTAAAAAAGGATGCGCAATTTCGAAAAGGATTTGAAATTATTCAGAATTCTGGCATCTCCTACGGGAATCGAACCCGTGTTTCCACCTTGAGAGGGTGATGTCCTAACCGCTAGACGAAGGAGACACACATTCATATTAGCGAAATTCCGTTTTTCTTACAACCACCTACTATATTTCACCCTAAGCGTATAAGATCAAGAATCTCCCTAAAATGAACACAAAAACTCCCTCGTTGCACTCAAGATGACGTGTTGAAAAGCTTTGACAACTCTTTTATTTCTGTTCTACCATCTCTTATATAGACCTCTCTTGGCGCTTTTACATGAAAAAAACCAAATGTTTAATTATAGGAAGTGGTCCAGCGGGCTATACAGCAGCAGTCTATGCGCAACGAGCTGCTTTAGATCCGGTATTATTTCTGGGCAACCAGCCAGGCGGTCAGTTGACAATCACAACAGAAGTTGAGAATTGGCCTGGCGACACGTCTGTGCAAGGCCCTGAACTTATGCAAAGAATGGCAGATCATTGCCAAGCATTAGGCGTGAAAATGATACAAGATCAAATTATCAAAGTGGATCTGAAAAATAAAACATGTGAAAGCGAGAGAAGCGGCTCATATCAATTTGAAACACTCATCATCGCAACAGGCGCGCAAGCAAAGTGGCTAGGTCTTGATGGTGAAAAAACCTTCCAGGGATATGGTGTATCTGGTTGTGCAACTTGCGATGGATTTTTCTTTAAAGATAAAAAAGTTTGCGTCGTAGGTGGTGGCAATACGGCTGTTGAAGAGGCAACGTTTCTTACAAAATTTGCCAGTGAGGTTTATCTTATCCACAGACGCGACACATTAAAGGCTGATAAAACAAATCAGGAACGTTTGCTAAGCAATCCAAAAGTAAAGGTGCTATGGAATAAAGAACTTGTGGAAATTGATGGAGACACAACACCTTCAAGAAAAGTTAAGCATATTCAATTACGAGATACACAAACTGGTGATTTAACAGATATGAGCATAGACGGCGTATTCGTTGCAATCGGCCACAGTCCAGCAACCTCCCTATTCAAGGGACAGCTTGAAATGGATGAAGGTGGATATCTAATTGCTGAACCAAACTCAACAAAAACATCTATCCCGGGTGTTTTCGCCGCTGGTGATGTGCAAGACAAGGTTTACAGACAGGCCGTAACAGCTGCCGGGCAAGGTTGTATGGCCGCCCTTGAAGCAGAACGTTATCTTCAATGCCAAGAGAATCCAGAACATGAAACGTGTTAGATTTGCCCCCTCGCCTACAGGGTATTTACATGTAGGCAACATACGCATTGCGCTTATCAATTATCTATTTGCTAAAAAACATAACGCGGAATTCTTTTTAAGAATCGATGATACTGATTTTAAGCGCTCCAAACAAGAATATGTTGATGGTATTCTTGAAGATTTAACGTGGCTTGATATTAAAACCGACAAAACATTTCGCCAGTCAGATCGGCTTGATCGATATAATGCCGTCCAAAATCAGTTGATTGATAAGGGCATCTTATATCCATGTTATGAAACAGAAGAAGAATTAGAAACGAAACGCAAAATCCAACTTGCTAGCGGAAAACCGCCTGTCTATGTCAAAGCATCCAAAGCTGATATAGAGCGCTGTATACATGAAGGACGCAAACCACACTATAGATTTGAACTGCCACATGAAGAGGTGAAGTGGAATGATCATATTCAAGGTGAAGTGCATTTTCCCAAACAAACTATGAGCGATCCAATTCTAATACGGGAAGATGGTTCATATTTATATACGTTCACATCAGTTGTAGATGATATCGACTATGACATTACTCATATTTTTAGAGGTAAGGACCATATCTCTAACACAGCTGTACAAATTTGCATTCTAAAAGCTGTGTGCGAACTTGCAGACAAACCATTTCAAATGGAATTTGGGCATACCTCCTTCTTGCTTGATCAAAAAGGCGGTCCTTTGTCTAAACGTAATCAAGACATTAGCATTCGAGCATTAAGAGAACAAAATATTCATCCAATGACAATTATCAGCTATTTATTCCATGCTGGTACACCACATTCTATAAAACCGCAGTACACTTTGGAGGAATGTTTAGATGAATTTCATATTAAAAATTATGGTGGCGCATCACCAAAATTCAGCACGGATGAATTAAAAATCTTAAATGCTAAATTATATCACGGCGCACCATATGACTGGGTGTCAAAAAACACTACTTTAACGCCTGAACAATGGGACATTGTAAAGTTTAACATTGGGACCGCAGAAGATATTCAACAATGGGAAGCTATTTTAAGTTCTGACTTCAAATTTGAAGTATTAGATAAAGACTATGCTAAAGAGGCATTCGCTCTGTTACCAACATCTTTAAACTGGAAAGAGTGGTTTCAAGCCATCAAAGAAAAAACTGGCAGAAAAGGCAAAGAGGCAGTCATGCCCTTGCGTTTAATATTAACAGGCAAAGAGCATGGCCCTGAAATGCAAGAGCTAATCACTTTACTTGGAAGAGAAAAAATTGTGAAACGATTAAATTCTGTTTAAATCTTGCAGCTCGTCATGGCGAGCACACCGTAGCGTAAGCGAAGGTGGCGTGGCCATCCATGCGGCTCACCACATCTCGCCTTCGCTAAAGCTACGGCGGATTCGTGATGACATTCCTGCAAAAATATGACAGAATGAAGCCTGAAACGGAGAAAAAATATAAATATGAAAATATGTGTAATTAAAGGTGGATTTTCAAGCGAACGGGAGGTTTCTCTTTCAAGCGGTAAAGCTATCGAGCAAAGTGTTAAAAATCTAGGGCATGAGTTGATTTCATTCGATTTAACCAAGGATAATATTTTGCAAATGATATTAATGCTGCATTCTCAGAAACCTGATTGTATTTTTAATGCCTTACACGGCACATTTGGTGAAGATGGAACAATTCAAGGCATTTTTGAATCTTGCAACATTCCTTATACTCACAGCAACGTTCTCTCTTCTGCTTTAGCATTTGATAAAGTAAAATCTAAATATCTTTTTGAAAGATTCGGCATCAAAACGCCAGAATGGATATTAGTGCCTATTAATATATTAAAAATTCAAGGAACAAATTTCCCTAAACCATTTTTTATGAAACCTATTGCCCAAGGCTCAACTATTGGGGTGACCTTAATTGAAACAGATGATGATTTAAATAATGCTCTAAAAAACTGGGATTTTGGAAAAAATGCTTTGTTGGAACGTTGCATTCATGGAAGAGAAATGACTGTATCAATCTTAGATGATGATATTTTAGGCACATGTGAGCTTGTGCAAATGCGAGATAAATTTTCTACTTACGAAGCAAAATATACAGAAGAATTAGAACAAAGACTCGTTCCAGCGCCTATTACACCAGAGCAAGAAAAAGCTATCAAAGATATAACGCGAAAAGCGTATGATCTTTTAGAGTGCTCAGGCCTAGCACGCAGCGACATTATATTTGATGGGAAAGATTTTTATTTACTTGAGATGAACACACAACCAGGCTTAACCCCCACTTCGTTTGCAACAATCAAAGTAAAGCAAAGAGGTTGGACTATGGATGATTTAGTTCAAAAAATGATTGATAACGCATTGAAAAATGCAGCAACTATCGCGCCATCCCCCGTCATGGCGAAATTTTCGTAAGAAAATTGTGGCCATCCATATTTTATGGATCACCACGTAGCTTCGCTCCTCGCGATGACGTCAGCGCAAATCCTAGACTCTCATCATATTTTCATGATACCCTGAGCTGAAAAGGTAAATACGTTCACATATGCTGTTTCTCATCTTTGCAGAATATAACATCGGAGTTATAGGGGGAGGTTCCTCTCATAACCTTTATGTAGAAAAATCAGCTGGAAAATATAAATACATCAACACTGGAGATGATGAAATCGCTGGCTCAAATGCAAACGGCGGCTACTTTAAGCTATTTTTGAACTATCAAATGAACCTCATGAACAACTTAGATGTCAAAATTGAGCTGTACGGAGGAAAGGATTTCGCGAAACTGCGAGAAAATGAAAAAGATGTCATCAAACCAGGCATATTTTTTGGCGCTATGGCAAAAGGTGAGTTAGATTTTTATGAAACATATAGCCTCTTTGCAGGTATAGGTCTATACTGCGCACCAAACTTTAAAATCCAGCATGAAGATTTTCACAGCCAGGAAAAAGGTCATTTCTTGCCAACGCTTACAGTATCTGTAGGCGGATCTTATTATTTGAATGACCGTGTAAGTCTATGTTGCGAAATCACACATATTGGATTTTGGTGGGGCAATGGAATTAAAACGGAAAAAGGACCTAAAAATATTCACCAAAGTGGTTTGCGTATAGGTGTCGGCATTAATGTGCAATTTGAACAGCTGCCATTTTTGAAACGTTAAATTCTTAATCTTACAATTGCACTACGCGCTAGAGCATCAGCGCGCTCATTTCCAAAGTCTCCAGCATGTCCTCGTACCCAATTCCAATCCACCTCGTGCACATTAGTTAAATCATGTAATTTTGCCCATAAATCTTGATTTTTCACAGGTTGTCGCCCTGCTGTTTTCCATCCATTTTTTATCCAACCATGAATCCAAACTGTAATACCATTTTTTACATATTGACTATCTGTATAAATCGCAATTTTCTCGCCTTCTGCTGGCATGGAGCTCAAAGCTTCTATCACCCCCATAAGCTCCATACGATTATTTGTTGTGCGCTCTTCATATCCAGAAAGCTGAAATTCTTTGTTCATTGCGTCAATAATAAACGCACCCCACCCGCCTTGACCTGGATTACCTGAACACGCGCCGTCTGTGTAAATTTTGAATGGACCTTTCATAATAAACTAAACTATAAAATTCTTATTAGGTCATGGTAGCATTCTTGTTATCTAAAAAAAATTCCTTAATAATAAGGGGATACAAAAAGATCCTATAAAAATTGCGACTTGATCAATATTTAGCCAAGCAAAACACCGACTACAGTCGAAACTTCTGGCAAAAAGCCATTAAGGATGGTCATGTTACAGTTAATGGAAATGTTATAACCTTACCAAAATCCCCCGTATCGGAAGAAGATCAAATTGAAGTATCTGATAAATTACCTTATCAAACACTTGCAGATCAAAATATCAAACCAGAGAATATTCCGCTTGATATTGTCTATGAAGATAATGATATTGTTATTATTAACAAACCCTATGATCTAGTCGTTCATCCTGCCATTGGCAATTATACAGGCACACTTGTAAACGCATTAGTTTATCACTTTAAAACACTATCTAATAATGATAACCGCCCTGGAATTGTGCATCGTCTAGATAAAGGCACAAGCGGTCTTATGGTCATTGCAAAAAATGATCCAGCGCATCATGCGCTCACCAAGCAATTTGAAGAGCGAACGGTGAAAAAAGAATATCTCACACTCATCAGAGGCGTTCCACTCAAAACAAAAGATACAATTGACGCGCCTATACGTAAAGATCCAAAGCATTATGACCGCATGAAAGTGGATATGTATTCAGAACATGCAAAACCAGCTGTGACACATTATGAAGTCGAAAAAATTATTGGCAATAAAAAAAGTTTGCTCAACGCACGTTTTTGCCTTGTTAGATGTCATTTAGAAACAGGACGCACACACCAAATTCGTGTGCATATGCAACATATCAAACACCCTATTATAGGTGATGCTGTTTATGGCTATCCTGTTAAAAACCTTAGAAGGCAATTTTTACATGCACAAAAATTAAGTTTTATACATCCTACAACACATGAAGAAGTTTCTTTTGAGGCTGATTTACCTGAAGACTTGCAGGGGTTTTTGCATGACCTCCAAGTATAACTATCTTGCAAAACCAAGAATATATTATCAAAATCTTGATACATTAGATCGTTTGCGTGAATATGTATCTCAAAAGCTTGAACATCCTTTAAAAGCAACAGCGAAAAATACAGTATTTTCTAACAATGGCACATCAGATATCATGATAATCGGCGAAGCCCCTGGCGCAGATGAGGATGAGCAAGGCCAACCATTTGTTGGAAGAAGTGGGCAGCTTCTTATGAAAATTTTTGAGTCTATTGGACTTACTCGAGAGAAGCTATATATCACGAACCTTGTTCCATGGCGCCCTCCTCTCAATCGAAACCCAACATTTGAAGAAATGGATTTCTTTTTGCCTATCATGAAAAAACATATTCGTTGCAAAGATCCAAAAGTCATTGTGCTGCTAGGCGGCATTATTACGAAAGCTTTAATTTCAAAAGATATCGTTATTTCAAAAGTACGCGGCACGTTTATAGATTTAGAAATCGAAGGAAAAACTTATAAAGTTCTGCCATCATTTCATCCATCTTATTTACTCAGATCTCCTATGATGAAAAAACTTGCATGGGAAGATATGTGCACACTGAAAAAGGAGATCATATGATTATAGATAGCCACTGTCATATTAACCGAAAGGAATATGATGATGATCGCTCAGAGGTGTTAAAAAAAGCTCGAAACATAGGTATAAAGCGCTTTATTTTAATCAATACACATATCAAGGAAGCCAAGAATTTGCAAAACATCGCTGAGCAAGAAGAAGATTTATTTTATACCATTGGCAACCATCCAAGCGACGCTTATTTATCAAAAAGTCTACATGAAGATTTAGATCAATTATGCAACCATAAGAAATTGGTTGGGATGGGTGAAACAGGATTGGATTTTTATTATGACAATATAGATCGCAGCGTTCAGCAAGAAAGTTTTGCGATACATATTGATATCGCCAATAAACATGACCTGCCTTTAGTTGTACACACAAGAGGCGCTGAAGATGAAACAATTGCACTGCTTAAAAAAGCCAACAAAGGTGTTTTGCATTGCTTTACTGGTAGTTATGATATGGCCAAAAAAGCATTAGATCTTGGCTTTTACATTTCTCTTTCAGGAATTTTAACTTTTAAAAATGCTGCTGATTTGAGAGAAACAGCGAAAAAACTTCCGTTAGATCGTATCTTAATCGAAACAGATGCGCCATATTTAACGCCAGAACCTTTTAGAAAAGTGAAACGCAATGAACCCTATTATGTTTATTATGTTGGTCAAAAATTGGCAGAAATTCGGAATATAGACTTTGAAGTTATTGCAAAACATACGACAGAGAATTGTATGGCTTTGTTTTCTAAGATGTATTAACTATACTTAGACAAAGAGAGATTATATAAGCAGCATGTTTATCACCCTCACGGATCGCGCAAAAAACCAGTTTTTGCACCTCATGCAATCTGAAGAGCAGCATGCCATCAAAATTAATATTGAGACCAAAGGTTGCTCAGGAAAGGCTTACACTATGACATATGCAAAATCTAAAGATCCACTCGATGAGGAGATCGCTTTAGATGATCAACATGCTATATATATCGACCCAAAAGCTATGCTGTTTATTGTAGGAACGGAGATCGATTACGAAACCAAAAAACTTCAATCCGGATTTGTATTCAACAACCCTAACGAAAGAGGTCGATGCGGCTGCGGAAAGTCATTCCATGTCTAAATCAGGATTCATTACAATCGTTGGCTACCCCAACAGCGGAAAATCAACACTCATGAACGCTTTAGTTGGGCAAAAAATCTCTATTGTCACACATAAAGTTCAAACCACTAGGCGTCAAATACAAGGGGTTTTAACTGAAGGTAATTATCAAGCAATTTTCATTGATACGCCTGGTATTTTTGACCCTAAAAAACCCTTAGAAAAAGCAATCGTAGATAACGCTTATAAAAGTTTTCAAGGCGTTGATCTCGTGATGCTCGTCATGGATGCACGAAAATATGATGAGGCATTCGTTGAAAAAATCAAAAAAGCAGCAAAAAATACCCCTTTCTGCCTTGTTTTAAATAAAATCGATCTCATGGATCAAAAAGACTATGAAACACTTCCTGGTATGAAAATTTCAGCTAAAACAGGTGTTGGATTAGATATACTCAAGCAATATATTTTTGAACACCTTCCTGAACATCCTTTTATGTATGATCCAGAACAAATTACCAATATCAATCAAAAAATCTGGTCTGCTGAAATCACACGTGAAAAAGCCATGTTGTTACTACAGCAAGAATTGCCATATGAACTATATGTTGAAACAGAGAAATTTGAAGAAACGGATGCAAAAGCAGATATTCATCAAACCATTGTTGTTTCCAGAGATTCTTTAAAAGGTATAGTATTAGGGGCTAAAGGCATGATGATCAAAAAAATTGGTATGGAAGCTCGTAAAGACCTAAGCGCACAGATGAATAAAAAGGTGAATTTGTTTTTGTTTGTGAAGGTTAGAAAAGACTGGCAAGAGAAGATGTTAACGCTCAAAAGTTTAGGAATTCTCTGAGGTCGTCATAGCGCGAATCCGCCGCAGGCGGAGGTGGCTATCCATATGGATCACCACAGCGCTACACACCTCGTGAGGACGCGGGTTACTACTTCAAATCAATTTTTCTTTTCTTAGGTGCGGCCGATGGCTTCTTTTTCGGTACAACAATACGCAATCTTCCAGCATCATATTGCGCACTTTGCACTTTATCCAAGGCAGCATTCTCAGGAAGACTGAGACCGCGACTAAATTCGCCATAAGAGCACTCGCGATAATAATAATCACTTCCTTCTTTACCCTCTTCTTTCATCATTTCTTTTTTGCCAGAGATAATTAAAACATCTTCATCCACCTCAACCTTTACATCTGCCTTATTGCATCCAGGAATTTCTGCCACAACCTCATATTCTTTGGGCCGCTCTATAATATCAATCCTGGGTTCAAACATGGATATAGAATTGCATTCTATACAAAAATCATCATTGTACATTTTTCTTTGTTTGGATTTTCCTTTGATAGATTATAAAACAAAAGTTTTTAACAAACAGTAAACTAATGAACAAATGCCACCATAAGGAGCGGAGCGACGTGGTGATCCATTCATGGCTTGCCACGCATTCTAATGAATGCTCGCAACGACGGATGTTGTGCTATCATCGTAAGTGCTCTCGCCATGACATTTTTGCTAGATCGTCATCACGAGGAGCGGAGCGACGTGGTGATCCACTCTATGAATAGCCACGCTTCGCTCGCCATGACGGATCCAAATTAAGCCATAATCTGCCGTTTACCCGTATGATCTGCGCTACTCACAACACCTTTTTCTTCCATCTCATCCACAATACGCGCCGCTCGGTTGTAACCAATTTGTAATTTACGTTGTAAAAAGCTTGTAGACACCTTGCCTTCTTGCATAATCAAATCTACAGCCTTGCGATACATTGGGTCATTCTCATCACCCACACTATCATCGTCTGAAGTAAACCCTAGCTCTTGCTCAAAATCAATCATCATATCATCCGCTTCATGATGTTGTTTCTTCAAATGTTTCACAACAGATCGAACCTCTTCATCACTTGCAAATGCACCATGAATACGCACAATCTTTCCACCATTAGCCATATAAAGCATGTCACCTTGCCCTAACAACTGCTCCGCACCCTGCTCTCCTAGAATTGTGCGACTATCGATTTTAGACGTTACATGAAAACTCACACGTGTTGGAAAGTTTGCCTTAATTGTACCAGTGATCACATCCACAGATGGTCTTTGTGTTGCCATCACCAAATGCAATCCAGCCGCACGCGCCATTTGCGCCAAACGTTGCACACAAACCTCAATCTCTTTACCAGCCACCATCATTAAATCAGCCATTTCATCTACAACAATCACAATATATGGTAGCGTCTTATACTCAATCACTTTATTTTCATAAATCGGCTTACCAGACTCCTGATCAAAACCAATGTGAAGACGTTGTTGCAAAACCTCTCCAGATTCTTTCGCCTGTTTAATACGCGCATTATATCCATCAATATTACGCACGCCCAACTTTGACATCGCCATATAACGGTCTTGCATCTCTTTAACTGCCCATTTTAAAACACTCACAGCTTTTTTTGGATCTGTCACAACAGGCGCTAACAAATGTGGAATTCCATCATATACAGACAGTTCCAACATCTTAGGGTCAATCATTACAAATCTACATTCCTTTGGTGTTAATTTAAACAACAGTGAAAGGATCATCGTGTTGATACCAACAGATTTACCAGAACCTGTGGTTCCCGCAATCAATAAGTGAGGCATTTTTGCTAAGTCCACAACCACAGATGAACCCATAATGTCCTGACCTAAAGCTAGATTTAGAGCGCCTCTTGAATCATTAAACTCGTCAGATTCCAACAAATGCCTCAAATACACTGCGTTACGCTTTTTGTTTGGTAACTCAATACCAATCACATTTTGTCCTGGAACAACAGAAATTCTCACAGATACCGCACTCATAGAGCGCGCAATATCATCCGACAAACTCACAACACGTGATGTTTTAATACCAGGCGCAGGAATAAATTCATATAAAGTCACCACAGGTCCTGAAAAAACCTTACCCATTTCACCACGCACGCCAAATTCTTCCAACACACGCAATAAATCCTGAGAAATTTGCGCTGTCATACGGTCAGACATGTAGGATGATCCTGCATATTTTTTTTCTAATAAATTCAGTGGAGGTAAATCAAATCCAAATAAAGTTTCTTTGCGCGATGGAAGTGGAACAGCATTCGCTTCCGTCTCTTCAGGTTGAAAACGCGCTTGTGGAACCTCAGGCACAGTATAATAATCTTCCTCAATCTCTTCCTTCTTAGCTGCACGACGTTTAACTGGCATACGCATTTCTACATTCATAAGCGGTAACATCAAAAATCCAGCAATACACAAACTTACAGGCATTAAAATATAAGCTGGAATATATTCAATCAAAAATAGTTGATATCCCGCGTATGGCAAAATACCTTTCCAGGAAAGTGTTTCTGAAAATGTTATAAAATTCCATTGCACTAACGCCGCGACCCCGAGAGACCTTTTCAAAGATAAGTTCACAAACAGCAACCCTAACACTACCCAAACACCATATCCCAACAATTGATACAATAGACTGGAAATGTTATTGATTACTGTATAAAAAAATGAATTCTGAGCTAAAGTTGTTGATGTAAATAGCGACGCTTGCTTTGGATCATATATCAACAACATAACCGCTAAACATACAATCACAATACGCTTGCTTAAAACTTGAATATTCATATTATTATAATTTAAAGCTTTTCTATAGTATGCCAGAAAAAAATTTGCAATTGATAGTTTTTGCGCTTATAATTCCATAAAGAAGGCTCTACTTACCTATTTAATAATGTTTTTTCATTTTATACACGCCACACAATACCACTCTCAAGCAGAAGATTTTGATACACGTGGCCTTTTCTTTCCTCAATTTCAGACAATGGCTTATACAACAACTGCGGTTGGGGTTTCGGCAAAGCCAGACAATGTAGTTTTACATGCTAATGCACCTGGAATTTTCTGTCGTCCAGAAAATCCAAATGCTATATTTTTGGACTTTAACAGTTGTCCTTGTGATATGAGGCATTTTAGCGATGATATTGTGGATATTTTAAAATCTCTATCGCCTCAGGTCTTATGCATCTCAAATGTAGTAAGGCAACCAACTTCACATGGAGAATCAAAATTTTCCACGTCCGATATTGCGCTTCTAGTTTTTCGATCTATGAATCTTGCGCAACTGGAGCGTCTTGTTGTAAGTATCGCTCCAGGGTTTTTAAAAGCATGGCACGCACTCTTCGATAAAATACCAATGCCCAGACTAAAAACTTTAAAACTTCCTGCAAATCAATGCAGCACAAATGGAGAGTTCTTTTTCTCAAAAAAAGCTGCACAAGCTTTATTCCCTACTTTGAAGCATTTAAGATGTCAATTGGTAGGAAATACAGGTCTGTTTTCTAAAGACTCTGGCCTTGAGGTGTTAACAGATATGAGAAATTTAGAAACCTTAGAGATTGTAGGCATTAATTCAAAGGGCCTTTTAACGCTTGGCAAAATTTTACCTCAATTGACTCATCTTTCCGATTTATCTATGGAAGATTGGATGCCGACAGATCCGAAAAGTAAAGATTTAAACTTATTCTTTAAGTCATTAGGTCCAAGTCCTCAATTAAAAACATTGCGCCTTTCAATTGACTCAGATTTTCCTGCGCAAATTGACAGCTTGTTAAACAATCTTCCAAGTTTAAAATTGTTGGTTTTAAAAAATGAAAGAAATACCTCATTAAGTGATATTACGAATGAAAAAATATTAGCACTTCTTATTCAATGGGGCGTTTCAGAAGTTCGTATGTTTTCAGTTTCACAGAACACCGTTCAAAAATTTTTAGCAGACGCAGATATAGAAGTTGCTAATGAATATTCTGGAGGAACGTTAGATATTATTATAAGAAAGAAATCAGAGACTAAGTCAGAAGAACAGTCAGAAGAACAAAAAAGCATACCTTCAGAAGCTGCAGTATCATCTTAAAATAAAGAAACTTTATTACTTCGCCATCGTCTGGAAGAAATCTGCATTATTCTTCGTATGCTTCATCTTCTCAAGCAAAAACTCCATAGCCTCTTGATTCCCCATCGGGTTCAAAATACGTCTCAAAATCCACATCTTGGATAATTCTTGCGGATCTTTCACTAGCAGATCTTCTTTTCTTGTACCAGATTCTGCAATTTTAATTGCCGGGAAAACACGCTTATCTGCAAGTTTACGATCCAGCCATACTTCTGCGTTACCTGTTCCTTTGAATTCCTCAAAAATCACTTCATCCATCTTTGATCCTGTATCAATCATAGCCGTACCAATAATTGTCAAAGATCCACCGCCTTCAATATTACGCGCCGCACCAAAAATACGCTTTGGTCTTTGCAAAGCATTTGCATCAACACCACCCGTTAATACCTTGCCAGATGAAGGAATCACAGTGTTATAAGCACGCGCTAAACGCGTAATTGAGTCAAGTAAAATCACAACGTCATGACCAAGCTCTACCAAACGTTTTGCTTTTTCAATCGTCATTTCTGCAACTTGCACGTGTCGCGCTGCTGGCTCATCAAAGGTAGAACTCACAACCTCTCCTTTGATCGAACGCTCCATGTCCGTTACTTCTTCAGGGCGCTCATCAATCAAAAGCACCATCAAATACACTTCAGGGTGATTTTTTGTAATGCTATGCGCAATAGATTGAAGCATCATCGTTTTACCCGTACGTGGAGGCGCAACAATCAATGCCCTTTGCCCTTTACCAATTGGTGTAATTAAATCGATAATTCTTGGTGTTGGATTTTTATCACCTTCAATTTCTAGCTTAAATCGTTGATTTGGATACAAAGGCGTTAAATTATCGAAATGCACGCGATGACGCATTTTTTCTGGATCACTAGAATTCACTTTTATCACGCGTTTCAACCCAAAATATTTTTCACTTTCTTTTGGAGAGCGCACCTCGCCCTCAACTGTATCACCTGTTTTAAGGCTATTTTTGCGAATCAATGCAGGTGAAACATAAATATCATCTGGACCTGAGTAATAACTGTCTTTCATTGATCTTAAAAAACCAAATCCATCAGGAAGAATTTCTAAAACACCTTCACAGTAAATCTCTTCATTTTTCTCTGCAGCCTTTTTCAAAATAGAAAAAAGAATCTCATGCGTGCGCATTGCGCCAACATTTTCAATATCATAAGACTCACCTAATTCTACAAGCTCTTTTGGGGATTTTGCTTTTAATGTTTTTAATTCCATGGATTTTCCTTGTCTTAACACCATCCTGAATGACCGAAGTACATCAAATATCTTCTTAGCCAGGGGTAAATAATTTAGATGCTCTGACTGAATTGCCAGACACATCTACTTTATACCAAATCCCTCTTGAGAAAAAAATAGACAACTTTGAAAAAATTTAAACTAAAAAAATCAAAAGTTTAAATTGAAATTTAACTGAAATGCAGTTATAATCTAACTATAAGAACTACTACAACAAAGAAATTGGAAATATATAAACTGCAAGTGTTCTATTTTGAACAGATAAAAATTTTCCGAACGATCGCCGTTCCAAAATTAGCACTTATCCCGAAATTTGTTGAATTCATGGCGGAATCATTCGATTTTTACAAAGAAAACATTGATGATTATTTTCTATGGGGTTATGAAAAAGACTCCAAACAACGCTGGAAACTTAAGTCCACAGAAATAGAAAACACCCCACCCTTCAAAAGAAAAGAATTCAATCTCTCCAAAGTCTTCGAAAAAAGCACTGAATTTATGACGGTTATTAACCAAAAAACACCTTACGTTTTTAGCATTAAATTCCTTGAGGCTGAAGAAATTGCTAATTCTACCCAGCCGTTTGTGATAGATCAGATGGGCGAAATTGAATTAGATTATTAATTACATCCTCGTCATCACGAACCTTGCGCAGCAAGACGTGGCGATCCATTATGGATGGCCATATGCTTCGCTTGCCATGACGATTACTCTCCGTATTTCTCTAGAATTGCCGCTCAACACCTCATTCGATATAATGAACTAGACAGGAATATAAACCCTCTTCATGGCAGGTCATTCAAAATTCAAAAATATTATGTTTCGCAAAGGCGCGCAAGATCAAAAACGTGCTAAATTATTTGCAAAGTTAAGTCGTGAAATAACAGTCGTAGCCCGCTCAAATCCCGATCCTGAAAAAAATCCCGCTTTAAGAGCAGCGCTTGCTATGGCTCGCACAAATAATATGCCAAAAGATCGCATCCAAACAGCCATTGCAAAAGCATCCGCTTCAGATAAAAAAGATGATTTAACAGAGATTCGCTATGAAGGTTACGGTATCAATGGATCAGCTGTTATTGTTGAAGCGTTAACAGACAATAAAAACAGAACTGCTTCAGAAATAAGAGCAGCATTTTCTAAAAATGGCGGCCAACTTGGAGAAACAGGCAGTGTATCTTATTTGTTTGATCATGTTGGATCTATTGTTTACCAAAACAAAAGTGCTGACGAGATTATGGAAGTGCTCATGGAATACGATATTAAGGATATCATTGAAGAAGATGGGCAAGTGATTATTATCTCAACTCTAGATGCCTTTCCTGAAGTGCGCGACGCATGTTTAGAAAAATTTGGCGATCCACTAGAAATGGAGATTGTATTCTTGCCACAAAATAGACTCTCTCTAGAAGGAGAAAAAAAAGAAACCTTCCAGAAAATGCTGTTTGCATTAGAGGATTTAGACGATACGCATAATATTTTTCACAATGTTGAATGAGTCTACAGCATCGTCATGGCGAGCGCACCATAGCGTAGTAAACGTAGGCGGCACGTGGCCATCCATAATGGATCAACACGAAGCTCAGCTCCTCGTGATGACGGAGGTGTAACTCATGAATAAGCTATTCTGGACTTTTTTCTTATCCATCATCTGCATTTATCTCTTTAAGGAAGATGTTTTATATCTCACAAAACAAATTATTCTAGAAAAAAATATCACTATAGAAGAGCTGCAAAAAGAAAACACCCAACTTCACAAAAAACTTCTCACCCTACCCGCCGAAACTGGTAAAATTATTACGCAAATGCATGATGACTACCTGGTAATTACAAAAATAAACTTACCAGAAAATACAGTCATTTTTGGCAAACATAGTGTGATTGGTAAAATCACTAAAACTACAAAATATACACAAAAAGTTAGGCTTATTACGCACTCACATTCAAAAATCCCTGTGGCTACGCCAGATATTGCAAGAGCTATCCTTAAAGGCGAAGGAAACGGAACGATGGTATTAACGTTTATTGAATATACCTCTCCAAATGTATCGTATAAGCCAGGTGATATTATTTATACATTGGGAATTGAGGGTACTTTTCCTAAACACCATCCGGTAGCGATTGTCGAATCTATAAAAGATAGACAAACAATTATTTGCAAACCTCTTGAAGATATTAGTACCTTAACACATGTATTTTTATTGAGCAAAGAATAAATATGACAGATTTTCAAATCAAAAAAGGTCTGTACCAACATTACACTGGAAAACTATATCAAGTTATAGGTGTGTGCAAACACAGTGAAACACTTGAAGAACATGTGATATATCAAGCTTTATATGCTGACGACAATTACGACTATGGGTTATGGATTCGACCTCTTAAAATGTTTCAAGAAAACCTCATAATTAACGGACAGAACATACCACGCTTTAACTTCATTAAAGACTTATTCTAAAAACTATCAATTCACTTTATTGAATAAAGATTAAAAAACCCCTACACTACACTTGAGTCGGAATGTAGCGCAGCCTGGTAGCGCACTATTCTGGGGGGATAGGGGTCGTGGGTTCAAATCCCGCCATTCCGACCATTAACATCTTTGTTGTTCTGGCAAGGGTCGTCATGGCGAATTCGCCGCAGGCGGATGTGGCCATCCACCCTTGATCACCACGGCGCTTCGCACCTCGTGATGACAACCGCAGAGACAAGATGCAATATTGGAGAGATGCCAGAGTGGTCGATTGGGGCAGTCTCGAAAACTGTTGTGCGCTTTTGCGTACCGTGGGTTCGAATCCCACTCTCTCCGCCATCCGTCTTCCGTCTTCGATAATTTTTCCAAAGGTAATTAGCTACGACACGACTGCGTCGTAGCGCGAAACGGAAGTATCGCCGAAGCTTTAGCGTAGGCGGACCACCCCATAACCTACTACTACTTTTTCTTTTTCATGCTCTTTACTTCACATGATTTTGAACAGCTCCACATACCAAGCAAAAAGTCTCCGACTGATACACCTCCTGCAAAACTTAAAAACAATCTAAACATATCGCCATATAAATAACTTGCATCGTACAATACAAGCAATGTGAGAAAACCTAATAATGTCCCAATCAAGGCATTGATTAAAATATACAAAGACCCAGCTTTGTCGCAACATTTCCCTGCCACCATTTTTATGAGAATTATGTGAACAATCATACCTATGACTGCTGGCCAAAAAATTGACATAAAATTACCTATTTTTGCTTATTACACAATATAACTAAAAACAAAAAGTAAATGAAGCGTTAATCAATCATTGGATAAATTTATCCTTTTTTTAAAATACATTTATTATGCCCTTTACTTTTCCCTATTGAAAAAATATTAAAAATTTTCTAGTATAAAGGGATAAGAATATTATAGATAATATAATGTTGAAAGAAGCGCAGAGTAAACCTAAACAGAATCATATCTATGAAGCATCTTCGTCTGCTTCTAAAAAATATTCTTCTACAATTATTGCCTTGAGTGCTGTAATGTTTCTTATGAATGCGTCATTCTTAATGATTTATAGCTTATTCCCAGCATATCTTCTTTCTCTTGGACATTCCCAAATGAATATTGGATTTCTTGAGGGTATTTTTGAATTTATTGCACAAATGTTAAAATTTGGATCTGGATTCATTAGCGATATTTTGCAAAAAAGGAAATTGGTTATATTAGCTGGCTGTTCATGTGTTTTCTTAGGGCGCTCTATGGTTGCTTTTTTCTCCCATCTCCCATACTTAATTTTTGGGCGCTCCATTGATAGAATTGGGAATGGTATTTATTCAATTCCAAGAGATACACTTATTACAACCGCATCCTCTGAAAAAACACGCGCACAAAGTTTAGGACTTGTGCGAAGCTTAGGGCAAATTGGAAGTGTTGCGGGCGCATTTTTTGCCTCTTATCTAATGAAAAAAGCTGGGTATGGATTTAAGGATGTGTTTCAATTTGCCATCATTCCAACTTTCCTGATTTTGCTCCTGGTAACATTTAAAGTAAAAGACACACCGTTTCTTCAAGAAGTGAACACAACAAAACGATTTAAATTCGCAAATTTAAAAAAACTTGGACTTAAATTTGCGCTTCTTATGGTTGTAAATACAATCTTCATGCTTGGTAGAAGTAATGAAGCGTTCATGAGTACCTATGCCATTAAATGTTTCAATATGACAAACGCTAATGTGCCTTGGATTATGATTGTGTTTAACATCACATGGGCTGTGTGCTCCTACCCTGTTGGTATTTTGTCAGATAAATATGGGCGAATGTCCGTGTTGGTGGCTGGTATTACGTCTATGCTGGTGGCTGATATGTTTTTTTTCAACGCTACATCACTCACAACCTTTTTTATTGGTGTTGTATTTTGGGGTATTCAAATGGGCTTGACGACGAACGCCTTCCTTACGCTTATTGCAGACTATGTTGAACCAAATCTTCGTGGAACAGCCATTGGTTTATACTTTTTAATTAATGCTGTATGTTTACTAACAGCAGATACAACATCTGGATATATTGCCGACACATTTGGCAATCCTTATGTATACCTATATAGCGCATTTTGGGCAGTCTTATCTTTAGGTGCGTTAATGTGGGTCAGAAAATATAGAAATTTAGCTCACGTATCTTGACGCAGACCTCGTCATGGCAAGGAGCGTAGCAACGCGGCCATCCACAAAAGGGATCACTGTGATCTGCTTCGCAGATCTCGTGATGACATCCATTAACCCTTTCTCGGAGTTTTGTACTAACATAACAAAAAGATGCGTTTTCATACATGAATGACTGCCCTGCCATCTAATCTTTCTTCATTTTTCTATTATTTTTTGAAGCGCTATAGATTCAAAATTTTCATCTACTGCCTTGCAGCTATTTTATTTTCTCTTATCCAAATCTACATCAGACCACAACTTGTGCGGATTATTTTAAACGCAATTGCTATCACCCCATCTTCGAAAATTATCAATGCCTTGTTTACACCATTCTTGCTTTACAATGTGATGATTTTTGGTCGCATGATTGTAAATCGATCGCAACAACTTATTTTGTTATCTATCACACCAGAAATTCGTAAAAATATTATTGATAGCATGATGATCTATGTTCAAAAACATTCCTACCAATACTTTCAAAATGAGCGCACAGGCACTATTGCAAATCGTATCAATGATGTAAACCAAAATACGATAAGAATCTTGGAATCATTTGGGAAAGATATTTTGATGCCGGTTTTTTCAATTATTTTTTCCTGCCTCGCTGTGTATACAATACACTCAGGATTGGTTATGATTCTCCTGACATGGCTAATCGCCCTATTTTTAATCAAACATTCTGTTTATTCTACAACGCAAACTTATGCCAATTCTCTCGCAACTTCTATGAGTCAAGCTGTAGGACGAATTGTAGATATTTTATCTAACATTATCAACGTAAAGCTTTTTGCACGTACAGATTTCGAGTCTAAACACTTAAGTCAAAATTTATATCAAATCGAAGAAGCGGATAAAAGACTAAGAGCGTTTAATCTCAAGACAAATTTGTTTGCAGGTATTCTTGCTTCACTTATGGTTTCGGCCTCTTTAGGATTCTTAATTTATGAAGCAAGCTTAGACAAGGTGAGTGTTGGAGATTTTGGATTTTTGTTCATTCTCAACAATACAATTATTGATATGGTTTGGAATATGACCACAGATATTCATAAATTTTTTGAAAATCTTGGTACTATCCAACAGGGACTGTCTGTCATCACAAAACCCAATGATATTGTTGATGCACCAAATGCAAAAGCAATCAAAATCTCAAAGGGGTTGATTGAAGTCGAAAGAGTAAATTTTTCCTATAAAAAAGATAGTACGCTATTTCAAAACCTGAATTTAAAAATTAATGCTGGCGAAAAAATTGGCTTAGTTGGATATTCTGGCAGTGGAAAAAGTTCGTTTGCACATCTTCTCTTAAGGCTTTTTGATCTTAATTCTGGTGTTATTTCTATTGATGGGCAAGATATTAAAACCTGCACCCAAAATTCTTTACGTAATCAAATTTCTATGATTCCACAAGATACGTCCTTATTTAACCGCACACTTTATGAAAATATTCAGTATGGCGACCCAAATGCCACAAAACAACAAATTGAAGATGCGTGTAAAAAAGCACATCTGCACGATTTTATTTTGACTTTAAATCAAGGTTATCAAACCATGGTTGGAGAACGTGGCGTAAAATTGTCTGGTGGTCAAAGGCAAAGAATTGCTATTGCGCGTGCCATTTTGAAAAATGCCCCTATTTTAATTTTAGATGAGGCTACAAGCTCTCTAGACTCTTTAACAGAAGAATACATCCAAAAAAGCTTGGAGCAGCTTATGAAAGGTAAAACTTGCATTGTTATTGCACATAGACTCTCTACCCTCTTAAAAATGGATCGCATTGTTGTGTTTGACAAAGGTAAAATTATACAAGATGGAACCATTGAAGAATTGAAAGCGAAAAAAGGATTATTTCAAAAACTTTGGAATAACCAGATGGCAGGATTTTTGCCAGATAAACACTAACTCGTCATCACGAGAGTTGAAAATTTCCAAACCTCTTAACACTTTGTCACAAATCTATTATCATGAGCCAGAGAAATTTTTCACAAAAACCCATTCTTTTTTACACTATACACCTCAACCCATTTCCATCAACTTAATCCGTCCGATCCACTCGAAAGAGCGCTCCGAGAGCGTCTTTGTAAATATCAAGAGATTTTTATCCATAATCTCAAAACTGTTTCCAAAATAACTTCAGAAAAAAACCACACACAAAACAGATCGATCAAAACTACCTTTAGCGCCATTTTTGAAGAGATGGAAAAATCTGAAATAGATAGAAAAAGTCCTGAATTTAATATAGTAAGACGCCTTCAAGGACTTTATCCTGATGATACCTTTCAATCCATAAAAACTGCTGAAATGTTTCTGGCACAACTTCAAACAGAGGGAGGAATTTTTGATTTTCAAGAGCATGATATAGTCGAAATAATTCAAATTATGAATTTATATATTAACGCTGATAATTATAAAGAATTTCAAGGCGTTGCAATAAATATAAAAATTGCCACACACCATAAACATCCTATGCTCTCACAAGATGGATATTTGTATACCTTCTTTCCTTATGTACTACAACACTGCATAGAAGGATGTGTTGCAGACTGCACAAACTTTGCTTGGGGCATTGCGCAAACACTTTATCCAACTTTACCCTCCCTTCCATTTTCAACAAAAGATTTTCATAGGCTAGCTTGTAGACTCTTAAGACAACAAGGTGTGTCATTTATGTTAAATGAATATGAGGCAAATCTTATTGCAGGAAATCTATCAGGTGAGGACATGTCATTCGATGTTGCGCATATTACTGATTACAGCGAAATCAAACAACCTTGCATTATATTAGCTGTAGGACCCTATGGGTTTAGAGAATTAGGATTTGAAAGTGCTAGTTGTATAGGTCATGCAGCAATATACATCCCAAGATTAAATATTTTTATTCACCAAACTGGAGGTTGGTTGATAGGATTAAGAATTAATGATGCTTATGACCTTTCGCAAAATGGGCGCAGGAGACTTTTCGCCTTCTCGTTCAAGAACCTATAAACTCTGGCTTGAGTGCCTTTGCATCCTCTATATGCTGTTTCCACGCCTGAATAAACTCTTCTTCAGAAACGTTTTGAGATGGAAAATTTAAGGCACCTTTATAGTGAATTGTTATGATATCTACACCTTCAATATCAAACTTTTCAATCTCTTTATCGCGATCATCAACAAAAATAATAAGCTTCGGCTGAAATCCTGTTCGTTTTAAATGACTTTTCACCACCTTTGCTTTTGGTGTATTGTTTGCTCCTAAAATACCTTTGTAAAAAACTGGCTTACATCCAAAACACGATTCAAATTCTTCAAATACGAACTGAGGTGCATCATTATCAAAAGTAAAATGTATTCCTAAGTTTGATAAAATCTCATAACGCTTTTTAGGAAACAATCCACCGCCTGTACATGCCACACATTGCACACCTTGTGCTTGAATATCTTTTAAAAACTTGGGCGTCTTCAAATCAATCAATGCAGAATCTTTCAGAACTGATGCAATTAAAACTAAAAATACCTCTTCTTTCGACAGTGCTTTGGTGAGTTCTTTAAAGATTTTTCTATGTTTTTTTATATTGGGTAGTTGGCATGCTGGATCTTTTGTTCCAATTAAAGTTGCATCAATATCGAACACACCCAAAACTTCATCTGGCTTATATTTTTTTAACGCTTGCGCAAATTCTTTTTTTACATCGCGCATCTCAAACGTTTCCATGCGCTTCAAAATATCCGCACACAAAACTAAATTCAACATTTCTTGCCTTTAATCTTTTTTACCACTAAGGTTAGCATATAAAACACTTCAACCAGAACTGCTTCAGGCAAGGATTTGCGAATGCTTTCATCTATAGATTGAAATCATCTATATTTTTTCGCATATAGGTTTCTCTTGAAAAAATTCATCAAAAATTCCAAACTAAACATTATGAAGTTATATAATTTGTGTGATGTTTTTTTTAACAGCCGCCCCTTGTCAAGGAGGATTTTATCTCGGTGGAACATTTGGAAGATCTGCAATCATTATTTCCAAAAAGGATTCTGCGAATGATAGCAAAAGTGATGATGGATTTACCGTTAATGTTTTTGGGGGTTATGGTTTAGTAACAGGCGGTCTATATATGGGTGGTCGCGCTCGCTTATTTGGTAGAGATTTCACCAATCCCGATACAGAAAATACATCTGCATCTTTCTCAAGTCTAGAATTTGTGTGTGGGCAATATATTACACCCTCAACGCTTGTTTCATTTTCTATTGGCCCAGAAATTTCTTGGAATAAAAAATGGGGCGTTTCTATTGGTGCAAGCTCTAGAACTATGATTACAGGCGTTACATTTGTTCAAATTGAAGGAAATTATCTATTTAGTAATAAAATCACTGATACTGATTATAAAAGAGCGATGCGCTTTATGATCGGTGGAGGCTATAATTTTTAGTGAAATTTAAAGTTAAAAAATTCGTCATTCACAGCGGATTTTCTGTATTTTTTCATGAAGATGCACCTATTGTGCAAAATATGAAATTCGATATTCAGCCGCGCATTATCATCAAAAAAGGCAAAAAGTCAGCGGTTGTTAATGTTGGGATTATAAATCAGAACACGATTAACCCTAAAGAAATTATTTTATCTCAAGAGACCTATGATGCAATAGGTGCAAAGAGTGGCGATATCGTTACCGCTGAACTCTTAAGTCAAACGTTTGGGTTAGGTGTGATTAAAAAGCGCTTGCAAGGTGATGAGCTAACCTATGAAGATTATTTAAGCCTGTACAAATCTTTTCTTAATTATGAGGTATTTGATTTGCATGTTGCTTCTTTTGTGACAGCAAGTACATGTAAAAAAATTACGAATAAAGAATTAATTGCATCAACAAAAGCAATGTTAGATTTGAGTCAAAAAATATCTTGGCCTTATGATATTATCGTGGATAAACATTGCATAGGCGGTGTTGCTGGCAATAGAACCACGCCTGTCATTGTGTCTATTGTTGCAGCATTTGGATTAGCAATTCCCAAAACCTCCTCAAAAGCTATCACCTCCCCTGCTGGCACGGCCGACACTATGAGTGTTATCACAAATGTTGAAGATCTAGATATTAAAAAGATTGTAAAAAAAGAAAAGGGATGTTTTGCTTTTGGCGGCAATGTAAATCCTGTAGATAACATCATTATTAAAATTGAGCGCATGCTTGAACTCAACATTGATAGTCAGCTGATTGCATCTATTATGTCCAAAAAACTCGCTGCTGGCTCAACACATACACTTTTGGATATTCCTGTCGGACCTGAAACAAAAATTAAAACCAAAGCACATGCAAACTATTTGAAACGTGCATTTGAAATGGTTGCGAAACATTTTGGTGTTAAAGTTAAGGTATATATCTCCGATGGAACAAAACCTATTGGTCGTGGAATAGGGCCGTCACTTGAAATAAAAGATGTGCTGAAAGTTCTGAAAAATGATCCAGAGGCGCCGAAAGATTTGCGCGAGAAGTGCATAAAAATTGCTGGTATGATTATTGATTTTGTTGAACCTAAAAAGGGTTGCATCATTGCAAAACAAATTTTGAAATCTGGCCAAGCTTTTGAAAAATTTAAGGCAATTTGTAAAGCGCAAGGAGCTTATAAACCCGATATAGAAGAAGCGAAAATTCAGCGTACAATTTACTTCAAAAAATCCGGCGTACTGGAAGCGCTATCTAACAAAAAAATTGTCACTGCCGCGAAAATGGCTGGTGCGCCTTTATCTTTAACAGCCGGATTGTATTTACATAAAAACGTTGGAGAGCCATATAAAAAAAATGATGCTTTTGTGACAATACATACAGTTTCTGAGGATATGGCCGATGCGGTGGAAAGATATCTGAAAGAGAATTGTAAAGATTTCACTTAAAGTTTTTTTTGAATAGCTTGAATCAAATCTTCAGTCAAAGAGTAAGGTAAAGATTCTCCCTTAAGATCTTTTTGCACATATTCTAAAAACGCCCTTCTAACTTCACAATATGTTTTGGCGGGATTTAATTCCAGCAATCTCATCAAACAATCTAAGATGATGCTTGGATTTTCGTCTATAATTAGAACTCCTGCGTTATCTAGTGTTCTTTTTCTTGTTAATCGTACAAAGCACTCATTACTCTCAAGCATTTCATCATATACAGGTGTTATCCTCGGTAAAAATTCTTCCGCAACTTCTTGATAAAACTGATCCTTTAACTCAGAAGGTTGCGGAACTTTTCCGCCATGTTTTTTAGCATGTTCACACAATGCGTCCACGTAATCTAAAAGCCATCTATCAGGATAACGATGCATCAATTGCGCTAAAATAGCGGCAATATAAGCCTGACCAAAATCTGGATGTTTAAAATTTTTCCCTTCTATCTCATATTGACAAGATGTTTTGATATAATTTACACAACTTTGTTGTAGCCCTTTAAAACTTGGCGCCTTATCCTCATCTCCAACAAAAATTGTCAAAGGAAAATATGCTTTTTCTATATAGCTCGCTCCATTTTTACACGCAACAATAGAGATATGATAGCAAGAAGAGAATTCTTTGAACTCAGGATATAAAATAGAAAACCCACATATTTTTAAAGATGAAGGCATCCTTCCGCCACCTAATGCATTTCCTATCCTAGCGCCTAATCTCTCTTTTGGAGCATATTTTTTGTAAATAGAAAGCGCGCACTCTCCTATTTTGATCTCATGCGCAATCTTAAAAATTGGATAGAGTTTAATAATAAGCACTAACGCGCCAATAACCCCTAAAGATTTTACATAAAACCCCACTCTATCTTCAAAAGCAAAAAAATAATCAGCTAACATTAAGCCAACAAAAACAATCCCTAATCTGTTCATTCTGACAGCAAATCTTTGATTAAAATGTTCATGGTTGAAAAAGTTAAGCGCCCTATCTTTAGTAACAATAAGACATAGGTCTAATATAGAGGAATCTGTTTTATTTGAGAAACGAAACTCCTGCTCATTTTTATATTCAGGCGTGGCTTGAAAGTGAGTGTCAAGACAATTGTTGCCTAAAGGGGAATTCATTCCATAAAATGGCTCTTGAGCAAAAAAAAGAAACAACATATATAAATAAACCTAGTTAATATGCTCCATTCTAGCACAATGTTTATTCAAAGAAATGCAAGGTAGTATGTATCCCAAGCTTGACGCCCCCTCCAATTATCAAAATTAGGACTTTAAATATTTCACAAAAAACGTTTTGGTAAATTCCGGATTCTCTTTATTTTCTCTCACAAATTCAACCTCAAAGCCGCATTTTTTGTAAAACTCCGGCGCCTGAAAAGCGCTAGTCACAAGGTTGATATTATTATAACCTTTCCCAGCAAATCTACTTTCAAGCTCTTTTAACAATCCACAACCCAAACCTTTTCGTCTATATAAAGGATCAACCCAAAGATCATCAACATATATTTCTTTATAAACTGTATAAGCAATCAAGCCACCAACAAATTTTTGCCCATCTTTTATAACAATAGAAAACTTCTTGTAGTTAAACTTAACCCCGTGCTGTTTCTCATCTTCAATATGCCCAAAATGCATTTTCTGCTCAATCTCAGGAATAACTCCATCAATGTATTCAAATTCAAGATGCTGCATGTTCGGATTTTCCAACGACATTAGAACACCTCTTGCACAGTGTTTTCACTTCCGGATCAACGCGCCAACAACGCTCACATTTTTCTCCAGACGCCTTAGAAATTTTGCAGTATACGTTTGCAATTTCTTCTAAAGAAAATCCATCTTTTGACTGACTTAACTCAATAGATGATGTAATTGTCATTTCATTTAACAATTCAAGGTCAATGGCGCCTTCCACGTATAAATCCACAACAGCCTCTAAACTAGAACCAATCACTTTATTCGCGCGCTCAATTTCTAACGCACCTGTGATAACATTTCTAACTTCACGCAGGTGATCTATTTTTTTTGCCACCACTTTATTAATCCATTCAATCTTGATATCAAAAAATCCTAGCTCATGAACGCTCTTCTCTGTTTGTTGTGTAAATGATTGATATACTTCTTCTGTTGTGAAGCTTAAAACAGGCGCCAGATAACGCATCAAAATTTGCAGCATATAATACATGACTGTTCTTGTAGAGCGGCGCTTTATGTCATTTGAGGCATCACAATATAGAGAATCCTTTCGAATATCAAAATAAAATGATGATAGTTCTTTTGTACAAAAATAATGCAATGCTTCATAAAATTTTGAGTATTTAAAATCTGCAATGCATTCTTTGTGCAAATGATCTAAATGACTCACCAGATGTAACATATATTTCTCAAGATCTGGCATATCTTTATATTCCACAATCTCTTCTTCTTTAAAATCAGAAAGCGCACCTAATAGGTAGCGGAAGGTATTTCTAAATCTGCGATACAAATCTTGATGTCTGCGGATAATCTCGTTACCAATACGCAAATCCTCTGTATAGTCTGAGAAAATCGCCCATTGCCTAATAATATCTGCACCATGCTCTTCTATAATTTTTTGCGGTGAAACGCTATTTCCTAAGGACTTAGACATCTTGTAACCGTGTTCATCTAATACAAATCCATGCGTTACAACTTTTTTATAGGGAGCAACATCTTGAATACCAACAGACTCGAGCAACAGAGATTGAAACCATCCTCTGTGTTGATCTGAACCTTCCAGCACAACATCTGCCAATCGCCCAAAACGCTTTTTGGTTACAAATTGATGTACACATCCGCTATCAAACCACACATCCAATACATCAAAAACTTTTTCGTAATCATTAGCATTGTATTTATCGCCCAGAAAGTAAGATATATCCTTTGTATACCATGCATCCCCACCCTCTTTTTTGATTGCCTCAACAACACGATCTTGCACAGCTTTATCACGCAGGGGTTCTTTGGTTTTTTTATGCATAAAAATTGCCAAAGGCGTGCCCCAAAATCTTTGGCGTGAAATACACCAATCTGGACGCGTTTCAACCATAGATCTAATACGGTTTTTGCCTGATGCTGGATACCATTCCACCTTTTCAATTTCGGTCAATGCCTTCTTGCGAATCTCTTTAATATCAATAAACCATTGATGTGTTGTTCGATAAATTAAAGGCTTTTTAGAGCGCCATGAGTGTGGATAGCTATGCTCTATCTCACCTTTTGCCATAAGATATCCTTCGTCTTCAATGGCATCCATAACTTTTGGACCAACCTTAAAAACATGCTCGCCGGCAAACAAAGGCACATCTTCATAATATATTCCATTATCACCAATCAAATGCGGTACTTTTATGTTGTGTTGTTTTCCAATTTCAAAGTCTTCAATACCATGGCCTGGCGCTGTATGCACAAGCCCTGTGCCTGCTTCCAATGTCACGTGGTCACCATGGAACAATGGCACATCAAAATCATATCCATGTTTATACAACGGATGGTGACATTTCATTTTTGACAACTCATCTGAAGGAATATCTCGAACCACTTTATATACTTGGCCCACCGCTCCAATAAATCGGTCTAAGCACTCTTTAGCAACAATTATACGCTTCGTCATGGCGAGACCCGAAAGGCCGTGGCCATCTTCTAAAAGATCACCACGGGACTCCGTCCCTCGTGATGACGGAGAAGATGTCAATTCAATAAGGACATATTCGAGATCTTTGTTAAAACAAATTGCCCGGTTTGCCGGCAATGTCCAAGGCGTTGTTGTCCAAATAACGCAAGAAAAATCTTCCCCTTGCACAGGAAAGGCTACATATATTGAAGGGCTCTTGATATTTTTATATTCAACTTCATTATCTGCTAATGCCGTTTGCTCAACTACAGACCACATGATTGGGCGTAACCCCTGGTATAATGTTCCATTTAATAAGAAGTGATTCATTTGGTTGACAATTTCAGCTTCCGATTCAAAATGCATCGTATTATAGGGATCTTCAAAGTCCACAACGATGCCTAAACGTTTCAATTCTTCACGCTGCACATCCATCCATTGCTTCGCAAAATCTCGGCAATTTTGGCGAAATTCCAAAATCTGTTCCGTCGTTTTGATATCATCTTTTGACATGCCTTTTTTGCGATACTGTTCTTCAATTTTCCATTCAATTGGTAAACCATGCGAATCCCAACCTGGAATCATAGGCGAATCATACCCTAACATTTGATGTGTTTTATTAATAATATCTTTCAAAACATAAGTTAGTGCATGCCCCATATGAATATGACCATTTGCATAAGGAGGTCCAAACATAAGAATGAATTTTTCTTTATCTTTGCTTGATACACGCAATCTTTCATAAAGTTTCTCCCAGTTTTTTAATAACCCAGGCTCTTTTTTGGCGAGATCACCCTTCATAGAAAAATCTGTTTTTGGCAGGAAGACTGTATCTTTGTAGCTCATAAAAATTTTTATTTTACCCATTCAATAAATTCTAGCATGCCCAATATGTCTTATTCTATAATGCAAGTGTGATCTTAAAAAAGACATTATGAAAAACCTACTCAAACAATTGCCCATTCAAATATTGCTCGTTGTAGTGATTGCAATTGTTTTTACACCCTTTTTATCCAAAGATATCTTGCGTATTTTTTACTCTATCAGCTGCCTCTTTAAAGATGCGTTGATGATTTTTTTGCCAATTCTTGTATTTTCTTACATGTTTTCATCTATGATGAAATTTGCGAAAAGCGCACCTATGTTGATCTTTGCGATATTAATTACAGTTACCTTATCTAATGTTGCAGCATTTGGTATTTCGTTTTATCTGTGCAAATTCTTTATGTCATTTTTAGATCTAACATCTGGCATTGATTTGACGACCCAAACAGATTCTATTGAAAGTTTAACAGCCTTACCAATTCCAGGATTTTGGGCACCAAAAAACAGTATGATTGCTGGACTTATTTTGGGTATCATATTTAGCTTCGTGAATAACAAAAAAATTGATCAATTTTCTAATACGCTCAAAGGTTTTGTAACAAACATTTTCAATGGTTACTTTATTCCAGCATTGCCGCTTTTCATTTTTGGATTTTTTGTAAAATTGCAATATGAAGGCGCTATCAAATCACTATTTTTAGGTTATGGAAAAGTTCTGATTGTTGTAATGCCAATATATATTAGCTATTTTCTCATTTTGTTTTTACTGGCAAATAAGTTCAGTTTTAGCGATACAATGAAGCATATTAAGGACTCTTCCACAGCCTTTCTCACAGGATTTTCGACAACTTCCAGTTTGGCTGCTATGCCGCTTATGTTTAAAACCGCTGAAAAACATACAGCAAGTAAAGATTATGTAGAATTTATGATTCCATCTACAATTAATATTCATGCGATTGGAGATGGGTTGATTTTTGCTGCAACAGCTGCAGCAACAATTTATTTATTTGATGGCACGTTCCCCACATTTCCAGCATTTATGGTGTTCTTGTATTATTATGGATTAGCGAAATTCTCTACAGCTGCTGTGCCAGCAGGATCTGCTCTGGTTCTTACACCTCTGGTTGTAAGTTATTTTGGTTTTTCTTATAAAATGTCAGCCATTTTCTTAACACTGGGCATCTTACAAGACTGTATTGAAACAGCTGGAAACGTATTAGGAAACATTTGGTACGTGAAATTTTCATACAATCTTTTTGGAAAAAAGATCCTTAAATAATTGATTTGTTAATTTGAAGATTAGCATAATAACTTAGATCGAAAGCGCGTCATGCCGAGCGAAGCGCGGCCATTCATGGATCACCAAGGCACTTCGCGCCTCGTGATGACGGGGCGCTGTACATATACGGAGCAGCATGTTCATAAAAATTCATAACGTATCAAAAACATATAAAAATGGTGTCCAAGCTTTGAAAAAAGTTTCATTGGAAATTCAGGAAGGTGAAATATTAGGCCTTTTAGGAGTAAATGGCTGTGGAAAAACAACTTTATCTTCTATTCTCACCACACTGCTTCCACCCACTGAAGGTGATGTGCTATATCAAGGTCAATCTATTTATAAAGATCTAAATCAATATCGCAGAATTATTGGATTTTGCCCGCAAAAACCCAATTTGCATAACGAGCTCACTGTAAGAGAGAATCTTTATTTCGACGCACTGTACTTTGGGTTTTCTGAGAAAGACGCAAAAGACAAACTTGATGAGCTAGTAGAAAAACTATGGCTTAAAGAATATTTACATGCCAATCCAAATACCTTGTCAGGCGGATACAAACAACGTGTTATGATTGCGCGCGCTCTTATGCATAATCCTAAATTCATCGTGTTAGATGAACCAACTGTTGGTCTGGACCCTGATATCAGGCGAGAATTGTGGGATATCGTTGCAGAGCTTAAAAAAAATGGCATGACAGTTCTTTTAACCACACACTATTTAGATGAGGCAGAAAAATTATCCGATCGCGTATGTGTTTTAGACAAAGGTAACGTTATCACGATAGACTCATCACAAAACCTCAAAAAGAAATTCAAAGAGAAGAATTTAGAAAATGCCTTCATCCAATTAATTAAGGAGCAAAAAAAATGAACACTTCAAGGATTTTTTGGCAATTACTCAAAACAGATTTAATCTTCTTTAAAAGACGATTTATTGAGGCTTTTATTAACTTGGCTATATGGGTTGTGTGTACAATTTTTGTGAACGTTTATGTGTTACAAAAATTAGGTTTGCAACAAGGTTATGGTCAACTTATGGTAGCAGGTATTATGGTATCTGCTGCATGGTTTGAGATGTTGCCACATATGATTAACGCTGTCTCAGACTTTTTCGGCGACCGTCATATTGACTATCATCTGACACTTCCTATGTCTAATTATCTTATATTTATAAAGTCTGTATGCGCCTATATTATCGACGTGTTTGTTTTTACGATCATTGGATTAATATTCGCTGCAGTTTTGATGTCAGATCAAGTGCACCTATCTCAAATCTCTCCTTTGCATATGAGTATTGCTATTATTTTAACGAGCGTATTTTTTGGCAGTTTCATCTTATTTTTAACAAGCATTTGTAAAAATCCTGGATATATTGGAACGGTTATTTCTCGTATTATATTTCCTCTATGGTTTTTGGGTGGGTTTGCATTTCCTTGGGAAACACTCTATGAAATTGCACCCACGATTTCATACATAGCCTTAATCAATCCATATACATATATGACAGAGATGCTTCGCGTAGCAACAATTGGTCAGCAAGGTTTTTTACCGTTTTGGCCGTCAGCGCTTGCACTTATTACTCTTACAGTTATTACTGGATATATGGGCATACAACGATTAAAATATAAATTAGATTTTATTTAACCGCCAACCATCATCCTGAACGAAGTAAAGGATCTTCCTAAATTCGACTCGCAAGATCCTTCGACTTCACCTCAAAATGACGAGTGGATTTTATTTAAAATTATTTTGCAATATATAAATCATATTTTTATCAAAAAAAATACAATAACATGTTCTATGGCTTTATAGTTTGTTAGAATTTAATCATAGATTTAATTAAAGGAACATTTTTCATGGGTAAATTTAGAGACTTTTTTAATAACCTGATTGGTAAAACAGAAAAAGTTGCTGAGACAATTAAAGAAACAGCGGAAACAGCAACAGAAACAGTTAAAAAAGCAGCAAATGACGCAAAATCAAGCTTGAAAAAAACAGCCACCAAAGCGAAAAAGCCAGCAACAAAAAAGGCGCCAAAGAAAAAATAAGACAAGACTCTGAAGCGTGTATAGCATGTCGCTATTCACTCGACTAGTATTTCACACCCATAAAATATAATCCATGAGGCGGGGCTGTTGGTCCGAGACCTTGTTTCACGCCTTTTTCTAAGGCCGTTTGAATCACATCCTTAGAAATTCTTTCGGCAGCATACCATGCTAACGACCCCATCATCATACGCACTTGATTGTGCAAAAATGAACGTGCCTTAATTGTGCACACAATATGATCGTTATTACTTTGAACATCAAATACATCAATTGCTCGCTCTATTCTAATCTCAGGCATCTCTTCTAAAGAACTTGCAGATTGAAACGCGCTAAAATCATGAACCCCAATAAAAAATTTTGCACCTTCGTGAAGTTTTTGAATATCAAGTGGATAAAATACATGCCAGGCACGATACTTATCTAGCGATAATTTTGCTGGTCGGTTGATAATATGATATTCATACCAACGCTCTTTAGCTGTGAATCGTGCATGAAAATTTTCTGAAACTTTTTCCACAGACAAAACCGAAACATACTCAAGATAAAAGTTTAATCCGCTACGCAAATCATAGGGATCCCATTCTTTAGACAAATCAAAATGTATCACTTGACCTTTTGCATGAACGCCAGCATCCGTACGCCCTGCCGCTGCTAACGTAATCGTTTCCTTTGTGAGTTTTTGCAATGCTGTTTCTAGAAATGCCTGCACAGTTTCTTTTTTAGAGCTTTGTCGCTGGAATCCGTAAAAATGCGTTCCGTCATATTCTATGATGGCTTTGTATCGAGTCAAAAAGAAGGGTTCAATTATGTTTGTTTTATGATAATCGAATTCTTGCAAGAGGTCTATCTAGGTCTATACATAATGTCATCACGAACCTTGCGCAGCAAGGTGTGGTGATCCATGGATGGCCACGCCACCTTCGGTGCGCTCGCCATGACGAGCATCTGCAAACACTGGACATAGTTACCAAAACTTGGTGTAATAAGTAAAGATTTTTTATTTCTTCGTCGCAATGGATATTATTTTCGTTCCAATTCTGCAAGTGTTGCGCGTTATCCTTGAGTTATATAGCTTAGGGTTATTTATTTTTGGTCTTTTGATGCTTTTAGAGTCCTTTAATGTGATTGATTCTTATAATAAGGTTACTTATAAAATTCACAACACCTTGTTTTTGATTTATAATCCTGCACTTGAAAAAATCAGGAGTGTTATAAATTTTGAACCTTTTGACGCGTCTGTGCTGATTTTATGGCTGCTTATTTATTTCTTAAAACAAGTGCTTATTAGAGTCGTGACAATTTTCTAACCCATGATCATTGACGGCAAAAAGATTGCGCAACAATACTTTCAAGTTCTGAAAGAAAATATAAAAGGCACACCAGGGTTGGCTGCTATTTTGGTAGGAGATAATCCAGCAAGCAAAGTATATGTTGACCAAAAGCGCAAGAAAGCGCAAGAAATTGGTATCGCGTTTCAATGTGTTGAATTGCCGAAGACAGCGACTGAAGTAGAGCTATTAAAAACCATTGATAATTTGAATTCTAATACAGATGTTCATGGTATTATTTTGCAACTCCCCCTACCTCACCCCTTAAGAGCAGAGAAATTCTTAGAAAAAATTGCACCAGAAAAAGATGTTGATGGTTTGCATCCGTATAACCTAGGCTCATTATTTCAACCGCACATTCGGTTTGCGCCATGCACGCCACAAGGATGTGTTCAATTGATTAAAACCGTTATTCATGATTTAACTGGACAAAAAGCACTTATTATTGGGCGATCAAATTTAGTAGGAAAGCCGTTAGCGCATCTTTTATTACGTCAAAATGCAACGATTCAAATTGCACATTCCAAAAGTAAAAATTTAAAAAAATTGTGCCATGATAGTGATATTATTGTAGCCGCTATGGGTGTGCCTGAACTTATTGATGATACATATGTTCATGACAAACATACGATTATTGATGTAGGTATTACAAAAGTTGGAGGGAGGCTTTATGGTGATGTGCATTTTGATAAAGTTGAGCCCATTGTAAAACATATTACCCCTGTGCCTGGTGGTGTTGGGCCGATGACAGTATTTAACTTAATGCTGAATACGGTTATGGCATATATGAGACATAAGAATATTCACTTGCCTCACACGTTGAGTATATTAACACAGACTCATTAATATGCTTTGTTTTTTAGAATTTTATGCCGGCTATGCGCGGAATGTGCGAGAAGTGAAGGATTTTAAACAAGTTATTAATGATCCAAAATTTAAAAACCTTAATGCAAATGGTGATAATACAAAAACACAACATCAAATAAGCGCGGTAGGTTCTGTTGGTTTCAGGTTCTATCAAATGGACAACTTCTCTTTGATTGGACTGATCTATGGCGGCAGATCGTTTTTTCAGCAAGAGTATTTTAAAAATCCATCTTTCTTTGGTGGGGAAATGCGAATAATGTGGTCTCTGTTTAAAAGTCTGTCTATTGGATTTATTGGCGGACTTGAGAAAATGCAGATTCAATCATTTAAATACGCTTATGCCGCACCATCAAAACCTGACACACTGGATCATTTCATTAGTACTGACGCGCCTCAAGAGCCAATGAAAGGATTTTTCTTAGGTGGAGTATTGAATTATAAAATGAGAGGCGGCGTTTACGCTTCTTTCAAATATCAGTATCTTTTTTCAAAAGAGGCTGCTATTAAAAGCCATGATGCATCTTTTAAATCTGAAAAAGGAATTCCAGGTTTTGCATTTTCGGCAAGACCTGACACACCTACCAATTTTGACAATACAACAGGCATGAGTGGATATCGTGTTATGGCTGGTCTTACGATACCTATTAATATAGGAGGATAATATGATGTTTTGGCTATTTTGTGATCCTATCCCGCAAGAAGAGCTTGTTGCACAACGTGAATATGAGGCGATTCAAAAAGGGAGAGAGTCTCTCTCCTGCTCTTCCGGCGCTTCAAGATAGTGTTCGTACACAACTTTCTGTAGCTGATATACTCACAATATTTAAAGCGGGTGATGTAACGCCTGAAGGAGAGCTGGTTTATCCTGCAGAACTTGTAGCGCGCTTTAAGATAGAGCCTGATATTCATAAAGTGCGGCAGTATGCACAACTTCGCGCCGCTAGAGTTCTAGGAACTTCTTTACCAGCAATACGGCAAGTTTCTGATCCTACAGTAGAGCTTGATCCAGCAAAGTTTGAAGCTGGTGATGTTGTTATTTTGACTTTGGATTTTGATGACAAGGCAACTTGGAATAAAGCTGTCATTAAAAAGGACATTGATGCTTTGAAAGCAAAAAATGTAAAGGTGTTTTGTATTACTGCTGCTACTGATCAGGGAACTTTTTTAGGAAAATTAACGGCTGCAAGCATAAAACTTTCGGATCTAGGTTCTCTCACTATAAATGATGCGACACTTAAAGATGGGTGTATTTTTGTCAAAGATGAGAATAAAATGCCTGTCGCATCTGCACTTGCTGATGCGTTAAACGCATATAATACAACCCGAGTTAAAAAGTTATATATCTTTGATCATACCAATAAAAATCTCGAACCTGACCCAGGTCTTAGCTATTTTCCTGATATTGTGCGAATCCAAACGCGATATTTTCATAAAAGACAAATTGATGATAAATATAAACTCAAACCTGCTTGGAGCGCAACAAACGATATCGCCGCAACACTCATACCTCATGGAGTGAACGCAACAGCCGGTGGCGTTGTTATGGTCGTTGTAGACCAAGTTGGTGATGTGGGCGATCCTGAAGAATTATACTTCATTGAAAGTGAGGATCTGGGTGAACGAGGAATCTCATATGGGGGTTCATTTGATGGCAAGGAACAGCATAAAGCCCAACAAGCTGAGTTTTATGAAGAAGTGGGTGCTGGATATTTTGAGCAAAACCAAAGAAAGGTTTCTTTAGAGCCTGATGCTGAATCAATCTATGAAGAAGTGCAAAACATTCTTTCCCAAACAGATAAATGGAAAGGTGATTTTATCGATACTGATTTTGTTAAAGCATTTTTTTGGACAGAAACAAAACCATCTTCGACAGTGCTTAGAGAGGGTGTAATTTTTGTTCCACTGAGAGCGCTTGGAAAAAATAACAAACTCATCTTAACGACCCTTAATGAACAAAAAGCAAAAATGACTGGGGGAGCTTTTCATTATCTTGAGCGTCAAGATTTTAAGCTAATGAAAGTTAAAGATTTTTATGAGATTATTACTCGAGTCAAATCTTCTACGATAAAATGGAGAGATGCGGGTATGCCTAATGCGGAAAATAAAAACTTATGGCGCGCCATTAAGGAATTCCTGGGAACTTCAAAAAATAGTTGGATTGATGCGGAGAGCGCCTTTCTCACATCAGGAACTTAATATTTTTTTTGGAAGCGTCTTCACAAACTCCACTGCCGTCTCACAAAACCTTAAAAGCTCTTCATCTTCATAAATCGCTTCAGGCTCAATTGTTAACCAACCCTTCATTGATTTACCTGTAAGATTCATTTGCCTAACATGTGATTCTTTGAGCAACACATTTGCCGCCTCTACCCCAACGCGCACAATCAGCATGTCATTAAAAATACCAAAACACATACTGCCATTGAGAGTATAACAAATACCACCAAACATACGTTTTGGAATAAGGCGCATGTCTTCAAAATGTATTGCTATTATATCTTCCAATCGATCTGCAAGAACTTGATCAAATGCCATGATTGTAGGTTTGCATTTAGGTTAATGTATATTAACGCATTTATGATTTGGATCACCACATCCGCCTACGGCGGATTCGTGATGACAGCCCACCGTCATGGCGAGATTTTCATAAGAAAATCGCGGCCATCCATAGATCATCACGCCTTGCTATGCAAGACTCGTGATGACGGTGCGCCGCTGCTGCAAATAAAATTGCCGCTCTTCTGGTAAAAACTTCTCAATTGCATAACGCAACATCGTTCTTGGCATAGCTGAAGCATGTTCATTCAAAAACTCCATCAACATGTCACGATTTTTCGCTCCAGCTTCTCGCAACATCCAGCCTACTGCTTTATGAATAAGATCGTGAGAATCGTTTAATAAGATCTTTGCCAATTTAAATGTCCACTCAAGCTCTTGATGTCGAATAAAATACCATGTCGCAACAATCGCAATGCGTCGTTCCCACATATTATTTGAATGCGCTAAAGCTAGTAGAACATCTTTGTTTCTATGCAAGATGCAAGCGCCTAAAATTAAATGCGCCGATGCATCTACAAGATTCCAATTGTTCACATGCTGTAAATTTCGTATATAAAATTCATACACTTTATCTTTGTCACCTTTTTGATATTGATGAACCAATATAAATAGAGCCAATAAACGCTCTTCATTAATCGGAGATTCTATAAGTTTTTGCAGATTTAAAAACGACAGTTTTTGAAATTGTTTTGCAATTTTACGTAGATTTGGATTTGTGACACCAATAAACTCATCATGGGCTGAATATGCTCCAGGGTCTGTTTTGAAAAACATACCACGTTTGGATTCAGGAATTGTTACTGAATCATTCAAGATAGTTTTGAGTTCTGTTAATTCGCTCATCTATGTTTTGCCTCGTGCTCAAGCAACCACTTTTTACGCCACGCACCGGCTGCATATCCTCCTATCGCACCACCACTTTGAACAATGCGATGACATGGGACAATGATCGCCAGCTGATTTGCACCGTTAGCATTTGCTACAGCACGACAAGCGGAAGGTTGGTTCATTAAATGAGCTTGCTCTTTATAACTTTTTGTTGTGCCATAGGGTATTTGTAATAAAGCGCTCCAAGTGGAATTTTGAAACTCAGTGCCACCTAGGTGAAACGGCGTTTTGAAAGTCTTGAGCGTGCCAAAGAAATAGGATTGTAACTCTTGTTCTATGGAAATGATAGGACGCGTCTTCCTAACGGGAAGACCCTTCGGCTGCACCTCAGGATGACGAAATAACAAATTTTTCTTATCAAGAAATTCGAGCAAATAAAGGTTTTGCTCATCCGAAATTGCCAACATTGGCCCAAGAGGTGTCTCGAGCTGATGCTGCGCCAAGGCTTTCATGGGGTTAGTACATGCCACCCATACCACCCATACCACCAGGAGCGGCAGCAGGTGTATCTGAATTTTCAGATGGCTTATCACAAATCGCTGCTTCAACTGTGAAAAACATTTTTGCGACAGATGCTGCATCTAAAAGGACAGTTCTTGTAACTTTCGTTGGATCTGAAATACCCATAGATTTCATATCACCATATTTACCTGTTTGCGCGTTGTAACCATAATTAAAGTCTTGATTCGCTAAAATATGCTCAACAATGACTGCGCCAATTTCACCTGCATTATGTGCAATCTGTTGTGTAGGTGCTGTTAATGCTTTGCGCACAATATCAATTCCCACATCTTGATCGGAGTTTTTTCCTGTTACAGAATCTAATTCTGAAATCGAGCGAAGCAGCGCAACACCTCCACCTGGCAAAGTACCTTCTTGGATTGCTGCACGTGTTGCATGCATTGCATCTTCCACACGATCTTTTCTTTCTTTTTGCTCAACTTCTGTAGCACCACCAACACGAATGACCGCAACACCACCACTAAGTTTTGCCAAACGTTCTTGGAGTTTTTCGATATCATACTCAGATGTAGCTTCTTGCACTTGCGCCTTGATTTGAGCACAACGCACTTCAATTTCTTTCTTTGCGCCAGAACCATCCACGATTGTTGTATCATCTTTTGTTACACGAATGCGCTTTGCAGAACCAAGCATACTAATGTCTGTATTTTCGATTTTCATGCCAAGCTCTTCAGAAATCACTTGCCCACCTGTAAGAACAGCAATGTCCTTTAAAATTTCTTTACGACGATCTCCAAATGCAGGTGCCTTAACAGCGCATACTTTTAATCCACCTCTTAATCTATTCACAACAAGTGTTGCAAGTGCTTCACCTTCAACATCCTCAGCGATAATTAACAACGGTCTACCTGACTGCATTACAGACTCTAATAATGGCAGAATTGGCTGAATTGTGCTAATTTTCTTTTCATAAATCAAAATGTAGGGGTTTTCCATTTCTGCAATTCTTTTATCCATATTTGTTGCAAAATATGGAGAAAGATAACCACGATCAAATTGCATGCCTTCAACCACATCAAGCTCAGTTTGAACAGACTTTGCTTCTTCAATAGATATCACACCTTCTTTACCAACTTTTTCAAACGCATTAGCTAACATCTCTCCAATTTCTGTGTCACCATTGGCTGATACAGTTGCAACTTGTGCAATTGATTTTTTGTCCTTTACTTCGGTGCTTTTTGCCTTAAGAAATGCAATCACTTTTTCAATAGCTAAATCCACGCCACGAGCAACATCCATTGGATTCATGCCTGCTGTTACAGCTTTGTAACCTTCATGGATAATACGTTGCGCTAATACTGTTGCTGTTGTTGTTCCATCACCCACCAGCTCTGCTGTTTTACTTGGCACTTGGCGACCAAGCTGCACACCCATATCTTCAAACTTATCCTCAAGCGCTTCAATAGCATTTGCAACAGATACGCCATCCTTTGTTACGCGTGGTGCGCCATATGCTTTTGATATAACAACTAATCGCCCCTTTGGACCTAAAGTCACTTTTACAGCATTTGCAAGCTTATCAAACCCTTTAAGAATTTTCTCCCTTGCTTCGTGACCAAACTTCAATTGTTTTGCTGTCATGATTTGTATCCTTTCTTACTAATCTAAAATACTTAATACATCTGATTCTTTGATAATCATATATTTTTCGTCATGCCCTGGAAGCGCCGTTCCGCCCCACTTTGCAAACAAAACACGATCTCCAACTTTTACATCCATAGGAATAACGCCACCATCTTTATCTTTCGCACCTTTTCCAACAGACAAAACTTTGCCTACAGAGGGTTTTTCTTTTGCTGTATCCGGGATAATGATGCCGCCCTTTGTTTTTTGCTCTTGCTCTTCGCGTTCAACTAAAATTCTGTCATGCAAAGGTCTGCATTTTTTTGGCTCTATAACAGACATAACTTCCTCCCTTTAATTGTTTCCTAAAAATATTAGCACTCTATGCGTTTGAGTGCTAAGACATTATTGTCACAGAGGTTAAAATATGTCAATTATTTGCATTAAAATTTGAGCAGTTCTTGAAGATTATAAATCTTCATTAAACCAGTTTTTTATTTTTTGCCATATTCCTCTAGAGTAAGATAGGCTTTTGAGTTTAGAGTTTTGATAAAGCTCATAATACCCATACCTTATCAAACCGAAACATGTTGTAAAACTGGAAATCTTGAATCCATCTTGCGCGGTCAGAATTCTTGTCTTGCGACATAAGCTGTCTTCGATATATTCTTTGAACCCTTTGAGCTCACACAACCCACCAGTAATATCTATGGTTGCATAAAGTGACATATCAAATTGATCAAATTGTTTCTTTATCGCCTTAACAAGCTCTTGAATATGCCGTCTTATAACGCAGTTCAAATTATTATGCTCGGCATTTTGATAATTACGCGCATTCAGTTCAATCTCAGAGCTTGAAATATATCCATAATAGCTCTTCATACGCTCAGCATGTTCAAAACTAATATTTAACTCTTGGGCAATTTTTTTGATCAAATCATTTCCACCTAGTGGAATTTCACAATGAAACATTAAAGTGTTGTTTTTATGAAACACAATAGATGTAGAGTCATGCCCAAAATCAAGAATAACCCCTGGTTTTTGAAATTCTTGACATAAAATCGTTGCAACAGGCGCTGCAACAAAGCTTTCAATTTTAATATCATACCTAGCAAACAAATTTCTTAAATTATTTAAAAGTGTTTTGGGCGCTGTCATAACATATAAGGATACTGTTAAGCGGTCACCTATCATATTGTTAGGATTCTCAATATTATCCACATCATCTAATTTAAAATTCACAGGCGCAATATGGACAATCTCATAAGACTTATTTGCTGTATATGCTTCATTAATAAGTCTTTGAATACAGTCTTGCGTTACACTTGAGCCCATTAAATTAATGCTTTTGTTTGTGTAATAAGAAGTAAAGACATTTCCAGACAAGCTGATATATACACTATGAATATTATGCCTTGATTCTCGTTCTAGCAGATTTAAAACATTCAAGATACTATTTTCAAAATCACTAAAATTTGTCAAAATACCCTTTGAAAGACCTTGTGTACGCTGCATTTGCGCACTTAAACAGTTTAGGACTTTATCTGAGGTTAAATTAAAATCCACCTCAAAAACAGCGCCACTTATTTTGTATGATCCAATATCTACCGCTGTAATGATATGATTCTTTGAAGCCACTTTATTTTATAATTTGTTTGGGATTACGCTTTATTGTAGCGAGATTCAGGCTTGAGAATCAATCTACCCTTTTTTGTACTTATACATTTCAGGGAACACCCTTCGCCATTTGAAAAACCATTGCTGACAGACTCAACATAGATTTAATGGAGGTCGGTTGCAGACTTATTGCTGATATACTATACTCGAGTATAGAAAAAGATAAAATTCTATATATGAGCCTTGTTTCATTATATGAAAAAAACGAAATTGCTAGATTAACGAAAGATAAAACGATTCCTGATTTCAAAGCAGGTGATACTGTGACAGTTAAAGTGACAGTTGTTGAAGGCAAAACCAACAGACAACAACCCTTTCAAGGTGTTGTTATTGCGAGACACAACAGAGGGTTAAGCTCCACATTTCGTGTGAGAAAAATTTCTGGCACTTCAGGTGTTGAACGCTCATTTCATCTTTACTCTCCTAATATCGAGATTGAGGTTGAGCGCAGAGGAAGCGTAAGAAGAGCGAAACTATATTACTTGAGAGGACTTTCAGGAAAGAAAGCCCGCATTGCTGAAGTTCGTAACTAAGGGATGGGATTTAAAACAACCTCCTTTTTTGCTCTAACAGCCTTATTATACTGCCTGCCAGTCAACTTTGTTTCTGAGAAAGCATGGCATTTATTTATCATATTTTTAGCAACAATCATTAGTGTAATTTTTCAAATTTTTCCTATCGTGCTGTCGGCGATTTTTGGCCTTACTTCTTGCCTTGTGCTTGGTATACTTGATATCAAAACACAAGCTCTATATGGGTTCAGCACCCCTATTGTATGGCTCATAGGATCTGTGTTTTTCATTGGTAGAGGTTTTGTGAATTCTCGACTTGGGGAACGTATTGCTTACTTTTTTATTTATTACACTGCAAAAACACCTTTACGTTTAGCGTACTCACTTATGCTGACAGAGCTGGTTGTTGCCCCTTTTATACCTAGCAATACAGCACGCTCAGGCGGAATACTTCTGCCTATCTTAGAATCTATATCAAATGCATTTAAAAGAAGCTTCTCAAAACCCGAGCAAGATAAAATGAACGCATTTTTATTCCAAACCGTTTTTCATAGCAGTGTTTCTTCAAGCGCTCTGTTTTTTACAGGAACTGTCAGCAACTCTTTAGCCGCTTCTTTTGCAAAGATCCAAGGGGTTGAGTTTGACTGGATTACTTGGTTCACTATTACCTGCATTCCAGCAGGATTGTGTTTATGTCTTGCACCTTTGTTTGTTTATGCAATGGAACATCCAAATGTTAAAATTCCAAAAAGCTTTCAGTTGCTTGCGAAAAGCAAACTTGATGAGCTTGGAGCTTTTTCCTTTAAAGAATATCTCATGGTGTTCATATTGGTGTTGTTATTATTTTTATGGATATATGGAGATTCTCTTGGTTTGCATGCAGCATCAGTTGCAATTTTAGGTGTTGTGTTGTGTCTTTTAACAGGGGCAATTACTTTTTCAGAAATTTTAGCAGAAGATAAAGCATGGGAAACTATTCTATGGCTTTCAATTCTTATTACAATGAGCACATATTTAAAAGAGTTTGGGTTTATTGCGATGATTAATCAATATGCCGTTCAGGCTATCTCCGGCTTATCCTTTACCCTTGCTGCATTTTTAATTTTAGCAGGCTATTTTTGGATTGGATATTTGTTTGCAAGCAATTCCTCACATATAAGCGCTCTTTATAGCTCATTTCTAGGAATTTTGCTTATCATTGGTATGAATCCCGTTCTGGCCGGTGTTATACTCGCTGTTTTTAGCGTTCTATTTGCTTCACTTACACACTATGGCTCAACTGCCGGAAGTATTTTATTTTCTGCTGGATTTGTAAAAATGGAAAAATGGTGGAAAACCGGTCTATTTGTTGGATTTATGAATTTTTGGATCTGGATCATCATTGGCAGTTTATGGTGGAAATTTTTAGGATATTTATAGTATAATGAAATTAGAATAATTTGTCTTTCTTGTGTTATGGCAGATGATCAACAAAGTAACATTCCTTGTAATTGTAATAGTGCCGTTCTTTGTTTCTTGCCTGGACTGCTATGGGTTCTGATTCTTGGAGAGCTTTTCTTTTTATTGACGCGTACTTTTGTAAGATTCTATTCTGAAAAATTTTCTGGTGAAGATTTTACACAGAAATCATTTTGGCAAGCTGCCACACCATTCATCACAGGGCTATGGACGATTTTCTTTGCGATTGTGACGCAATCAAATGCCACAAGTAAATCAAAAATTATAAAAGATTTGAATTTGGTTGGTGTGAGAAATATGTTTCCCGGTATGACAGAATCAGCCAAAACGTCAGCTTTGCAGAAGTTAATATAATCTTTTGCACTAAATTTATTTAAATATATTTAGTTTTTATTAATTATAAAGTATACTTTAATTAGAGATATAATATATTTAAATATATGGTTGATATTAATAATCTTGAAAGCGCACTCGAAGAAATCAAAATCTCCTTAGGTGGTGACTTCTCTCAAGCAAATCTTGAGACTGTTTTAAAAGATGCGTTTGATGGAGTGGATATCTCAAATGAAGAAAATATTGCGCTTATAAAAGCTATCACAGGCGCATTATTTACCGAACTTCAAACTACAGAAAATTTAACAGATCTTATAATATTTGCCGTCATGTTAACCCTCTTACTGCATCTAGATCCAAACCCAAGCGCTGAAACAGTTTCTTTGTTTTTTGCGTATTTTTGTAAATTTTTCCGCCCAACTTGCGCTTGCTTTGAGAATTTTACTTTAAGTCTTTTGAAAGACTTGGGGTTTGATATAAAACTCACAAGTGATGAAGGAGCAAAAAACTTTGGGACCGCTATAGGATTGCATGCAAAAATTGTTGGCTTAGAATTAACAGAATGTTTAAAGCCTTACACAACAAAAGTAAAAGGCAATATGTTAGCTCATGCATTCAAAGCGTTGTTTGATTTAAAGCAAGAAGACTTTTTAACTATGTGCGAATCTTACTTAGAGCTTGATTTGCGTATCAAATTTGTTGGTGAAGAATTAAAAAAACTTATTGATGCGAAAATTATCAAAAACAATGAAAAAGTTATTGCAGATGTTATGTGCAATATCATAAAAACTTGGGAAACACTTGGCTTTAATTTTTGTACAAAAAGTTTGGTTGACTTTCTCATCATGCATACAAAAGTATCAAGAGAAAAATATGAAGAAATTAAAGCATGCGCATACGTCTGCTTAGATATTCCGGCTGTAAAAAATGCCTATTTAAAAATTGATGAATGTGCTGAAATTGATTTAAGTCAGTTTGTGTTAAATGATAACACCGCATTTACTTACACCTTAGACAGCTCTGATACTAAAGGCCAAATTGCATTATCGAAACTCCACCCACCCTGCGCACCTTTAGTTCGCTATCAAGTTCCATCCATACAAAAATCTTGTGAAAAATTTAAAGATGTATTTTCTTTTACTGTAAAAAATCTCTCAAACGATACGGAATGTACAGCATTTGTGTTTTTATTACACGTGCAAGAACAGAAATGTTTTATTGGTTGTGAAACGCAATGTCAGCTTGAGTGCTAAGAGCTTTTCCGTCATTCTGAGCGCAGCAAAGAATCTTTTTAATTTTGATTTGGGAAGATCCTTCACTTCGTTCAGGATGACGAGATAAAGATATCCAATTCTTCACATCTATCAATTTCAGCTTGCGAAACGTAACGCTTTACAGATTCCTTTGGAATATCAATATCAGATGCTTGATAGTCTCGCCATATAACCATTTTGCGCCACATATTATCACGCGCCAACTTTACAGCATGAGCGCCCATATAGGACGCCATAAGACGATCAGTTTCGCAAACTGCACCACCTCTTTGTAAATGTCCCAATATTGTATAACGACTTGGAATAGGAATTTGTGTTTCCATAAATTCTTTCATACCCGTAACGCCTTCAGCCACCACCACGAGAGCTCCTGATTGATTTTCATCATAGCGTTTCAATAAAAACTCTTTTAACGCTTGCTCATTATGAGATTGTTCAGGAATAAGAATAGCATCTGCAAAAGCCGCAACCCCTGATTCAAGGGCAATAAATCCTGTGTCTCTCCCCATAACCTCTGCCACCATGATGCGCCTATGACTATATCCTGTGTTCTTAAGGTTATCTAGCAGAGATGTTACTGTTCCAACTGCGCTACAAAATCCAATGGAACAATCTGTAAATGCCACATCGTTATCAATTGTTTTGGGAATGATAATAAAGGGATACTCCGGAAAAAACTTCTTAGCAATTTCAATACTCCCATCCCCTCCTATCAAAAACACACCGTCCAAATTGTAATCTTCTAAAAGCGCTAAAGGACGTGAACGTCCAGCCTCAAATTTATGCAGATCAGATGCCACCATAGAACCTAGAATTGTCCCCGACCTGGAAGGTAAAAGAGGATCTAGGTAAGTAATTTTTTCGATAGTATAAGGTTGAGTAGCATGAATAGCATTTTGATAAATACCAAATAATTCGATATCCTTGTGGGGTTTTAAATTCCTATAAATACTATAAATGACAGCATTTAAGCCAGGGCAGTCACCACCTGTTGTCATAATTCCAAATCTTTTTTTCATGCAGTCATTAACTTTCTTTCTTCATATAAATCAGCTCTTGCAATAAATTCTACAATACCTGAAGTATGAATTATGCATTCACACGTTCCGCTTTTTTGATATGAGCTTACACTCTTCTTTTTTAGAACATTACTCCAGTAAAGCGCAAGTCTGCAATTCACCGAACCGCAAAATGGATCTTCGAAAATTCCAACACTAGGCGCAAAATACCTACAAACATAATCATACTTTTGAGATGAAGCTGTAATGCATAGAGCGCGCTTTTTGAGCTTTTTGATCGCATCAAAATCTGGTTGATAATGCAGCACATCACTTTCACCCTCTAATACAACGATATCAATAAGACCATCTGTCAAGATTTCTTTTGCGTTAGGTAAGCTAACATCATAATTGCTTGATAAAGGTTTTAGCGAAATAACTGGAGTCAATAAATGCACCTGATCATTTGCATCCACACTTGCATCAATCACGCCTCTCTTGTGAATCAAGCGCACTTGAGATAGTCCATATTTCTTATTGATCATATATACAGCCGCTATTGTTGCATGCATACACAAAGGCGCTTCATCTTTAGGAGAAAACCACCTTATAAAAAATATATTTTTCTTATAAGGTTTTACAAAAACCGTCTCTGAAAAGTTTATTTTTGCAGAAATATCTTGTGCATCCTTCGGAAATTCCTCTACAAAAAATACAGCGGCAGGATTGCCAAAAAACTCCTCAGATGAAAAGGCTCGAACGCAATAAAAATCTACCGTTTGCTCGATCATAACATGAACACTTGGCAAATATTGTTATGAAATTTCACATAACCAGCTTCTATATCACGCTTATTTACTCTACCGTCCCGGTCTAAAAATGCCAAAGCACCTTTTGTAAGCTCTCCAAAAAACTCCATATGATCTTTCAAAAACCCTTTTTCTCCTATAGAAGTTTTTACATTAATAGAGCGAATATTCTCATGCACACTCATATCGCCCCCATATTGGTAAACCTCTAACCTCATTTCATTGCCTCAGCTTTTTTATGCACATCACTAAGATTTCCAACCATATGGAACGCCATCTCAGGTAAATTGTCAACTTCCCCATTTAAAATAGCCTCAAATCCATTGATTGTATCCTTTAAAGATACTAACGTTCCTTTCATACCTGTAAACACTTCAGCTGTTTGGAATGGTTGTGACAAAAATCTCTCGACTTTACGCGCTCTGGATACAACAAGCTTATCCTCTTCCGACAATTCATCAACGCCTAAAATACTAATAATATCCTTTAAATCTTTATACCGTTGTAAAATTTCCTTTACTCTTAATGCGACTTCGTAATGCTTTTTGCCCACAATACTTTCTTGCAAAATTGTAGAACTGGATTCTAATGGATCCACTGATGGATAAATTCCTTTTGCTGCTAGGTTACGACTCAAAACTGTCGTTGCATCTAAGTGCGCGAAAGATGTTGCTGGTGCTGGATCGGTTAAGTCATCTGCAGGAATATATACAGCTTGAATCGATGTAATTGAACCAGACAATGTCGATGTAATACGCTCTTGAAGCGCCCCCATTTCAGATGCTAGTGTCGGTTGATATCCCACCGCTGCAGGCGTTCTTCCAAGAAGTGCTGATACTTCAGCGCCTGCTTGTGTAAAACGGAAAATATTATCAATAAAGAATAATACATCAAGCCCTAATTTATCTCTAAAATACTCTGCTTGTGTTAACCCTGTTAACGCAACCCTAAAACGCGCACCTGGCAACTCGTTCATTTGACCATACACAAGAGAGACTTTCGACTCATCACCCTCTAGGTCAATCACACCAGATTCGATCATTTCATAATATAAATCATTACCTTCACGTGTTCTTTCTCCGACACCTGCAAATACAGAATAGCCGCTGTGCGCTTTTGCCATGTTGTTAATCAACTCCATGATCAAAACAGTTTTTCCAACACCTGCACCACCAAATAAACCAATCTTTCCACCAAGAAGATACGGTGTTAACAAATCAATCACCTTAATGCCTGTTTCAAGAATTTCCGTTGTTGTTGATTGGTCAATAAATTCAGGAGCATCTCTGTGGATAGGCATTTGCTCTTTAGTCTTAATATCGCCAAGGTTATCTATTGGCTCGCCCACTACATTCATCATGCGACCCAATATATTTTTCCCAACAGGAACTGTTATAGGTGCGCTTGTATCCTTAACGCCTTGCCCTCTTTTTAAACCAACTGTTGAATTCATTGCAATTGTGCGTACAGAATTTTCACCCATATGCGCCACAACCTCAAGAATGATATTTGTTTTTTCAACAGACAAGGCATTCTTCAAATTAGGTAGTTTTTTTTCAAAAAACACATCAACAATTGTTCCCGTGATTTGTGATATTTTTCCTTTATTCTCCATAGACACTACACCCCGTTTCTGCAATTTCTTTTGTAATCATTTCTTGTCGTTTTTTATTGTACGATAACTTTAGCTCCCGTATTAATTCTTCTGCATTTTTGCTTGCGCTATCCATTGCCAACATTCTTGCAGCATTCTCAGATATTTGCGTACTTAAAAAGGCATTATTCAATGACAATGCTAGGTAGCGCTTTAGCCATGCTTCATAATTAAATGCTTCATTCATCACATAAAAATCCCGCCCTTCATCATAAGCCCAAGGAAATAAAGTGTCTTCTTGAACAAGATGTCGTGATGTTGAAGCAAAGTGAATATAGGCAATTTTTATTTCTGAAAAATCATCCATTTTTCCAACGATTTTTTCAAAAAAATCTAAAGGCTTTATCTCGTTATCTTTAATAGAAATTATCGAATAGTCTTGATATTTATCCCTTAAAAAACGCGCAAATTTTGTATTTAAGGAACTGCATAATCCTCTTGCTGGCTCAAACGTCACAAGATACTTTTTATTACCTTTGCGCACCGGTTTAAAATATTGTTTTGTTTTTTGAAATTGCTCTACAAACGCCTGATTTTTGGGGAAGATTTGAGATAACTTTCTGTACTTTGTAATCGCAATCATTTTCATAACAGTTGTAATTTTCTCGGTTGTTTTAAGCCCATTAACTCTTGATTGAATTTCTCTCAAGCTTGTCATCTAGAGGTGCCTCCAGGCTTATTTGCGTTCAGAAATTTATCCGCTTTTTCGCGCCATATCTTCTCATCAAATGATTCAAGCTTTTCTTTTTTGAAAAATTGCATAGCCTGCTTTTTAAGTGATCTAATATCATGAAGTTCAAATCTATCAAAATATCCATTTGTTGCTAAGAAAACCAACCAAACAGATATTTCATATGGAATAGGATTATAAGGCTCTTGTTTTAAAAGCTCTGTAATGCGTTGACCGCGATTCAAAAAACTTCGTGTTGCATCATCCATGTCCTGCGAGAATTGAGAAAACTCTTTAATTTCTGCATATTGCGCCATTTCTAACTTCATTTTTCCTGCAAGCTTTTTCATATCTTTTGTTTGCGCTGCACCACCAATACGACTCACAGAAATACCTAAGTTAATCGCAGGTTTAATACCTTTGTGAAACAAATCTGTTTGTAGGAAAATTTGACCATCTGTAATGGAGATCACATTGGTTGGAATGTATGCTGAAACATCACCTGCTTGGGTTTCAATTACCGGAAATGCTGTTAGAGACCCTCCTCCTTTTTCATCCGATAGTTGACCTGAGCGCTCTAACAACCTTGAGTGTGTATAAAATACATCACCTGGATATGCTTCTCTACCTGGAGGGCGCTTCATCAAAAGCGCCATTTGACGATATGCAACTGCATGCTTGCTTAAATCATCATAAATAATCAGCGCATGCTTGCCTTTATCTCTAAAATATTCTCCCATTGAGGTTGCGGCATAAGGTGCTAAAAATTGAAAAATATTAAGATCAGACGCAGTAGCGCTCACGATAATTGTATGATCTAGCGCGCCAGCTAACTTTAAACTTTGCACAATTCGCGCAACGGTAGATCGCTTTTGCCCAATAGCAACATAAATACAAATCACACGGTCTTTTTTTGGACTGTTTTTTTGATTGATGATTGTATCAATAACAATTGCAGTCTTGCCTGTTTGTCGGTCGCCAATAATTAATTCTCTTTGCCCTCTTCCAATTGGAATCATGCTATCAATCATAGTAATACCTGTTTTCAAGGGTGTGGTTACAGATTTGCGATCCATGATAGGCGGAGCATCCTGATCAATATGCGCAAATGTTTTAGGCGCAACCACCTCGCCTCCATCAATTGGCTCCCCAAGCACATTTACTACACGACCTAAATACTCCTCTCCGACAGGAATTTTAAGCGTTTCTTTTTTGCGAATAATATAGTCACCTTCTTTGATATGTGTATCATCACCCAAAACAACAATAGAAACGTGAGTAGATTCGAGATTTTCAACAAGTCCTAGAATTTTTTGCCCAGATTTTGTTTGAATCTCAACACATTCTTTGTAAAAAGCTTCATCCAAGCCATGTGCTAAAACAATACCATCTTGAACAGATAAAACTTCACCGTATTCCGTAAACTTCTTAGTCTTGAGCTCAATCTCTTGGATTCTTTTTGCTAATATATTTGAAACTTCAGCTGCCTTAATCGTCATAGTACCTCCAATAGATGTGCTTGAATTTCTTGAAGATACGTTAGTATAGATGTATCTTGAATCTTATGCTCAACTTTTATAATTGAGCCACCAATAATATTTGGGTTAATGTGATAAGTAAAGTGATCTGACGCCTTAAACTTTGTTTGAATTTTGGACTTTTGCTTTCTTGTAAGGGTTTTTGCGGACGTAACAGAAACATGTTTAATTTTATTAAAATCACAATATAACTCAAACGTGCAGTATAGTATATCCTTCAAACTTGCTTGTTTGTTGTTCTCAATCAAAAGATTTACAAATGACTCAAACTTAGGAAGCTGCAGATCAGATGCCCACAAGACCAGAATTTGATTTTTCTTTTTTAAAGAAAGCTCCTTGTATTTAGGATGTGTGAGCGTAAGTTTAAGCGTATCTAACATAAGGCCAAACTTCTTAATAAAGCTCTTTTGTTGTATCGGTGTGAGAGACAATAAAAACGCTTTAGCATAGCGATACAAAATTCCAACCTTAGGACGCATATGCAAAACCTTACCCTCGCTTTGATTCAGTTTAGCAAAAATAAGGGTAAATAAAAACTTAATTAAGAGCTTTGATCATTGTTCTCATCATAAAAAACAAGGGCAACAAAAACAGCCGCAATCTGAATCGCTATCATCTTCTTGCTGCGCACGTGTTTTATCTTTTGAGTTGCTAACAAGACAATCTGTTAATAATTTATCTGCTTGCCTTTTTAGCACTAACACCGCCTCTATCTCTTTTTGCTGCGCACCATCTTGATACAAGATTTTTAACGCAGTGTTAGAGTATTTAATAGACATGCGAAGTAATTGTGCAGGATCGTTGCATTTTACACCCTTTCGGACACCAGGAATAGTCGCCGCATCATAGCATTTTTTTCCAATCTCAAAAAGAGCTAATCCCAATCCCCATTCTACGCACGATTTAAAGAAGCACTTATTTGGATTAAGGTCAGGATATAAATTCAATAAATCTGATCTCATTTCTAAGCTTGCATCACGCCAGACTTTTTCACATTCTGCAATGAATTTCAGTTTTTTTAAAAAATCTTCACGCGCTTTATCAAACTGAGCGACGATTCTTTGATACTTTACGATGTTTTTTTGGCTTTGTTGCAAGTCTTGCTTTAAGTGTTCTTTCGAATACTGTTGCTGACACTCTTCTGCTTTTTCAATTTCACCAACTTCTAAGTATAACTCTCCTAGTTTTAACCAAACTTCAAAAGTATATTTTCCCAAAAAAGACAATGAAGATCCTTGAAACACCTCCCTATGATTAGCTAATACAGAGTTCAAATCATCGAGATCTGGACGCAGACCGAAAAGTTTCACTTTGTTTACATCGTCTACTGCAATTGGAGTTTGAGCTGGAGACATAGTCATCACTGAAGTTTTGACCTCAGCATCGTGTGCTATACTATGAGGCAAATCCTCGTTTGAACAAAATAAATAAAACAATGTTTTTGGCATTTTGAAAATAAATATATAGGTCTAGAATAGAACGTTTTGAAACTTAAAACCATCCGTAAAAATCTTCGGTAAAATTTCTGCTTCGCCTCTACAGTCAGAATATGCTAAAAATAGCTTAGTGTTTTTTTAAATCCTTTTAGATGTATTACATTAAAAAATTCTTCAAATTCCTGTTTGCATATCTGGGATTTACAGCCCTTTTGCTGTTTATTGTTCCATCCATTGCCTCTTATTTTAAGCATAGACCCCCTCCCCCTAATTCATTATTGACTATTCAAATCGATGCTCCGCTCGCAGAAAAGGAATCTTATAGCATCTTTAACTTTAATAAAGATCCTTCATTGCAGAAATTAAGACATGCATTAAATGCAGCTTTGGATAATCCTAATATCAAAGGTGTATTAATTGAGGTAAGCACTCCTTATATTGGCGGATATGCTCAAGTTGAAGAATTGAGACGTATCATTGGAAAATTCAAAGATGCAAAAAAACCTGTATATTTTTACACGAGACAGTTTGGTGAAGCATCAAACGCCACATCTATGTATTATCTTGCAAGTGCATGTAGCGGTATCTATCTGCAGCCTGGCGGCACTTTAAGCTTCTTAGGTATGGGAATTGAGAAATTTTTTATGAAAGATTTTTTTGATAAGCTTGGAATAAAATTCGATGTATTTAGGCAAAAAGAATTTAAAGGCGTTCAAGAACCGTTCATATATGATGACTTCTCTCCAACCGTTAAAAGCAACTTAACGCGTTATATAAAAGATGCGTTTACCGAGGTTAAACAAAACATTGCAAATGACCGCGGAAAAACTATTAAAGACATTGAAGAAATGATTCAAAATGCACCTCTTAGAGATCAGGAAGCCTATGCTCAAGGATATGTAAATGGCGTATTATATAGGGATGAGTTTTACGAGCTGTTTAAAAAATACAATCTTGTAAAGTTGAGCAAATATCACTTCACAGAAAAGAAAAAAAGTTGCAGCAAGAGAGTAGCAGTTCTGTATTATGAAGGTATGTTTTTGAACTATACCAAAGGGCAAGAGCTTTCAAATGCGTTTAATGAGCGTCAGTTTGAAAAGCAAATCAATCGTATTATTGATCAGAAATATGATGGTATTGTGATAAGAATTAATTCAGGTGGTGGTTGCGAAACTGCTGCTGAAGCTATGTATGGCGTTCTGTTAAGAGCTAGACAAAAAGGTCTCAAAATCGTGATAAGCATGGGAGATGTTGCTGCATCCGCTGGATATTTGATTGGATGTGCGTCAGATAAAATTATCGCTGAAGCTCTGACTATAACAGGATCTATTGGTGTAACGCGCATGATTCCAAATGCAAAAGGGTTGTTCGAAAAATTAGGCCTTCATTCGTCTGCACTTGGAGAAGGTGAGAATTTGAATGTATATACCATGACAAAAGCCTTAACAAAAAAACAAAAAGAAAGGTTTATGGAAAGTACACGCTATGCTTATGAAGACTTTATTGCCAAAGTCGCAAAGGCTCGTAATAAAACACTAGAAGAGGTGGATGAAATTGCCAAAGGTCAGGTTTGGACAGGTAGAGTTGGGCTTGAGCTAGGTTTAATTGACGCATTAGGCGGCATGGAAACAGCTTATGAGCAAATGAACTTACTTCTAGGAACAGACCGCGTGCAATTTGTTGATTTAGGCGGCGATTTTGGTGGCTTTATGGAGCAGATTATGGATGAAACTAATTCTTATGTTTATGGAAGAATGGAAGCTTTAACTTATAATATGTATCAAAAGACGCTAAACTTTATGACACATAATGAGAGAGGATTCATTCGCTAACCCCCCCTATCGCGTCATCCCAGGATTTTTATACCTAAGCCAAAGACCCAGGTGATGTGTGTCATAGTATAACCATTCTCCCGCACAATAATTTAAAAGCCTTTTATGCATAAAGCGGTTTGATCTGTCTATATGATGGTTGTTTTCATCAGAATATTTTCTTTTTTCTAAACTGAGAGTATGTGAAAAAATGTAAGGCTCACGAATGCCAGCTGGTCATTTTCAAGAACATATTAAAAGGCGATATAATTGTAGCGTGTAGCTTAGTCATAGTATCTAAAATACTTTAATATGCACAACAGAACCTACTAAGAACCAAATCAGGCATTCTCTTTTAATGACTCTCAGTAGGTAAACTTAACAGAATTAAGTTTACCTAACTTACAATATCACCTAGGCAATAGATAGAGTATCTATATAATTTAGCCCATAACGTTGAGATGTTTATTTGTATGACCAAGCATTCGTCATTCCAGGATTCGATGTTAGTCGAAGACCTGGAATCCATTAATCTTATCATAAACGCTATATAGATTCCGGGCTCTCAGCTCTTTCGGGCTTCGTCCCGGAATGACGAAAGTCATGAGTTCTACTGAAGTTTAGAATTATGTAGCAAAACCGCCGGGGAACATAACAGCTCTCTAAGAGAGCTTACACTCAAGCGAAACTACCCAAAGAAACGTGCGATAACATTCAGTAGCAAAATCGCCACAATGTTCATAATTTTGATCATAGGATTGATTGCAGGACCTGCAGTATCTTTGTAAGGATCACCCACAGTATCGCCTGTTACAGCTGCTTTATGAGCTTCTGAACCCTTGCCGCCTTCACGACCATCTTCAATCGCTTTTTTCGCATTATCCCATGCGCCACCGCCAGATGTCATTTGGATCGCCATAAAGATACCTGTAATAATTGTTCCAATTAACGAAGCGCCTAACGCTTGAAGTGCAGCTACTTGATCATCTACACCATAAAAAATCACTAAGTAAATAATCGCAGGCACCAAAATTGGCAACATCGAAGGTAGGATCATCTCCTTGATAGATGCTTTTGTTAAAATATCCACACATGTTGAATAATCAGGCTTTGCCTCTCCTGACATAATGCCTTTAATTTCACTAAACTGACGTCTCACTTCTTTCACAACAGCTGCTGCTGTCAAACCAACGGAGCGCATTGCCATGCTCGCAAATAAATATGGCAATAGACCGCCTAAGAATAAGCCAATCAAAATATATGGCTCATCCAAACCAAATGAAATATCATATTGAGGAAAATAATGCGTCAAATCTTGTGCATATGCCGCAAACAACACAAGTGATGCAAGACCAGCAGAACCAATAGCATAACCTTTTGTCACTGCCTTTGTTGTGTTTCCAACTGCATCTAATTTATCTGTAATTTCACGGATTTTCTTTGGCAGGTTAGCCATTTCTGCAATACCACCTGCGTTATCTGTTACTGGACCATAGGCATCCATCGCAACAACGATGCCAGATAGAGACAACATACTAGTTGCAGCAATAGAAACACCATATAAACCTGCATTTATATAAGACACCAAAATACCTGCGCAAATCACAAGAACAGGTAATGCTGTTGACTCAAGAGATATTGCAAGCCCTTGAATAATGTTTGTGCCATGCCCAGAAGCAGATGCTTTGACGATAGAGTCTACAGGACGATGATCAGTGCCCGTGTAATATTCCGTAATTAAGAAAATTGCAGCCGTAGCAATAATACCAACCACACCACATGTGATGAGATTATTTACACCAAATGCCATGCCATTGATAGACAAATTCGCTAATCCACCAAGGAAATATTTAGAAACCGCTACGATTCCAACTACCGCAAACACACTGCTTGCGATCAGACCTTTATAAAGCGCACGCATAATATTCTGCGAACTATCTAAACGCACGAAAAAGCACCCAAAAATCGATGCAAACACGCCAACCGCTCCCAATGTTAATGGATACAAAGACATTGCGGTTTGCGTTGCATCTTTAAAGAAAATTTTACCCAAAACCATAGATCCAACAATCGTCACAACAAATGTTTCGAATAAGTCTGCCGCCATGCCAGCACAGTCTCCAACGTTATCTCCAACGTTATCTGCAATCACAGCTGGGTTTCTAGGGTCATCTTCTGGAATCCCCGCTTCCACTTTTCCAACAAGATCGGCGCCAACGTCAGCACCCTTTGTGAAGATACCCCCACCCAATCTTGCAAAAATTGAAATCAAGGAAGATCCAAACCCTAGAGCAATTAAGCTTTCCATTAATTCTCTTGGAGGAAGGTTTAAGCTAGATAAAAGCATATAATAGAACGCAACACCTAAAATACCTAAGCCAACTACAAGAAAACCTGTAATCGCACCTGAAGAAAAAGCTGTATTTAAGGCATGAACTAAGCCAGTTTTTGCAGCTTCTGTTGTGCGAACATTTGCTCTAACAGAAATAAACATTCCAATATAGCCAGCCAAACCTGACAAAACGGCTCCAACAATAAATCCAAGCGCTGAATAAAGCCCCATCAATAAATACAAACCAATTGCTAGAATAAATCCAACTAAGGTGATGCTAGAATATTGGCGATTTAAAAACGCCCCCGCACCCTTTTGAATTGCATCCGCAATCTCGCGCATTTTTTCAGAACCTGTAGGCAGGTTGTTGATTTTATAAATCAAGAAAGAAGCGTATAAAATGGCAAAAAACCCGCTTCCGATAATGAACATCTGTTCCATTTGAATCGTGATACTTAACTTCTCATTATGTAAAGATTTTAGAGGAAATATAGGGGGTGGTGCAAGTTTAGTTTTTGAATTTATCGAACCAATTGAATCTTTTGATCTTGTTGTGCCAAACGCTCAACACTCGCCCCACACGCATTAAGGTTATGCATCAGATTCGCATAACCTCTATCCATGTGATAAATACGCTTCACCACTGTTTCGCCTTCAGCTGCAAGCGCTGCCAATACCAACGCTGTACCACCACGCAAATCGGATGCAATCACAGGCGCACCACTTAAGGGTGTTTTTCCATAGATATGCGCAGACCTACCCATAACTTCAATTTTTGCCCCCAGGCGAATAAGTTCTGGCACATGCATAAAACGATTTTCAAAAAGCATTTCAGATATAACAGACATGCCCGGAACTTGAGTTAATAACGCCATCATTTGCGGTTGCATATCCGTAGGGAATCCTGGAAACGGTGCTGTAGTTATATTTACAGGCCTTTGATCTTCCACAGATCCTGAAACTACAGGACCATCAGATGTGAGCTCAACTTTCACAGCATTTAAACACCTTAACGGCTCTAAAAATTCCACTCTCGTGTTTTTTAATAAAATTTTTCCATTTGTTATAAGCGCCGCCATAGCATATGTCGCAGCCTCCAAACGATCTGGCATAGTTTCATATTCAGCGCCATGCAATGCATCTACGCCTTCAATTTCAATGTCTGGAGTGCCTTGGCCACGAATTTTTGCGCCCATTTTATTCAAAAGCTGTGCTAAATCAACAATTTCAGGCTCACATGCCGCATTATAAATTCTTGTCGAACCTTTAGCTAAAGTTGCAGCCATCATAATATTTTCTGTTGCACCCATAGATGGAAATTTAAAATGGATAACCGCGCCTTTTAATTGTCCTTTTGCGTGAACATATCCATCTTTCAGCTCAATCTGCGCACCCATCTTAGACAATCCATCTAAGTGGATATCAATCGGCCGAGCGCCTATCGCACAACCGCCAGGCAAAGAAACACTTGCTTCGCCGTGCCTTGCTAAAAGCGGACCTAAAACACCTGTGGATGCGCGCATCTTACGAACAATCTCATAATGCGCCAAACTGCTTTTAATATTAGGTGTTATGATCCTAATTTGATCACCAGTTCTCTGAATGCTTGAGCCTAAGGTTCCAAGCAATTGAATCATTGTGTTAATATCAGAAACCTGAGGTACATTTTTCACAATACACATCTGGTCTGTTAATAACGTTGCTGGCAGTAATTTTAAAGCTGAATTTTTTGCACCGCTAATGGTAACAGAACCCTTGAGCTGCCGCTTTCCTTGTATAACAAATTCTTCTAACATAACACGCTTAAATTTTAGCCAACGTAATACCGGTTTGCTTCATGTACTTTCCAGCTCTGTCTGCATAATTCACCATAGGCGATTCATCAGATTCAAAAAATAAGAACTGACAAACACCTTCATTAGCATAAAGCTTTGCAGGCAAAGGGGTTGTATTAGAAAATTCTAATGTCACATGCCCTTCCCAACGAGGCTCCAAAGGCGTAACATTCACAATGATTCCGCAACGTGCGTATGTTGATTTACCCACGCATATAACTAAACAATTTTCAGGAATTTTAAAGTATTCAACAGTTCGACCTAAAACAAAACTGTTTGGTGGAATAATACACACATCTGATTTGCGCTCCACAAAACTATCTGTTCTGAAGTTTTTTGGATCAATCATAGCATTGTCTACATTCGTAAAAATTTTAAACTCTGGCGCAAGTCTTGCGTCATACCCATAAGACGAAACACCGTAAGATACCATGCCGTCTTTTACTTGTTTGTCCACAAATGGATTGATCATATCATGTTTTTCCGCTTGCTCTTTAATCCAGCGATCTGATTTTATTGTCATAGTTATATCTAAGAATCTTACACACGCTTATTATAGGACATTTTCCTTAATATTTTGAAGAGCTAATGCAAAAATACTCTTGTGGCTTAGCAATAATCCGTCTAAAATACAGTATAAAAAGCAGAAAATGAAAATGATGAAGGTTGTTCTTTTAGAAAACATTAGAAGTCTTGGAAGAATTGGTGACGTTGTTGCTGTTAAAGACGGATTTGGTAAGAACTGGCTTTTACCACAAAAAAAAGCTTTGCGCGCATCCAGCAAAAATTTGCAGCTCTTTGAGGATCAAAAGCAAGAATTTGAAAAAATTAACACAGAGCGCAAAAAAGACGCGGAGAAAGTTGCAGCAAAACTTCAGGGCGTTACTTTGGATATTATCTCTCCAGCACAAGCTAACGGTGTTTTGTATGGATCCATTACAATTAAAGATATTCATAACGCATTAAAAAACAAAGATATTACTGTTGGAAAAAATCAAATTGATTTGCATAAGCCCATCAAAGAAGAAGGTCAACATAAAGTCAGCCTTGTTCTACATCCTGAAGTTTCTTGTGATATCACGCTATTCATTGGTGGAACAAAAGAAGCATTAAATGATCTTATGAATCCAGAAGCAGCTAAGAAAAAAGAAACTTCAATAGAAACTGTCCTAGTATCCGAAGCAGTGGAAGCTGTAGCACAAGAAGAAACTTCTGCTGCAGAAGCTTAAAAACAGATTCAGACTAGTAATTTCTCAACCCTTCCTCAAGAGCATCAATTAAGTCTGGTTTTTCGTCAAACACTCTTTGAGCAGTATCTTTTAATTTTTCGAACAATTTAGGATCAAGCGTGTCAATTGCAGAAGATACATTTGGCTTAATCCGAAACGTTGTTAGACTTCCGTGTTGATAGCGCCCAAAATATGCACTGCGATTTTCTAACCAACTTTCTTCCATCTGGTGAGATCGTTTATAATTTTTATGACGCCCACTTAAGTACTCAAAAGAGCGATCTGAAGCGCTTAACATTAAGTTTACAAAACGCGTTGACCATTCGCTCATGCTTCCGTGTCCAATATCATCACAGGTGAAATTTACATTGGAATACCCTGCCCCTAAAGATAAAACAAAAGCTTTCTTTTTAGGTTCATACAAGGATGCTTCATATAGCATAAAAGCTGTAGGATTGTTCGCAGATGCCATTGCGCCATCAATAAACACATCATCTCCAATACATACAGGTGCAAAATATGTAGGAGCAGCTGATGTTGCCCGCGCAACAGTGTACAAATAATAATCTGTGTGTTTCCAAGATTTGAAGGCTTTTACCTCGTTTGTGCTCGCATTATGCGCAAATACAAGGCATTTCGCTTTTTTGTTTGTTCCAAAAGGATCCGATCCAAAAAGATGGTCTTTTAAACCAGCATTAATAACATCTTTTTGGTAAGAATATTTTGCGCTAAAAATTCCAAACGACTTAATCCAAAATGGTGGTGGTTCAAAAAACACTTTTAACAAAGTCTGCTCTAAATGCGTATCCATCATTTCTTGAATATAAAAATCATCCCTATACCCAAACCATTTCAATGGATGTGTTAGTAATAAAGAAGAAATTCCACCAATTGAAGTGCCTCCGATATAGTCAAACATATCACGCACAGGCATCTTTAAACGCTTTTCCAGAAGGTTCAAGAAATAAAAATAAAACGCACCTCGCGTTCCACCGCCGTCTAAAGATAAAATTCTAACGTGCGACATAAGTTTGCCAACCTAATGATAAATACTTAGATATAAATATTATATATTAAATTTTAATATAATTAAATGTTCGAATGTATTAATTAAATAATTAAAAAAAAACTATTTGAATAGAATGCCGTTGTGAGCAATTAAAACACACAACAGGGTTGGAATACACAACCTTAAACGTAACTTTACTTCTTAGGAGATGGCTTTTTTGTCTTAGGAGTTGTTGTCTTTGTTTTTGTTCCTTTTGTTGAAGCTACTTTCATAGCGTGTTTCCTTTCAATTTTTGCATCCCTTGCAGGTGCAGTTTGTTTATATTTCATTAAACGTGACATACTTTTCTCGCGTTCCATGGGATTCCTCCATTGCTATATTCATCCGATTTAAAATACTTGTCAAGAGTTAAAAAACAGTTAATTACCTTCGTAAAACTATTGGAAAAATTCTTTCAATTTTGCGAAAAATCCTTTGGAATCTGGGCTGTTATTTCTACTCTTTGACTCTTCTTTGAATGATTGCAATAATTCCGTCTGCTTGCCCGATAAATTCACAGGCGTTTCAACCTGACATTCAATAATTAAATCTCCTCTGGTTTGACGTTGCAAAACGGACATGCCTTTGCCGCGCACTTTAATCTTCGCACCATTTTGCGTACCTGCAGGAATAGTAGCCTTCTGAGTTCCACCTTCAATCAGTGGAACCTCGATTTCTGCACCTAAAGCGCAATCTACCATTGGTATTGGAATCTGACATAACAAATCACTTCCCATACGCTTGAAAATTTTATGTGGCTTTACCGTTACATATATATACAAGTCTCCAGAAGACCCGCCTCTAAGCCCAGCTTCACCTTTTCCAGCAACGCGAACGCGCATATTATCTTCAATACCAGCAGGAATCTTTGCTTCTGTTGTTTTATTTTGCACCGTACGCCCTTGCCCATGACATGTTGGGCATGGATTTTTGATCGTCTTGCCTGTGCCCTGACATGCGTGACAAGATTGCTCCATCATAAAAAAACCTTGCTGTATACGCACGCGACCTTGCCCACGACATGTTGAACAGTCTTGAAAAGCGCTTTTATCTTTTGATCCTTTGCCATCACATGTAGAACACGTATCGTTCACGCGATAACTTACACTTTTTGCCACCCCAGAAAATGCCTCTTCCAGAGTAATTGAAATATCATAACGCACATCATTGCCATCTTGCTGCATATTTGGCTTACGTTGACGCTGACCCCCGCCAAAAAACTCACCGAAAATGTCACCAAAAATATCTGAAGCATTGCCTGAAAATCCACCAGAGAATCCTTCAAAACCTCCAGCGCCACCAAATCCTCCAGCACCTCCTCCTTGACCAAATGCCGCATGCCCAAACTGATCATATTGCTGACGCTTCTTTGCATCACCTAAAATCTCATAAGCTTCGGACGCTTCTTTGAATTTTTCTTCGGAGTTTTTGTCGCCAGGATTACGGTCTGGATGATATTTCATTGCTACCTTGCGGTAGGCTTTTTTAATTTCGTCTGCGCTTGCATTTTTATTTACGCCAAGCGTTGCGTAATAATCCTGTTTGGCAGCCATTATGCGTTGCTATGCGTATCGTCGTTATTATCACTGTCTACAGTTTTTGCATCCTCTCCAGACGGAGCATCAGAACCACCACCCGCTTGTGCCTGTTGATCTTTATAAATCGCCTCTCCAAGCTTCATGGATGCTTGTGTCAGCTTCTCTGTTGCGTCTTTAATTTCAGACACATCCGCATTTTCTTTTGCTAAAATCTCTTTCATAGATGTAATATTATCTTCGATATCTTTTTTTACATCTTCAGACACCTTATCACCATGCTCCTTCAAAGAACTCTCTGCTGATGCAACCAAACCTTCAGCTTGGTTTCTCGCTTCGATTAGCTCTTTCTTTTTCTTATCTTCTTCCTCATGCATCTCTGCATCTTTTTTCATTTTTTCAATCTCTTCTTCAGATAACCCACCTGATGATTGAATTGTAATTTTCTGCTCTTTACCTGTTCCTTTATCAACAGCAGATACACTTAAAATACCGTTTGCATCCATATCGAACGTCACTTCAATCTGCGGAACACCTCTTGGAGCGGGCGCAATAGATTCCAAATTAAATTGCCCTAGACTCTTGTTATCACGAGCCATAGAGCGTTCACCTTGATAAACGCTAATTGTCACAGCTGTTTGATTGTCAGCAGCTGTTGAGAAAATTTGACTCTTCTTTGTTGGGATTGTTGTGTTCTTCTCAATCAATTTTGAGAAAATACCGCCCATTGTTTCAATACCTAAAGACAAAGGTGTTACATCTAACAACAAGACATCTTTCACATCACCCTTAATGATTCCGCCTTGAATTGCCGCACCCGTCGCAACAACTTCATCAGGGTTCACACCAGCAGAAGGCTCCTTTCCGAAAATATCTTTTACGAACTCACGCACTTTTGGCATACGTGTCATACCACCCACGAGAAGAACTTCACGAATCTCGCTTTTGGAAATTCCTGCATCTTTTAAGGCTGTTGTGCATGCTTTTTCTGTTCTTTCAATCAGATCCTTGACCATGCCTTCATACTTTGCGCGTGAAAGCTTAAGCAACAAATGCTTTGGACCAGATGCGTCTGCTGTTATGAATGGTAAATTAATTTCTGTTTCTACAGAGGACGAAAGCTCGATCTTCGCTTTTTCTGCCGCTTCTTTTAAACGTTGCAAGGCTAGCTTATCCTTACCAAGATCCATACCCTCAGACTTCTTGAATTCCTCAATCATCCAATCAATAATTCTTTGATCGAAGTCTCCTCCACCAAGGTCTGTATCTCCACTTGTGGATTTCACTTCAAAAACTCCATCTCCAAGCTCTAGGATAGAAACGTCGAACGTTCCACCACCAAGGTCATACACTGCGATATAGCCTTCTTTATTTTTCTCTGTATCAATACCATATGCCAGAGCCGCTGCTGTGGGTTCGTTGATAATTCTTAATACATTCAAGCCTGCAATTGCACCTGCATCTTTTGTTGCTTGACGTTGCGCATCATTAAAATAAGCAGGAACCGTGATCACTGCATCTGTAACTTTTTCACCCAAAAAGTTTTCTGCTGTTTCTTTCATTTTTGTCAAAATGAATGCACCAATCTGGGATGGACTATACCTTTCTTTATCAATTTCAAACCATGCATCACCATTATCATGTTCCACAACTTTATATGGCAATTTATCTACAGTAGATTTGATGCTTTTAAATTTCTTACCAATAAATCGCTTGGATTCATAAATTGTATTGGCTGGGTTTGTGACTGCTTGACGCTTTGCTGGACCGCCAACTAATTTTTCGCCATTTTTGAATGCGACAATCGAAGGTGTTGTTCTCGCGCCTTCAGCATTCTCTAAGACGCGCGCTTTTGAACCTTCCATAATCGCAACACATGAGTTTGTTGTTCCTAAGTCTATTCCGATTACTTTTGACATTGTAAACCTCCAATTAAAGTGTTTTCCCCTTTTACACCATAATTATGACATGTTTTTAGCACTCGTTCAACTAGAGTGCTAAAAAATAAAAATTATTGGAGGACTTTAATTCTGCGCTTGACCTGCGGAGTGATTTGTAAGAGCGCTATTCGCATCTTCCGCACATTTTGCTAGCGATTGCATCATCTTGTCTACATAAGCTTGGAAAGCTTCGTGTGAATCAATTTTTGCTTCAGTTGGTTGGTCTGCTAGCCTATGTTTGGTTTGCGACAAATTAAAATAAGAATCAAATAACGATCTGCGCAGCCATAGGAACGTTGGGATGGTTCGTTCTTGAGGGTTTAAATCTTCCTTCGGATCATACTGAGTAAATACAACCGCTAACTCGCTTTGCCTTAATATTATATATTCAGTTCGCTGAATTTTTTCCAACTCGTTTATTATGGGGCGCATTTCTTCATCTAACTTCTCATTAGGAGTGCTCATAACCTCTTTTGGGGCACGAAGTGTGCTTAATTTTTGCTTTAACTTAGCAGTCAACGCTCGTTTTGTAGCTTCAACACTATCTTGAAAGTAAGGCAAATCTTTCAATGGTGACTTTTCTTTTGCTAAAACACTGAAATCAAAACTTTCTGGATTATCCAAAAGACTACTGTCTAACAGTCCAGGAGACTCATGCAGAAGATAAAACAAACTTACCAGCAACTCATTATAACTGTTGGTCGTGCTATCATCCATTTTCTTCTTTTCTCTCGCAAGAGCTTCTTTAAAATAACTAGTAAAGCGCTCCCATCTAGATATTGCTTCATTATATAACCTATCTACCTCATCACTTAAGACTTCAAAACGCTCTCGCCCTAATTGTTTGAAAATCCAATTTGAAATGCAGCCCTCAAAGTTTATAAGAAAGTTTTGATAATGAAAATGATCATGCGTCGCAGCTAACACTGTAGGCATTTTAGCAAATTTGCTTGAAAAACCATGCGCAGTGATTGGGTAGCCAGCAATCAAACATTTACCATCCAATAACCCATGAACAATCTCTTCAAGAGTTATTCCTTCAGACCGCACTACTGGCAAAACACGCTGGAATAATTTGCAATCTAATTGACGTTCTATTGCATCAAACACCTCGCGCTGCAAGACAACCTCATTTCCAAGATCGTCTTTTATAATCCTACTTCTTGCCAAAGGGACAGGCTCAAGCACTCCAACTATGTTTTCAAGCGAGTTATTGTCGAACACATTCCTCGAAAAAAGCATAAAACTTGCGTCTTTCACATCCTGATGCAATGAACTCTCTACTCTTAACGTTAAAAGCCAAGTAGCATAATGCAGAAGATATTTTTGCACATATTCGGGTAGGTTCAATTTACCAAGCTGGAACACATCATTTAATGTAGGCGCCCGCCCTAAACCCTTAGCAAACAATTCTAAAAAATAGTTGTCATGCCTTTGCAAAGACATATCTGAACAATCCACCCCTTGCTCACGAAAAAATCCAATATCATTCCAAGAACTTGCACTTCTAACTTCTGCAGCACTAGTACTTGCATCCACCGCACTACCAAAAATAAAATTTGTTAATAACATCAAAAAAACCAAATAGGTTAACTTATTAGAATTAATGGTAAATCAATTTCAAAAAACAAGTCTACTAGATTAAGCAAATAACATCGGTTTTTTTCTTGGGTTGATAAGATATTTCGTGTAAAATCCACCTATAGAGAATTCATATAGATAAACACACATGTCAAAAATTACACCAACAGGCGATATAGAACAACGCGTTCAATCTCCTGAATTAGACAAAATCCTGGGTCAAGAGTTTAAAATTTTAGATCATGGATTTATTCGTGTTGTGGACTATATGGGAACAGATAGCTCTATTGTACAAGCGGCACGTGTATCTTATGGAAAAGGTACGAAACAGCTTTCTCAAGATAGAGGATTGATTCACTATTTACTACGCCATAAACACACAACGCCGTTTGAAATGTGTGAAATTAAACTGCATGTTAAAATGCCTATTTTCGTTGCGCGTCAGTGGATTCGCCACCGTACAGCTAATATAAACGAGTATTCTGCACGATATTCTATATTAGATAACGAATTTTATATTCCACGTCCTGAGGATATTTCCACACAATCTGCTGTAAACAAACAGTGTCGCGAGACAGAGCCTTTGCCAAAAGAACAATCTGATAAAATTATCGAGATTCTATCTGGTAATGCAGCTCAATCTTATGAACAGTATGAATCATTGATTAATGACTACGACCTTGCAAGAGAACTTGCGCGCGCAAACTTACCAATTAACGTATATACACAAATGTATTGGAAAATTGACCTGCACAACCTTATGCACTTCGTAAAATTAAGAGCCGATCCGCATTCACAATACGAAATTCGTGTTTACGCTGAAGTTATGCAAGATATTATTGCAAAATGGGTTCCTTTAACATATGAGGCCTTTATGAATTATTCTGTTAACGGGCAAAACTTCTCAGATGAAGCAGTAAAAGCGCTTAAACGTATGCTAAAGGGTGAGAAAATCACACAAGAAGATACAAAAATGTCAAAGAGAGAGTGGGATGAATTTCAGGAGGCTTTGGACTTAGTATAGGAACTTGTCATCACGAGGAGCGCAGCGACCTGGTGATCCATCATAGATTGCCACGCCGCCTTCGCTAAAGCTGCGGCACGCTCGCAATGACGATACGCTATATCCTCAAGATGACAACTTCTTGTTCGCTGAAGGACTTTTTACTTTTTTATTGATCGCTTTATTTTTTTCTTTTTCTTTTAAATCAATCACAGGTGTTTTTTCGACCATATCTTTTGTAATGCGAACTGTTTTTTGTTCTTTGGACGGCGCTTCAAACATCATATCAAGTAAAATATTTTCCATAATCGCCCGCAAACCTCTTGCGCCGGTATTTTGCACTAAAGCTTTTTTTGCAATCGCATGCACCGCGTCATTATCGATAGTTAGTTCCACATTATCTAACTTAAACAAAGTTTTGTACTGCTTGATCAGAGCATTCTTTGGTTGTGTCAAAATATCAATCAATACCTCCTCTGTAAGCTCTTCTAGAGTTGCGATGACAGGTAAACGACCAACAAATTCTGGGATAAGGCCATATTTCACCAAATCGTGCGTCTCAATATTTTTCAACAATTCAAACGTTGGTGTTGTATCTTTTTTATGCACCGCAGCGTTGAATCCAATACTGCCCTTTTGAACACGATTTCTGATGATTGTTTCCACACCAGAAAATGCACCACCGCAAATAAAGAGAATATTTGTTGTGTCAACCTGTAAGAACTCCTGTTGGGGATGTTTTCTGCCACCTTGTGGCGGAACAGATGCTACAGTGCCTTCCATAATTTTGAGAAGAGCTTGTTGCACACCCTCTCCAGAAACATCTCTTGTAATAGACGGATTCTCAGATTTTCTTGAAATCTTATCAACTTCGTCAATATACACAATACCTTGTTGAGCTTTCTCCACGTTATAATCTGCAGCTTGAAGCAATTTCAAGATAATATTTTCAACATCTTCACCAACATAACCTGCTTCTGTTAGTGTTGTTGCATCAGCCACTGTAAATGGCACATCCAAAATACGTGCCAACGTTTGCGCTAATAGTGTTTTACCTGACCCTGTTGGTCCTAACAATAAGATATTAGATTTCGCTAGTTCAATATTTTCTTCAGAGTAATCATTAAAGAGACGTTTGTAGTGGTTATACACGGCAACAGAGAGAACTTTTTTCGCATGATCTTGACCAATAACATAGTTGTCTAAGGCTTTATAGATCTCTTTCGGCTTTGGCAAAGTCTCGGAGGTTTTTGCCTTTTGTGGCGCTATATCCTCTTCTTCATGAACAATATCATTACAAAGATCAACGCATTCGTTGCAAATGAAAACAGCTGGGCCCGCAATAAGCTTTCTCACTTCATTCTGACTTTTGCCACAAAATGAACAAAAAAGCAGTCCACCGTTTGTATTTCTCGTCATATCGTCTCCATCTCCTAAAGTTTGATCTTAGTTCCTATGCTACTGTGGCAAATTCAGGTTAACAAAAAGTTATATGGATTTTAAAGCCATATCAACTCTTTTTTCTATGACTTCGTCGACCAACCCAAACTTCAAAGCATCATCTGCGCTTAAGAATGTATCACGCTCTAAGGCTGTTTTAATCTTAGAAATTGACTGTCCAGTAAAATCAGCATACATTGCATAAAGTGTTTCTCTTGATTTCAACATTTCTTCTATTTGAATCTTCATATCACTTGCTTGGCCCCTTGCGCCACCATGGGGTTGATGGATCATTACGCGACTATTTTTTAAGGCATAACGCTTACCTTTTGTGCCGCCCGCAAGAAGCAACGAACCTCCTGAACACGCTTGCCCTATACAAACCGTATAGACATCTGGAGTAATGAAGTTCATTGTATCCAGCATGGCAAAGGTTGATGAAACCACGCCTCCTGGAGAGTTGATATAGAGATAAATAGGCGCTTCTGGATTCTCAGCTTCCAAAAACAAAAGTTGTGCTGAAATCAATGATGCAACATCATCATTAATCTCACCTGTTAAAAAGATAATACGCTCCCTCAATAGGCGAGAATATATATCATATGCCCTTTCACCTCTACCGGATTGCTCAATAACTGTTGGTACAAGATAACCCAAAACTGCATGCTCTTCATCTGATCATACTAAAGTATGTCACGTTTTTTTTGTCGTGACTATAGAGAGTATAAAATTTTGTAAGTTTTTGTGAGTACAACACTTGTATTTAGAATATATTTACTTTTTATTAAGATTTCAAATATTCGCACAGTCGTCATCACGAGGAGCGTAGCGACATGGTGATCCATAGATGGCCACGCGCTCTAACGAACGTTCGCGATCTGATTCATCCCTCACGAATTAAATATGTGCAGACGTCATCACGAGCCTTGCGAAGCAAGGCGTGGTGAGCTAGAAAAACATGGATGGCCACGATTTTCTTTCGAAAATCTCGCCATGACAGTCGTGATCCTTATATTTCTCTATCAATTTCTCCAGAAGAAAAGCTTACATGGTTAAGCGTTTAGGACTTTTTTGGATTTTAGAAAATTCGTGGGGATGCGTCAGCTCGTAATGACGCATGCGGTTAAGTTTTCAAATACTTTTGCCATAAATCCAGGCGTTTTTCTTTAGTGATCTTTTCGGACATTTCTTTTTTCCATTTTGCAATATCGCCATGGTGCCCGCTCAACAAAACTTCAGGCACTTGCTTACCTTTCCATTCTCTTGGTTTTGTATAATGGGGGTATTCCAATAAGCAATTTTCGAAAGACTCATATGCTAATGTTTCTTTTCGCTCAACGGTTTGATATCTCAAAATCGCATCCATCATGGTTATAGCAGCCACCTCTCCACCTGAGAGAATAAAATCACCTAGGCTGAGTTCTATAAGTCCATGATTTTCGCGCCAATATTCAAGCACACGCTCATCGATTCCTTCATAACGCCCACATAGGAATATAATCTCAAGCTCGTCATCCTGAGCTTCAGCAAAAGAGCTTCTGGTGTTTGTTTCAGAATGACGATGCCAAAATCTTTTGACATGTTCTTGTTTAAACACCTCACCCTTCGGACTCAAATATACAATTATAGGATTTTTATGCAACGTCAGAGCATATACTAAGGCATCATGCACAACATCACACATAATCACCAACCCAAAATCACCGCCAAATGACGTATCATCAACTTTATGATGCTTTGAATGAGAAAAATCACGCATATTAATTACACGCAACTTCCATTCTTTTTTCTCTAAAGCTTTGCCTGATAAAGAATGCTCCAAAGGACCAGGAAACATCTCAGGAAATAAGGTAATAACGGTAAAATTTGCTGACACGATGAAATGACTTTGTAGGATATATATTGTTATATTTATGTAACGAATAAGCAAAAACTTCAACTTTCGTGAAACGTCTCAATTTAATCGATGGCTATGGCTATGTTTTTCGGGCATACTACGCCCTTCCCCCTCTAACCAACCCAAAAGGTGATCCTGTCGGCGCTGTCTTTGGGTTTTGTCGCATGATGATCAAGCTTATGCAAAGTCGCCCTGATGAATTATTTTTGGCTGTGTTTGACTCAGGCAAAACAAATTTTCGCCATGATCTTTATCCGGAATATAAAAGCAAACGCGTAGAGGCACCAGAAGATCTAAAAAAACAGTTCCCAATTATAAGAGATGCATGCAAAGCTTTGGGCATCCATCAAGTTGAGCAAGATGGTTATGAAGCAGATGATATTATTGCATCCTATGCGAAAAAGGCTTCTCAAGGTAGTTACATTGTAAATATTATTTCTGGTGATAAAGATTTTATGCAGCTTCTAACTAATGAAAAAGTGAAAATCTTTCATCCCATTAAAGAAAAAGAACTGACGTCCGAAGATGTCCTGAAAAAGTTTGGAGTGCCACCGCATCAGGTTTTAGATGTGCAATCTATCATGGGTGACTCTTCTGATGGCATTCCTGGAATTCCCGGCATAGGACCCAAGGGTGCACAGGAGCTCATATCTAAATATAAAACCTTAGAGGGTGTTTATGAACACTTAGATGATCTCCCAAATAACAAGCGTAAAGAGCGCTTGATTGAGCATAAGGACAAGGCTTTTATTTCAAAACAACTGGCGCATTTGAAAGATGATTTAGAAATAAAACACGATTTATCGCAATTACATTTAGAATCACCTGACCGTACATTCTTTCAAGAAAATGGATTTCATAGCTTATTAGCCATGCTAGAGCAGAAAGCTGTTAAATTAAAAACTCTTTCATCTTTTGAGGAGTTCTATAAGCGCGCACTTAATAGTTTAGAAGTCTATATTCGTATAGATGGAAATAGCACCACTTGTTTAGTCAATGGATTTGCTTTTGAGACATCTGATGCAAATTTTCTGAAAAACATCAAACCTCTTCTCGAAAACCCCGGTATCACAAAAATCTTTCACTCTGTCAAAGATGTGATTTATCAGTGTCAAGAATTAGATACAAACCTTAAAGGATATCATGCATTAGAATCTATGTCTTTATGCTTATTTTCAGGAAAGCACGACCATTCTTTAAAAGCTCTTGAAGCATATTACAATGATAAAAATCTCTATCCTCTACTTAAAAAAGACCTGGTTAAAGCCGAAGCGCTGTCACTTTACGAACAAGGAGAGCGATACCTACCCGAAATTCTCGTGAATATTGAAAAGCACGGCATCCAAATTGATATGGAATTTTTGATGCAATATGAAGATCATATTGAGAAAGAATTAGTTAAATGTGAAAAAGAAATTTATAACATTGTTGGAAAGGAGTTTAACATCAATTCACCAAAACAACTTGGAGCTATTTTGTTTGAAGATATGCAAATTATCGGAACGACAAAAACCAAAACAGGTAGCTATTCAACAGACTCTGATGTGTTAGAAAAAATTAACCTCCCGCTGACAAATCTCATTCTAACCTATAGGCAGCTAGCTAAAATTCTTAACACATATGTGAAGCCTTTGATTGAAAAAACACAAAAAGGCCGCGTTCATACAACCTTATTGCACAATAATGTTTTAACAGGTCGCCTCTCTTCTCAAAACCCCAACTTGCAAAATATTCCAGCAAAATCAGATGATGTGCGCAAGGCATTTGTAGCACCTAAAGGCACGAAACTATTAAGCTTCGACTATTCACAAATCGAACTTAGACTGTTAGCCCATTTTTCCCAAGAAAAAGCTTTGGTTGAAGCATTTCGCCATGGCGAGGATATCCATGCCAAAACAGCCCAAGAAGTTTTCGGAACTGTAACAGATGAAACGCGACGCAATGCGAAAATGATTAACTATGGTATCATTTATGGCATGAGCGCATTTGGATTATCTGAAGCATTGAAAATCCCAAAATCTGAAGCGCAAAAAATCATTGATCAATATGTAGGTCAATATAAAAACGTTCAAGCGTACATTGAAACACAAAAAGCTATGGCCAAAACACAAGGCTTTGTAAAAACGCTATTCAATAAACGTATTTATATTTCTGAAATTCAAGGAAAGTTTGCTGGACATGCTGAACGTCAAAGCATCAATGCGCCCTTGCAAGGCACAACAGCCGATATGATGAAAATTGCGATGAATCGTGTATATTTTTGGCTACAGATGGATAAATTACGTTCTAAGATGATTTTGCAGGTTCATGACGAATTATTATTTGAAGTTCCAAAAAATGAAGTTGATATTGTAAAAATGAAAGTGAAATTCTTGATGGAAACTGTATGTGATTTCTTGGATGTCCCGATTATTGCCAATATGAAAATGGGAGAAAATTGGCAGGAGTTGAAATAGCTACTTCTTCACCCCAACCATCGCAGGTCTAAGAAGTCTCTCGTGCATCTTGTACCCCTCTTGCATCACTCGCACCACTGTTTGCGATGGATGTTCAGAAGTCTCATCTTCAATCTCTGTAACCACCTCGTGTACATTTGGGTCGAGCTCATGATGAAGTGAATCAACTTTTTTAACACCATGCGCATTAAGAATTTTATCAAATTCTTGGTGGATCATCTTGATGCCATCCACAGTACTTTTAACGTCTTGCGTTTTTTCAATACTTTGCAACGCCATTTCAAGACCATCAATCACCTTCAGCAGATCTTTTGCAAAACGAAATGCACCAAACTGAGCCGCATCCACGCGCTCTTTTTCAAAGCGCTTTCTAGTGTTTTCAAGGTCTGCACGACCCCTAAGAACTTCACTTTCCAGCGCCTTAACTTTTTCTTGCAGCTCCTCTATAGGATCTACTTCTACTTCTTGATCTTTTTCTTCTGTCATAGACCTATTTCATTTTTGCTTCTTTGAACATTACGTGCTTTCTCACACGAGGATCGTATTTTTTCATTTCTAACTTATCAGGCTTTGTTCTTGCATTTTTCTTAGTTACATAAAAATATCCTGTGTCTGCAGAACTGATCATCCTGATTTGAATGACTGCGCCTTTTTTCTTTGCCATTGTTTCTTGTTCAAGTCCTTATATAGAGTATGCTACCATAATTTATTAGGATAAGAAAATAGGTAAGGTCGTTATGGCGAGACCCTTAAGGGTTGTGGCCATCCATTATGGATCACCGCGTTGCCGCATTCCTCGTGATGACAACCCCACGCAAAAAACATGCTTGAACACGAACTTGCTAAAAAACTCATAAAAATTAAAAGCATTACTCCAGAGAATAATGGATGTCTAGAGCTTATTGCATCTTATCTTCCTGATTTTGAACATAGCTATATCAACAAAGGAAATACATCTAATTTATTCTCAAAATATAAAAACGGCGCTAAACATTTTGCTTTTGCTGGCCATATCGATGTTGTGCCAGTGTCTGATAATTGGTCTGTTCCGCCTTTTGATGGCGTTGTAAAAAATGGATATTTATATGGACGCGGTACCAACGATATGAAAGGCGCTATTGCATGCTTTGTTGCTGCATTTTTGGAAGTTAAAGATAAAATTAATTATTCTGTAAGCTTTCTTTTAACGAGCGACGAAGAAGGTGATGCAACCTATGGTACACGTGAAATTATTAAATATTTACAAGATAAAAATGAAAAAATAGACCTGTGTTTGATTGGAGAGCCCACTTCAAAAAACAAGGTTGGTGATCGCATTAAAATAGGAAGTCGTGGCAGTATCAATACACGCATTCGTGTTCATGGGCAAGCTGGACATGTTGGATATCCGGATGAAGCAAAAAACCCTATTCCTATAGCGCTAGACCTCGCAAAAAAACTAAATGAACATGTATTAGATAAGGGTAATGAGCATTTTCAAGCATCTAATTTGGAGCTTACATCCATCGATGTTAATAACACTGCAACCAATGTGATCCCACCTTATATCGATATCCGATTTAATATTCGATTTAACGATATTCATACACATGAATCTTTAAAAGCATGGATTCAAAGTATCGCCCATGAGCATGAATGTCACTTTGAGTTCTGTGGCATACCTTATTATTGTGATATTTCCAAATTCAATTTAAGCAGCGCGAATATTTCAACTCACGGCGCAGCAAGCGACGGGTTTATTATTAAAGACCTGTGCCCTTGTTTTGAATTAGGGTTGTTTTATGATCAAGCACACCAAAAAGACGAACGAGTTTTGTTGGAGGATTTGACTAAACTCAAAGAAATATACAAAGAAATACTCTTGCATTTCTAAAGACAATCTTTTACAAAAAGATATATGAAGGAATTGTTAATTACTATGCTTAGCGATAAAGAATTTTTAGATATCGCCACAACAGACGGAAAGAAAACAAAACAAACAGAATACTATCTTGCAGCTTATAAAAAATGGAAAAAAGATCGAAAATTTACACTGAACTGGTGTGCGTTTTTGTTTTTTGCATTTTGGATGATGTATAGAAAAATGTACCTTACAGCCATTATTTTTGGAACCATTGCTTGGACGGTGCCTTTGTATTTAACGTCATTTGTTATAAAATTCTCAAACTTAATTCCCCTAGAAAAAATACCAATGTATTCAGGTCTTGTAAGTTTGATTATCTACCTTTTTACCTTTGGACTCTTTGGAAATATTGTTTATTTTCATTTTGTAGACACAATGCACCAATTGAAATATAAAAAAATTGGAACAAATAAAGGAATTATTTGGGCATTCTTTTGCGTTCTATTTATAGTCAGCGTATTGCTTGGGGGGCTCATGAGCCTCGATCCTGGTTTTGTTAAGTATTTTATTGTTACGCTACCCGCTATTAGCTTCATTTCCAGCACAATCCTTCCTATTTTTTTAGGGTATCTCTTCGACAGAAGATGGGGTGTAATCTTATATCCGCTTTTTAAAATCAAAAACCTTAAGGTATGATATTTTTTTGCTTTGCCAACCTTGATCAACTGACAAATACTGAAGGACTTTCAGATTATATTGAAAATCTAGAAGACCAATTCAAAGATAAAATTGGTGGGGCTGTCGCTGTTGTATATAAAGGTCAGGTTATATATAAAAAAACTTTTGGGCAGACAAAACTTGAGGACGGAAAACCGATCACATCTAAGACAGTATTCTCTATTGCATCCTGCACAAAACCAATTGTCTCAACAGCTGTTGCAATGCTCATTAAACAAAAAAAACTTAGACTCAATGATACGGTTACATTTTTCAAAAAGAATCAGCCTGTCAAAGTCGAGCATTTGCTAGCCCACACAACGGGCTATGTGTTTGATGGCGAAACGGATGGAAAAAGAAACAACAATAGAATGATTGAAAAAGGCGTTCCAAGATTGCAATTACTAAAAATATTAAAAAATAGCCCTCAAGAATTCAAACCTGGAGAAAAATATTCTTACAACAATATTACATTTAGTCTTATAGAAAACATCATTAAATCTAGTACGAAAAAAAATTGGAAATATGCTGTAGCAGAACTTCTAGATAGTTTAGATATAAATGACTACGCTTTTGGTTGTCCTGAAAATGATGAAACTATCGCTTACCCCCATTCTATTAAAAGTGAACAATTCCAAACTGAAGTTGAAACTCTGCCTGTTAAACGCCCACACCATGAGTCGGTCGGTTCTGCCGGCGGACTTTTTATGTCTTTAGATGGAATGATTAAATTTTTAAAGCTACACATGGGCTACGCACCGCATGTTTTAACAAAAAAAGATTTAAAAAAATTTCACGAACCAAGAATTAGTACATCCTCTGATTGGTTTATGACAACATGGCCCATTCCTAGAGAAGAGTTTGATTTATCTTATGGCTTAGGCTGGCGTATTTTTGATTATAAAAATGATCCACTTAAAAAGAATCGCATCGTTTTTAGCATGGGATATCTAAGGGGTATGCTGCCATTTATTGGCTTTTTGCCGAATCACGAGATTGGTATTGTTATTCTGTTAAATCAAGATTACTATAATTTTTCTCTGGAGCAAGGACTGGGTTTTTTAAATTACTTTGTGTCTAAGAGCACATCTAACTGTAAAATTTGAATGATAAATAACCACAATCAGAGCTCGTTATGAGAGCTCTGTACATCTTGTTCAAAAAGGTGTTAAATAAAAATGAGGTTGAAACTTGCAACCATGAAATTATTGCATGAAATTATTAATTGATCATCATGCATTTGAATCAAGAGCTGCTGTAATTGATGATAACGGCGTTTTACAAACACTCAATATTGATACAAGTGCACATAAACAAACAAAAGGTAACATTTACCTTGCAAAAATCGTTAGAGTTGAGCCCGGAATTGGCGCAGTATTTTTAGACTATGGTGGAAAAAAGAATGGATTTTTACCCATTGGTCAACTCAAAAAGCTTTTACCGGACGAACAACAACTAAAGCGCGCCGTGGGTGAAAATCTTCTTGTGCAAGTCATAAAAGAAGAGCGACAAAATAAAGGTTGCGCTTTTACAATTGAAATTAGCTTAGCTGGTCACTACTCCATTATACTGCCATTCGAAGGAAGTGTTGGTGGCGTATCCCAAAAGATTAAAGGCTCAGTTGAACGAGAGCGCTTAAGAAAAATTGTTGAAAAGATTGGACTACCCTCCTACATCAGCGTTATTTTAAGAACTTCTGCCGAAAAAAGAGCAGCGGATGAAATTCGCAAAGATATTCGTTACTTAAACAAACTATGGAGAGCTATCTCCAAAAAAGCACAGGAGAAAAAACAACCTGGTTTGGTTTATGAAGAGCATAGTATTTTTGAACGCGCTGTGCGAGATACGGCATCCAAAGATGTTAAGGACATTCTTATAGAAGGTAAGGAAATTTTTGAGCAAGTTAAAAAATTTGCTCGCACCGTTATGCCTAGCATTAAAAATAAAATTCATGAATACAACGGCGATAAACCTTTATTTAATATGTTTCATGTGAATGAGCAAATAGAGATGCTCTTAAGCCCTTTAGTACCACTCAAGTCAGGTGGAACACTTGTAATTCAGCAAACAGAAGCTTTGATCTCGATTGATGTGAACTCAGCAGGTTATAAATCGAAACTTCAAGAAGATACCAGTCGAGATATTAATGTTGAAGCATGTGAAGAAATTGCGCGACAGATTCTTCTGCGAGATATTTCCGGTATTATCGTAATTGATTTCATTGATATGGAGCGTGAAGAAAATAATGCACTTGTTTATAAAACGCTCAAAGCTGCTTTTAAGCACGATTCGGCACGAACAAATATTTTGCCTGTTAACGCATTTGGCGTCATCCAAATGACGCGCCAAAGATCTAAAAAAACCCTATCAGATTATTTTACACAAAAGTGCCCCTGCTGTTCTGGTTATGGTAGCGCACGAACAGTTGAGTCTATGAGCTCAACCATTTTACGTGCCATCAAGAAGAAAGCCGCTGCAAACTCTATGAGCGATGTTATTGTAACAGTATCTAAAGATGTTTTTGATTACATGCAAAATAAGCTAAGGCGAGATATTTGTGCTATTGAAGAGCAACACCAGGTTAGAGTGCAGTTGATGTCCGTGTGGCATATTAACAATGCTGACTACAATATTCGGATAGAAAACCAACAAAAACCTACTATGCCACACATCAAAGAAGAGCAGGTTTTGAGTAAACGCAGAAAGGTCGCGCACGGATAATAAAAAATTCACCTTACCCCTGTCTTTTTTTACAAAATGGGTCTACAATAAACCATGTAGAAATGTATTTGATACTATATGCCAACAATTAACCAGCTGGTTCGCAAAGGAAGAATTCCGGTAAAAGCAAAAAACAAAGTGCCAGCGCTCGAAGCTTGTCCACAAAAAAGAGGTGTGTGTACAAGAGTTTTCACAACAACACCAAAGAAACCAAACTCCGCACTTCGTAAAGTTGCGCGTATCCAACTAAGTAATGGATATGAAGTAACTGGTTATATTCCAGGAATGGGGCACAATCTTCAAGAACACTCTGTTGTTATGATCGAAGGTGGTCGTGTAAAAGACTTACCTGGTGTGCGCTATCACATCATCCGCGGAACACTTGATACACAAGGTGTACAAAATAGAAAACAAGCCCGCTCCAGATATGGTGCGAAGAAACCTAAATAAAGAAGGAGTTTTAATATATGTCCAGAAGAAGACAGGCGAAGAAAATCGAGATTTTGCCAGATCCTCGATTCAAAGACACAGTTGTGAGTAAGTTCATTAATAATGTTATGGAGCAAGGTAAAAAAGCTGTTGCTGAAAAAATTGTTTATGGTGCGCTAGATTCCTTAACAGCATCAACGGACGAAGATAAGTTATCACTTTTTAAAAAAGCATTAGAGAACGTTAAACCTCTTGTCGAAGTTAAATCTAGACGTGTTGGCGGTGCAACATATCAAGTTCCACATGAAGTACGTCCAGCTAGAGCGCAAGCACTTTCTATTCGTTGGATTATTGATGCTTCCAGAAAAAGACCTGGGACAACTATGATGTCGAAATTAGCATCTGAATTTAAAGATGCTGCAGAAAACAAAGGCACTGCAGTAAAGAAGAAAGAAGATACGCATAAGATGGCAGAAGCAAACAGAGCATTCGCTCACTATAGGTGGTAACTATGACGAGTCAAACTCCTATTAAAAACTACAGAAATATAGGCATCATGGCACACATTGATGCCGGAAAAACAACAACAACTGAACGTATTCTTTATTATACAGGCAAATCTTACAAAATTGGTGAAGTGCATGAAGGCGCTGCAACCATGGACTGGATGGAGCAAGAACAAGAGCGCGGCATCACAATTACATCAGCTGCAACAACGTGTTTTTGGAAAGATCATAGAATCAACATCATTGACACACCAGGTCACGTTGACTTCACAATTGAGGTTGAGCGAAGCTTGCGCGTATTGGATGGTGCGGTTGCTGTATTTGATGGCGTTGCAGGTGTTGAGCCTCAATCTGAAACAGTTTGGCACCAAGCAAATAAATATAAAGTGCCTAGAATTTGTTTCGTAAACAAGTTGGATAGAACCGGTGCGAATTTCCACCGTTGCGTTGATATGATTAAGAATCGCCTTGGTGCACGCGCTATGGTAATGCAAATTCCTGTGGGCATCGAATCTGACTTACAAGGAGTGGTAGACCTTGTAGAAATGAAAGCAATTTTATGGAGAACAGAGGACCTGGGAGCAAGTTTTGATATAGTTGATATTCCAGCTGATCTTAAAGATGAAGCGGAAATTCTACATCAAGAGCTTATCGAAATGGCTGTTGAAATGGATGATAAGCTTATGGAAGCGTATCTTGAAGGAAAAGAAATTTCTACAGCTGATTTAAAAAAATGCATTCGCGCAGGAACAATCCGCAGTCACTTTGTGCCTATTTTCTGTGGAAGCGCCTTCAAAAATAAAGGTGTTCAACCCTTGCTTGATGCTGTTGTTGATTACCTCCCCTCTCCTTTGGATGTTGGAGATATCGTAGGAAAAAATCCAGATACAGGTGAAGAAATCGTTCGTATGCCAGCAGAAAATGATAAGCTTTCTGCGCTAGCATTCAAAATTATGACAGATCCTTTCGTAGGAACAATCACATTCGTGCGTATCTATTCAGGTAAATTAGAAGCTGGAAAATCTGTTCTTAATACGATTAAAGATAAAAAAGAACGCGTAGGTCGTATGCTTTTGATGCATGCAAACTCACGTGAAGATATTAAAATTGCACATGCTGGTGACATTATTGCTCTTCCAGGATTGAAAGAAACAACGACAGGTCACACCTTGTGTGATCCTGATCATCCAATCATCCTAGAAGAAATGGATTTCCCAGATCCTGTGATTGAAATCGCAATTGAACCAAAAACAAAAGGTGATCAAGAGAAGTTGGGTATTGCGCTCGCTAAACTTGTTCAGGAAGATCCATCTTTTAGAGCATCAACTGATCAAGAGACAGGGCAAACAATTCTAAAAGGCATGGGTGAGTTGCATCTTGATATTAAACTGGATCTATTAAAACGGGACCATAAAGTTGAAGTAGCGCAAGGAAAACCGCAAGTTGCATATCGTGAAAAAATTACAGCAACAGGTGAAATTGACTATACACATAAAAAACAAACAGGTGGTGCAGGACAATTTGCACGTGTTAAGCTTGTGTTTGAACCTTTAGAACCAGGTGAAGGGTTTGTTTTTGAGAATCAAATCGTTGGTGGTGCGATTCCTAAAGAATACATCCCTGCTGTTGAAAAAGGTTTGGAAATGGCAAAAGAATCTGGTCCATTAATTGGCTTCCCAATGATTGACTTTAAGGCACGCCTTATAGATGGCGCATACCATGATGTTGACTCCAGCACCATGGCCTTCGAAATCGCAACAAAAGCGGCGTTTAGAGAAGGTATCACAAAGGCAAAGCCGAAGATTCTTGAGCCTATTATGTCTGTAGAAGTTGTGGTTCCAGATGAATATCTTGGAGATGTTATTGGAGACCTAAATAGTCGTCGTGGGCAAGTTGGCGAAATGGAACAAAGAGGCGCAGTTCAAGCTATCTCTGCAAAAGTTCCTTTGGCGGAAATGTTTGGTTATGTAAATACTTTACGCTCAATGACACAAGGTCGTGGACAATACTCAATGCAGTTCCACTCTTATGACTTTGTTCCAAACAACGTTTCTAATGAAATTCGCGAGCAGTATGCTGCGAAGGCAAACAAGTAATCCTCCTCTCTCTCTTCTCCTTTGAAGAATGATTTTCATCTTATTTGCGGCAAAAATTTCCATTGTAGGGGGAGCGGGTGCTGTTGGATCTTATTTCTCAACAAAACTCACTTCTTGCGATAATGAAGTTTCAATCATAGGAAAAGCAGAAAAAAATCTGAAATATATCAAAAAACATGGCTTAAAAGTTAAAACTTCTGAAGGTCTAATTCATCTAAAACCTCAAAGATTTTGCTATGTAGGCAATCTTTTAGATGCTCAACTTCCTTATCAAGATATTGTGATTGTAAGTCTTAAACAACCTGATGTGACTTTAAAGGTTGCTAAGCAATTGAAACGCCTTTCTAACAAAGAAACTATTTTTATTTTTATTGGAAATGGGTTACCGTTCTATTTCTTGAAAGACTTGAGACTCACTAAAAAACATTTAGATTGCATTGATTCAGACGGCAAAATAGAAAGATTATTTCAAGATAATATAATTTTTGGGATGCAACCTTTTATTGCTGCTAAGAAAACCTTTACAGGTGAGACCGAAATTACAAGGCCTTTTGATAAAATTTCAGTCATTATAGGCTCATCACAAAATTCTAAAGCTCTGCAAAAAATATATGAAGTATTTGAAAAGGCTACCATACCAATAAAAACTGAAAATTTTCATAAAATGACTCTAGAGAAATTGCAGTTTGCCCTAGCCATTAACACTCTCTCCGCTATTATGGAAAAAACTACCGGAGAAGTGTTTGAAGATCCAAATGCGCAGTCATTCATAAAATATACTATAAATATCTTGCAAGAGATATCAGATAAAATTAACGCCGGACATTTGCGCGATTACCAAACCTTCAAAGTGTTACCTATAACAAAAGGCCATTATTCTTCGATGTATAATGATTTAAAACAAAACCGGTCTATTGAAAAAGCAGCAATTCTTGATGCAACTTTGGAGCTGTGTGAGCTTCTGAATTTAAAAAACTTAGCGCCTTTAAAACGACTGCAAGCTATTCTTGCTGCAAAAATAAATGGAGAAAATTTCAATCTTGAAGATTTTTTTCATTTGTGTGAAGCTAGCCATTCAAATTCAGCTTAAACAATATATTCAAGCTTAATTTTTACTTTATCTTTAAAAAAATAACATAACAACACTGAAGCAGCTATTGATCCTATCCCACCAAAAATAAATGGCACATGCAAGCCAAATGTACACAAATACCTAAATATAAAACTTCCAACTAAAGTTGCGCATAAAGATACAGCGAAATACACGCTAAACGCCGTACCTCTTAAATTTAAAGTGGCGTAATTGGAAATTAAACTAAAGAAAATTGAGTTTGAAATCCCTTCCAGTATCCCCCATAAAGCTGTCACAAAAATAAAATCAAGCATAGTCACTGAAAAGGCACACCAGAATTGCGCTATAACCGCCACAACAAAACTTAACAACAAAATCTTCTCTTTATTGCAATAATCTGACATAACACCCAATGGATAAGCCATAACAGCTGACGATAAATTAAATATAATTAAAAACATTGGAAAATATTCATAACTTAAACTTAATTTCTCAACTGTTCTCATGGTCACCACAGCTTCTCCATAGCGCACCATAAGAAATACAAAAGCAACCAGCATTAGTTTCCAGAATGCATTTGAAAAATTCTTAAAATAAAACTCTTCTCGCTCTTTTTTATACATAACAAAAGAGTCTGGCATACATAGAATAGATAAAACTAAAGCACCTATAGAAGGTAAGATTGCAAGGGCAAAAATCGTTTTAAAGCTTCCATTTGTCCACATAAGAAGCTTCATCCCAAAGAAAGAGCCTATTACTGATCCTGTAACTGTGAGAAATGTCCGCGCACCATACCATGTACCACTCTTATTTTTCGGACATAAATCTCCCATAAGCGCATCTCTTGGAGCCATCTGCAACCCATTTCCAAAACGATCTAAGGCTCTGGCCGCAATACATCCTACAAGTGATGTTGCAACAACTAAAAAGAACTTTGATAAGGCCATTAAGATAATACCAGCAATAATAATATTTTTGCGATTCTTTAAAAAGTCCGACAAAAACCCAGCGCCTAATTTCATGCCAAAACTAAATGCATCCATAGCACCTTGAAAAAAGCATATATCGGCTGTATTTACGCCCATAGATTTTAAAAAACTGGAAAATACACCAAACACAAGGCTTGAAGATGCATTGCAAAGAAGACCTATTATATTAATAATCAAAAGATTGAGCCTGAAATTTTTTGCTCTAGCCATATACCGCCCCGGTCATCCCAAATAACACGAGATATCCTCCTGAAATAAACTTAGAAAGATCCTTCGTGCTATGCGCTTAGGATAACGATTTACAAAACACTCATACGTCCACAATATTACATAAATAATATTTATTCAATTAATTATTTTTTAATATTATTAAATACTTTATTTTATTTGATTTTATATTTTTTTTATATTAGCATGAAGTTAGAATTTGATATTTTTAGAACAAATGATAAAGTATATTCCGAATCTCTTATCCGCTTCCAGAATTTTTATGAGCTTATACGCTGTTCAAACATTCTTTAATGCGGAGTACATTTTTACGATTATCTTATTTGCAATATGTATTGTGACAGACTTTATAGATGGGCCTATTGCAAGATATCATAATGTCACAAGCGAACTTGGGAAGCATTTAGATATAATCGGAGATCTTGCATCTATACTCTCTATATCCTTTTTGTTTTATCATATTAATCCCATTTTTCTTGTGACCTTTTTGCCTAATGGCATAAATCATATTATTAAGTTTTTTGATCGAAAGCATGGACATATTGAAGAGGTTGAAATGACCCCATTAGATGACTTTTGCGCTATCTTGAATCAATTTCTCTACCCTTCATCCGTATTCTTAGCAATTGCCTATCCAAACTTTTGGCAGGTTGCAGACGCTCTGTTTTATATCACCCCTCTTGCTGGGGCGCTTGCTGCATATAGATCCTTTAAGAGATATCAAAATCGCAAAACTTCCATAGATACAGCCTTTTAAAGGTATGTTGTCATAACAAAAAACGCTGAACGCCACAAAAGATCGTCATCACAAGATCTGCAACGCAGACCGTGGTGATCCATTCTCTGGATGTCCACGTCGCCATGACGTTCCGTGCAACTTTCGTCATGATCTATCAACGACAATCTGCTTTATTTTAGCCTCATTTTCTTTTGATATTTTTCAATAAAATTTTGTGCCGCATCCTGCTCAGCCTGCTTTCTGTTATACCCCTTGCCCACACTTTCAAAATCAGGTTCAACTTGAAGCTGATATGTAAAAATAGGTGAGTGCTCTGATCCTGCTTTTTCTAACAAAGTATAAGTTGGAACAATATTATAAGTTTTTTGCGCCCATTCTTGCACAAGAGTTTTGGGGTCTTTAGATTGCTCTTGAATTAGATCAGTTTTCCAATGTTTATAGATAAACTGTTTGCATGGGTTAAGATTACCATCTAAGAAAATCGCACCTAAAACAGCTTCTATAGTATTTGCAATCAAGGCTGTATTCTTAGACTGATAATCTTTTAAACTATATTTAATGAATGGCAAAAGCCCAATATTTTCGCCAATTTTTTTACAAATATCCCGACTGACCAATACGGATTGATAGCGCGCCAATACCCCCTCTCGCTCGTCTGGATATTGAGAATATACAAACTCTGCAATGATAAGACCTAGAACGCGGTCGCCCAAAAACTCTAAACGCTCAAACTCATAATTACGATGCTTCTTGGGTAAGGCGCTAGGATGCGTTAACGCCATTTTTAAAAGCGTTGGATCTTTGAAAGTGTATCCTAAGATATCATATAATTTTTTTTCCAATATGTGTCCACCTTGGTTTGAGGCGAAGTTTATGCCATGTTAATGGATTCCACTTCTCTCCTGCAAATGAAAATTCAACCGAAAAACAAATCAACTCTGCTTTGGCCCAAATATACTCAATTGGAACAAACCCTGGATTTGGATATCGACTATCTTGAGATTGGTTGCGATTATCCCCTAGCCCAAAATAATGTCCTGCTGGCACTACAAACTCTTCTGTATTATTTCTTGGATCCATGAACAAACCATCTGAAGAATCTTCGGTGCGCATAATAATATGCTTTACACCATTAGGCAAAGTTTCTTCATAACAATGATATTCTACGGTTTTACCCTTAGAGTCTGTAGTTTTGTAATTTTCAACTCTTTTGTACTGACAAACCTGCCCATTGATATATAGCTTACCTTGTCGAAGTTGCACCCTATCTCCTGGCAAACCTACACATCTCTTGATGTAATCCATTTTCGTATTCTTTGGATTTGCAAACGCTATCACATCTCCGATTTGTGGCGTTTTTGTCATAAAAATTTTTCCACTAAAAAGGTTGAGATGTTGTGGCAAGCTGTATCGGGAATAACCATACGCCGCCTTATTCACCATCACAAAATCACCAACATTTAACGTTGGAATAAGCGATCCAGATGGAATGAGATAATGCTGATATGAAACCGCACGAAATGTCAGCAAAATCATAAATAAAAACACAATATCGCGCATCGTTTTTCTGAATCGATGCTCGGATGGCTTATTAAAAAACATATTATCTTGCGAGGCGACTTTTGAACATTATGAAGGATTTTTGGAGAAAAAGGAATGTCATCACGAGATCTGCGAAGCAGATCGTGGTGATCCATAATAACCTCTGGATGACCGCGCACTCTAACGAGCGCTCGCAATGACGCGCTGCGCCTATCTCTTTTGGTGCTTTTTGTATCCTGCAATCATCTTATTTTTTGAAACACTGAGATAAAGTTGCGTTGTATTCATAGAAGAATGCCCTAGCAATTTCTGAATATTGCGTAAATCTCCTCCACTTTCTAGAATATGCGTTGCGCAGGAATGTCTTAAACTATGCGGCGTTATATAGTCTGGAAGGTTAAATAACTGACGAATTTCTCGCAGTTTTTTTTGCATAATAGACTGATCTAACTTTCCACCTTTTTCGCCACAAAATACATAAGCTTTGTCCTTAAATGGGCAGTCATCTAAATATGTTTTGATCATATTTAGAGTTTCCTCAAATACGGGCACAATGCGTTTTTTATCGCCTTTTCCATGAACCACAAGGTATTCATTTAGCTGCTTCTTCTCAATATTCAACGCCTCACTAATGCGAAGACCTGTTTGATAAATAAGGTAAAAAAAAGAAAAGTCTCGTTTCTGCACCCATTCTTTAGCAGGCAACTCATGACACTTTAATAATACATCTTTAATTTGCGACATATCCACAACACGCGGCAGCTTTTCCTCTACCTTAATTCGGTGAATATAAAAGAAATTATGATCCTCGATTACACCCTTTCGTTTAAGGAATTTGAAGTAATTCTTGAGCGTTGAGACCACCCTGCGCGTATACCGCTTAGCGTAGTTTTGATCATAACGATAAGACAACCACTCATGAATATCATCAAAAGATAGATTTAATACATCTTTATGTCTTGCTATAAAAAACTCATAAAAATAACGCAAATCTTTTGCATAAGTTTGACGCGTACTTTGGGCAGTTTTGAGTTTTATATCTTCTAGGAAATCTTGTATATAGTTGTCATCCTGAGACACTGTAATCTCATCATCCTGAGTCGAAGACGAAGGATCTTGGTTGTGCTCGCTGTGAGAAGATCTTTCGCTATACTCAGGATGACGGTGTTGTAATTCACTCATCGAAAAAACCTTTAAATTTCAAGCACAAGCCTTTCAACACTTTCCATTGTGGTTTCATTTTAAACATAAACCCTTGATCTTTTGAAATATCTACATATTTTAGCGACCACGGATCATTCAAGAATTCTTGCATTTTCTTGTAGTTTGGGCTCTTATAAAACTTCACAAAAAATCCTTGCTTTACCTCTTCAAGCTTTTGAATATACGCGTCCCGACATAGAATTTTTAAATCAACAATATGAATTAAATTCATTAACGCTTCTGGGATTTTACCAAAACGATCTTCTAGTTCAATACGATACTGTTCAAGCTGCTTTCTCTCATGAATATTTGAAAGCGCTTTATATAAAGATAATCTAAGCTGCGGCTCTTCAATATATTCATCCGGAATCATCACATCAACTTTAAGGCTAATTTGCGGATGAAATAAATCCCGCTCTTCTTGGTCAATGTGCTTTAACGCTTCTTCAAGCAGGTGTTGATACAATTCCACCCCAACTTCTTTGATATGACCTGATTGCTCTTCCCCAATCAAATTCCCGTATCCGCGAATGTCCATATCATGTGTTGCAATTGAGAATCCAACGCCAAGCTGTGTTAAGCTCTTCATTACATCTAGTCGCTTCACCGCATCTTTTGTTAAACCGTCTTCAGATGGATAAGTTAAGTAAGCGTGCGCTTGGATATGACTTCGTCCAACGCGCCCTCTCAATTGATACAACTGAGCTAAACCAAACATATCCGCATGGTATACAATCATGGTATTAGCTCTTGGCAAATCAAGCCCAGCTTCAATAATATGCGTTGCTAGAATTAAATCATATAAACCACTTTCAAAGCGCGCGATACCTTCTTCAATTTGCTCTGGGGCTAAACTGCCATGAAGTGTCAATACTCGCAATTTTGGGAATTTTTCTCTTACAATTTCTTCCATTTCTGTGAGCATTTTGATTCGTGGCGCCACAAAAAATACCTGCCCTCCCCGTTTAATCTCTTGCTCAACCATGCTCTGAAAACGCACCTCATCAAAAGACCCAATTTCTGTATGAATTGGAAGTCTGTTGATAGGAGGGGTGCTGATTAAGCTCATTTCTTTTATTCCAGCTAATGACATCTGGAGCGTTCGTGGAATAGGTGTTGCTGAGAGGGATAAAATATGAATGTCTTGATATTCTTTTTTTATCTTGTCTTTTTGCATCACACCAAAATGATGCTCCTCATCTATCACTAACAATCCTAAGTTTGCAAACTTTACTTTACTAGACAAAACGCCGTGCGTTCCTATAATAAGATTTGCTTTACCTGTCTCAATATCTTCATGTGCCTTTTTGAGATCCTTTGAAGATACAAAACGCGATACTTGAGCCACACTAAATTCGCTAAATCGCTCTTTACACAAATGGTAATGTTGCTGACATAACGTTGTAGTTGGCGTTAAAATGACAACCTGTTTACCTGAAGCAAGTAACATATATGCGGCGCGTAAAGCAATTTCTGTTTTTCCAAATCCTGGGTCAGCGCATATTAACCGATCCATCAAATATCCGCTATTTAAATCCCGCTGAATATCTTCCATCGCCCTTTCTTGATCCTCCGTCAAAACATAGGGGAATTTTTGACAAAATATCTCGTATTTTTCTAAATCAAACAAAACTGGATCAACCATCTGCTCTTTACGCTTTGCAGCAAGTTCCATAAGCTTCTTGGCCACATCACCTATGCGCTTTTTCACACGCGCTTTGCGTTTTTTGAAATGTTTAGACCCAAGAGAATCTAATGCAATATCCTTATCATTAGATCCATAAAGCGTAATTAAATCAAAATACTCGATCGGGACATACAAACGACTATCTTGAGCATATGTTAATTTAATAAACTCATGTGTCAAACCATTAACTGTTATCTTTTCAAGGTGACTAAATTTTCCTACACCATGATCTTCATGAACGATAATATCGTCCTTAGATAAATCAAACCCCTTGCCCCAGAAATTATAATTTGCTTTCCTGCGCTGTTTAGAGCCAAAATAATTTTTTCCTAGAATTTCTTGATCTGAGAATACTCGATATTCCGCTGTTTCAAATCCCTTCTGAATTGGAAATACAACGCCAATTAATTTGTGATTTGTGAAGTTTTTGGGAAATGTGTCTTGAATGGAAATCGCAAGATCATTCTCCTCAAAAATTTCCTGAATGCGAGATAAGATAGATGAAGAGTCACAACCTATAACAATAGGTTTTGTTGATGTTTTAACATACTCTTTAAATGCATCTATCGATTTAAAACTTTCAATATCTTTTTGATCTGCAGAAACAGTTTTTGCGGTTTTAAGAAAATCCTCCACCTCTTGTTTTGACCAGTAAAGCGCTTCAGGCTTTACAATATCTTTCACCTCTTTATACTTTTGATAAAATGAAGCCACTTGCCCTAAAAGTTGAAAAAGGTCAGCTTCTACCATAAAATCCGCTTTCACTTTTTCAAATAATTTAGAAGATTTTTCCACAAACATGGGCCAATAAAATTCAAACCCACCAATATAAATCCCTTCTTCCATCTTATTCACAAGCTCGCTATAAAAGCTCTCCTCAGCATGCAAAACTTTTTTAGGCAACTTCGCCAACTCATGCGCAGGAAAAATTTCCACCTCTTCTAAAGTATGAACTGTGCGTTGAGACAAAATATCAAAGGTTTTGATTGACTCAATTTGATCTCCAAAAAAATCTAACCGTAGTGGAACGCTTTCAAAAATATCAATCACCCCGCCTCTGACCGAATACTCTCCAGCATTTCGAACCAAATCTACACGCTCGTATAGATTTTCCTGAAGGTATTCAACAACAAGCTCTCGTGATAACGCATCATCTTTTTTAATTTTTAAAGGAGAATTAATATCAACATCCGGAATACGCCACAATAAACCCTGCGGATTTGCAAGAATAATATCCGCTTTCTCTAACTGAGATAGGGTTTTTACGCGTTCAATAGTAACTTTTTTAGTAGGAGAGATTTTATCATAAGGAAGAACATTAAATCCTGGAAGGAGAAAAACTTTTTTATCTGTTAGTGCTTCGAGTTGTTTTTTGAGCGCAAAAACATCCTGATCTGTTACAAAAACAGTCCGATTTTTACATTTTGACAGCTCGTATACATTCAATTTTTAACACTCTTATACACTCCGTCATCCTCAGCTCCTCAGGATGACGACTTAATCACCTTTTAACAAATCATTCAGATGCTCAGACGCAACCTTTTCCAAAATATCGCTCAAGCGTTTTTCAAGAACTGCCTCCAGATGATCGTCTAACCATTTTTGAATTTTTTCATCGATCATTCTTCTGACCATTTTTGCTAAATTGCCTTGAGGAATGGAATTATGCTCAACAATTTCCTCTTCATGATCTGAGTAATCAGTTGCAATCAAATCTTCAAACTTCTCTTCTGTCGCCTGAGGCATTGTTTTCTCAGACATACCCATAGACTGATCAAGACTCCCTAGTTCTATCTCAACTTTCTCTTCAAGCTCTGCCTTATTAATAGGAACAACATTTGTTTTTGTTTCTCTTTTGATAGAAGGTGTTATAACCTTTTTGTCATATTTACTTGTCTCATTCGTTGATGCAACATACTTTCTAATAGATGCCAAAATATCTTCCATTGACATATCATCTGTATTTTTCATAACTCCCCCCATTAAATTCCCTTCAAACTATTAGGCAAATCTCCTACCAATATTGTGAGACGCCACGATTCTAAACGCAAGTTTTTTTCATTATGTGCAAGACGATTTTTTGCCTCTGCTAAAGCTTCCTGAGCTTGAATCAATTTTGACATATCTTTTGCACCACTTTCGTACTTAATCATTTCTGCATCCACAGCTGCTTGATATTCATTAACTGCAGCGGTTAATAAAGGGCATTGCTTTTGACTCATTCTATGTATGTCCCATGCCATTTTTAACTCAGACTTCACACGATTTAGTGTTGCATGATAAGAATAGCGCGCTTCAGATAACGCTTCAACTGCTTCTTTGTATCTTGCAGTATCTCGAAATCCTGTAAATTGATAACTCGCTCTTGCGCCCCACACATACTCTATTTCATTCTCTTTATCATTTTTCTTAATATCCTTATTATCATCCGTATCTATTTTTTTTCTTCCATTTGCATACAGATCAATTTTAGGAAAAAATGCACCCTTTGATTTTTTAAGCCCCGATTCAGCTTGCTTTACTTTATACTCAGCCTCTTGAATATCAAAATTATGACGCAACATCATTTGTTCTGCTTGCTCATAAGTTTCTGGCAATTTTTCAGGCGTATCAATAATATAATTTGCTTCCGCTTTTATACCACTCTTTGATTCAAAATCTGCTGCGTGACTCATATATTCGGACTCATGACGATATTTATTACTCTGAGCAATATTCTTTTCTGCAAGGGCCGTTTGCAATTCCCCCTTTGAAATAGCTTCGTTTTTAAACTTATTTTTTGCCATGTTATAAATTTTTGCCTTACTATCTAACATCATACTCATTGCCTCAACGTTTGCAGCGGAATGATTCATGCGCCCCATCGCATCAAGCGCATCTAAAAATAGTTTGGATATCTTTCTATAATATTCAAATCGCCCAGCTTCCGTGTAGTGCTTGGCTTCCTTAAAAGCTGCTATATCACCAAAACCATTAAAAACATTAAGCTGCGCCTCCCCTCGAGCGTTGAGATCCCATTCCCTTTTTCCCTCAGGATCTTTCATTCCAAGTGGCGAGATCATTTTTACTTTATTTTGATAATCTAAATTTATCTCAGCTTTAGGAAGAAAAGCGCTTCTTGCCTCGGTCTCTTTGTGTTTTTTCTTTAAAAACTCGGACTTATAAGCCTGCAATCCAGCATAATCTTTAAGCTTTTCCACAAAAAAATCTACTGTGATAGATTTCCGCTCATAAGAACCTTCACTTTTTTGCTCAATGTTGGAGAATAAGAAAAAAAGAAGCATAATGATTGTTTTATTGTCTTATTATATAACTATCGGATAAATAAGGTTAAAATTCAAGTTCTATCAGAATCAATAGCGTAATTTGCTAACTATCTCATGTAAGACGAGGTCTTCATAAAACCGATATTCTCAATCCTTGAATTCTTAAACCTTATTACTCATTTTTGACCTTCCCCTGCTTCCAATGAAGGTGGTGGCAATCGCCCTTTGCGACCTGTGTGATGTGTAAAATCAAACATATCTACATATGTTATGCACGCACCATTTGCACATTCTCTTGGATCTCTACTCTTAAAATTCCAAGATGTTATAATTGCTTTTCCGATCTCAGATAAATTTACCGGCCTAACCATACTAGCATCCTCGTAATTTTCCTCTAAATAAACTTCTGATGTTGTTTTTGGAAGAGAGGAGCGTGCTAACACAGCAAAAGTCAATGGCAATTGACTTGCTGAGATGACACCCATAATTTCTACCCTCAACCCTTCGCATTTATCTATTTCTTGTATTACCTCTTTCACTTTTATATCATCTGAAAATTCAAAGGGAAGCTCCTCTTCATCAACAATCCAACTAGCAGGTATCGCTCCTTTTAGATCGCTCTGAACCTGAGTAATCAAAACCGGAATCTTACCTTCATCCTCTTCACCAAATTTTTCCTCAAAGCGTTGACACACAAACTGCCCTTCACCCGCCTCAAAATGCTTATGACCTAAGCCTAATCCAACATGCGGTATCTGATCTTTTGGTAATTGAGACTCATGCAATATATCGTATATCCTGTGAAAAACCTCCTGAAAAATAGGATAATTTTCTTGAACTTGCGCAGCTGCAGTGACAACATCTGCTTGTTTGTTATATGCCTTCGAATAAGAAGAGGTAGCAAATAAAAATGTTAAAAGAAACATAATTCACCAAATAAAAATTAACTCCAAGTAATTTCCACATATTTGACGTATTTTTTTCAATACTTGTATTTAAAAAAAACAAATTATTTAATGAGATTAAGAATATAGTATATATATTATGATTTGAGTTTAGCGCTAAACTTTTTTTTACCTAAAAAATCATGCAAAATAAGTCCATCGTATACCATCAATACCACAATGCTTTTCAGCTTTTTCACAGCATATTTACATCCAAAAAAGATTGTTGTCACGTTTTCCGTCATAGAAGCCCTTACAAAAGAAATTATCAAAGGGTCCCAAGAATTTTCTGTCCATTCTATTATAAAAAGCACGGACGATCCGCATGATGCACCTATCACGCCAAAAGAGTATGTTTTACTTCAAAATGCAGATATATTAATTGAAAACGGGTTAGGGTTAGAGCCATGGCTTGAACATATGATTGCAAATACAAAATTTAAAAAAACACGCATCCTAGCAAGCGCAGGTGTTGTTCCAATGCGGTTTATCAAAAACCCTGATGTATTTGATCCGCATGCATGGCACAACCTCAAATATGCTAAAACTTATGTGAAAAATATCGCAGATGTCTTAATAAAAGAAGATCCTAAACGAGCACACCTATATAAAAAGAATAGAGATCAATATCTTGAGCGACTTGAGCAGTTGCATAAGAAAATTAAACTGTTATTTCAAGGGTTAAAAAACAGAAATGTCATTACTACGCATGACGCATTTTGGTACTTTGGCAAAGAGTATGGAATTGCATTTTGGTCCCCTCTAGGCATTAGCACAGCAGAAGAACCATCATCTTTTGCGTTAGCAAAACTCGTGCGCTACATTCGCAAACATAATATTAAGGGCGCCTTTTTTGAAGCACATACAAATAACACACTTGTGCAAAAAATTATTCAAGAAACAAAAATCAAACAAGGTGGGGTTTTGTATTCAGACTCTCTAAAAAATGGGGATTTTATTGAAACAATCCACCATAATGCTCATACAATTTATGCGCTCTTAAAGTAGTTTATACAGCAATTACTTCAAATTGATCTGGAACAATCGGCGTAATAACACCTATCCACGCACACATAGTCATAGACGGAACAGTCGCTACAGGTAAAGCATCATCGCGCAAAATGTTATAAGCCGCAGGTGTGCGTGGCATCACAGGAATAGGAATGCAAGGCATTGGGATAAGAATCCCAAAAGCTGCGATGGTGGCTGACAAAACCATTGGATTTAATAAGCTTACACACATCGCAAATGGCATGATATTCATAAAAGGAATAATATCCACCATACTCCCTACTGGCTCAACTGTGAAAATATTGCTAGGAATAGGAAGAAATGGCATCGGCGCCATTCCAAACGTGCACATTTGCACACATCCCATTGTCATCGTAGGGCCCATATTTCCTCCTTATCCTAATAATACTAAAGCTGATTCTACTGTCGTTAACGATGAAGTAATATTTACAATTCCACCAGCTTCGGTTGAAACCGCACCACCAGCACCAATTTCGACTGCGCCACCTGCATCAACTTCAACAGCACCACCGCCTGTGATAGCCACATCACCGCCACCCGTTACCTCAACGGCACCACCACCTGTAACTGCAACATCACCGCCACCTGTCACTTCCACTGCTCCACCACCTGTTATGGCAACATCAGCACCCGCTGTCATTTCACATGCAACACCCGCCTCAATAGAAACATCCGCGCCTGCCGAAACTTCACATGCTGCACCTGCTTCTATCGCAACATCTGCACCCGCAGATACTTCACATGCAGCTCCAGCTTCAATTGATATATCTGCGCCAGCTGAAACCTCGCATGCTGCACCCGCTTCTACAGAAACATCTGCACCTGCCGATATTTCGCAAGCGGCACCAGCCTCTATTGCTACATCTGCACCCGCTTCTGCAGATATATTCGCGCCTGCTTCTATATTAATTCCACCGCCAGCACTTATATTAATCTCTGCCTCTGCAGTGATATTAATGTCTGTAGCTGAGAGATTTAAAGCACCCGCTTCTGTCTTAATGGTAATTTCACCTTCGTTAATATTAATAAGATATGTTCCTGTATTAATCTGCGTATTACAGTTTCCAGCATTAATATTAACAATATTGTCACCCGTTGGAATGTTCACCACATTATTACCAGACATAACACTGACTTCATTTAATTTCATCACACGAGTGACAATTTGATTTTGTCCATATATTAGAATCTTTTGTTCATCGATTGGCATATCTTGCATAACAATAGCATTTTGTGGACAAGGATCATCTGGGGTTGCTAAAGGCGCTCCCATCGTTGACAAAACTAAACGAGATTTTTCCTCAAATAAAGGTTCTGGTATAAGATTCACGCCATTATAAACACACCCCACACAAACAGGTCTATTAGGATCACCATTTTCAAATACAATCACAACCTCCATACCAATGCGAGGAATAAACCCCGTTCCATAACCTGGACCAGCAAGACCTTGCATCACACGCACCCAACACGAGCCAGGTGGTGGAGGTAAAACTGCTTCTTCCAAAGCAGTCGCTTGCTCTTCTAATTCTTCTGCTTCTTCGTCTTCCGCTTCTTCAGCAGCTTCTTCTTCAGCAGCTTCTCCAGCCGTCTCTTCAGATTCTGCTGTTTCTGCAGCCTCCTCTTCTGTTTCTGCTGCGCCTTTTACTTCTTCCGCCTCTTGTTCCTCTGCAGCTTCAACTTCTTCTGGAGCAACTAAAGCTTCTTCTTGAGCTTCTTGCTCTTCTTCCTCTGCCAGTTCTTGAGGATCGACAGGCATGTTCCATAAAAACTTAACCGCTATTCGCCCTTGTGGATCTGTAAAAACAGGCGGCGGTGTTGGTGGAACTTTTTCTGCGCTTTCTAACCCAACTTCTGCCTGCTCTTCTGCCTCTTCCGCCTCTTCTTCAGCCTCCTGCGCTGTTGCCTCCACCTTTGTTGCTGCATATACACCTGCCACATCAGGAATTTCAGCTTCCGCAGGCCCAACAACAACGGCTGTCTGGTATCCGCTTATCTTAGGCCATGGCGTTTTCTGTTCTGGTTTATATCTATGCTCTAGATCATTTCTTACGGCATAAAATCGATTAAAGTACATAGGACGATCGGATGCTGTGTTTGAAATTTGCTTACCAAAATGCTCAACTTTAATCGTAAAGAGCTCATCCGCTACCAGTTTTAGATCTGGGTAGTTTGGAATCACATAAGCCCTCCCAACTGTTACATCATAAATCGTAGTATCGCATTGATAGACTTTAGATCTTGTTAAAGCGCCTTGCAACTGACTTTTTACTTTTAACTCTTGCATTTCTGCATTAAATCGCCTTGACGGATATTCGAAAGATACGCCAGAAAATGGAACGGGCGGTGTTGTTCCAAATGTAGGTGTAATAGGCGATAAATAATCAAAATCAATTCCTGCGAACACTTCTGGAACAACCTCGGAACGAATCGATAAACCGTAGACACGGCCCTCTTTTACGCCTTGACCATCGTACAAAATAGGTCTTGGTGTAAAAGATGGATTTGCTTTAATGGTTAAAATTTGATCAACACCATCTTCGATTTGATCATAATAATAATAAATCTGCTCAGCTTCTAAAAGACGAGAAACAAAATCAAAATCTGTTTCACAATATTGCACACAGTAAGGAATAGGCTTGAGATCAGGTATTTCAATAAGAAAATCAGCACCCGGCATAAGACCATTTGCTGTAAAAATTTCTGTTAAAATGGCATCCAGAGGTTGCTCTTGGAAAACCTGACATTTCTTTCTACGTGTTAACAGATTTAATTTTGGCTTCAAGATTAAGCGATATAAAAGCTGCTCTTTCCCTAAAGCATTTTCCGCAACTTCTATTAATGCGGGGTTAGTTTTTGCTGAATTTTTTTGAATACCTAAAAACTCAATATTAGTTATCATTCCAGAAAATAAACGCCCTTCAGCTTTTAACTTCACAAACATACGCATGTAGTCAAAAACATTAAACATAGAAGAGGGCGTCATGATAGTGACAGACACTTCATCAATCGCAGAAACAGTTTGTGTTGCTTTAAATTCAGTGACAACCCAGTTAGATATCACCTCTGGAGGTATTTCTTCTGAAATTAATTTAAATGGTAATTTGGGCAGAAACTCTTCTAGCGCCTCTGCTAGAGCCATATTTTTATTGATATTTGTTATGTTATTTTTATTTAATTGGCTGATTCACCAATATGTCAAAGCACAACAATTTATTCGTGATTTTTTTTTATTTCTTAAGGATTTTTTAACAGACTGCCCGACTTTAATTGAAATAAAATCAAACTTCCTATACCCATAACAATAAATGTATCCGCCATATTAAACACAGGATAATACCAATGCATATAATGGAACTGTAAAAAATCCACCACATAACCATAAGATATGCGATCCATAATATTACCAATTGCCCCACCAACAATCATAGAGTACGCAATCGTTTCATGCTTTGTTCTAGCGCGAATCAATAAAGACACAGCAAAAAGAAACACGATAAAAATAAAAACAAAAATAAGTTTGTGCACCAAGCACCCATAACACTGAAAAAATCCAAACGTCATACCGTAATTCCTGGAAAATACGATATTAAAAAAGGCATTAACTTTGTGATAATAAATCTTATAAGAAAAGTATTTTGTAATCTGATCAATAAAAAATGTGGATAATATAATACTTAAACTCATCATCCTAAAATCTCTGGAAGACCAAAGCGCCCTTGCCTGTTTTGCAAGATCCTTCATCTTCGATTCAGGATAACGAGAAGAAAGCATTATCTAGAATAAAACTCGATAACCAAATGCGGCTCCATCATGACAGGATATGGAACTTCTTCAAAAGAAGGAACTTTCATGAATGTTCCTTTCATGGACTTGTGATCAACCTCAATATAACCAGGAACTTCACGCTCTTTAGACCCAATACCTTGCAGAACAACAGGTGTTTCTTTCAATTTTGGAGAAAGCGTCACAACATCACCTTCACTAATACGTGCAGATGGAATGTCTAATCTCTTTCCATTCACAAGAACGTGCCCATGATTTACCAATTGTCTTGCTGCGAATACTGTTGGAGCAAATTTCATACGATACACTACAGCATCAATGCGAGATTCAAGCAAACCAATCAGATTTTGCATTGTATCGCCTTTTTGACGTGTTGATAATTTATACAGATTGTTAAACTGCTTCTCTGTAATGTTGCCATAATACCCTTTTAGCTTTTGCTTTGCTTTTAACTGCACTGCATAGTCGGATGGTTTTTTACGCCCAGTACCGTGTTGGCCTGGCCCGTAATTTCTTTTTGCAAATGGGCTCTTATCACGGCCCCACAAGTTTACACCAAGTCTTCTGTCAATTTTATGCTTGGCTGCAATACGTCTTGTCATATAATTTTATTGAGTTATACAATACCTATTCTTCATGTTAAAAGATTTTCATAGAAATAACAACAAAAAAATGATTGAGTTCTCTTTATTATCATCGATACAATGTTATATCAAAAGAGACAAATTTATTGGAATGCTTACCTTTCTTTTTGCTGAAGCTGATACGCTTGTTGTTAAAGGTTCATCTAAACCGTGTCACATTGCGATAAAAACACAAGGCATGACAAATAAATTCGAATATGTTGAACAAATCGTAACTGCTGATTTAAACGATTCTCTAAAATTTGACACTAAAGAATCATCAGGTCCTTGTTTGTATACAGTTGAAATAAAAACACAACAACTCAACGAAGGAACTCACAAGTTTCAAATTGATGTTATTGAGCAAGCAACACAACAACTTAAGCACCGCATGGAGGTGATATACAAACTTAAACATCATAACGTTCGTGATCTTTCGCATCAGATTTCAAACTTTATCTTTGAAAAAATACAAGGCTCTAAAGGGCACTTTACTTCAAAAATAGCCTTTGTAAGAAAATATAAAACTGGCCCTGCAAAGACAAAGATTTTTATAAGCGACTATGACGGAGAAAATCAAAAGTTTTTACTTGAAAGTAGGGAAATCATGATGGGCTTAACTTTCTCTAAATGTGGTCAATTTCTAGCTTATCGCTCTCTTCATCCTAGAAAAGGTCAAAGTATATGGCTGTATGACTTACAACATCAAACGAACATCAACTTAAGTGAAGTTTTAAAAAATCAACTTCAAAGAAATTTATTTGGTAAAAACATATCCGCCCTCTCCTTAGGCCATACGCCAGATGAAATTTTGTTTGCAAGATCTTTTAAGGGCTCAACAACGCTTCATAGTTATAATAGAAAAACCGGACAACTCGCTTCTTTAACACAACCTCAAAAATATATCATTCAGACTTGTCCTGTAAAATTATCAGATGGAAAATCTCTCCTATTTTCAGCTGATGCTTCAGGCCATGAAAGTATTTATTACGCCAAAAATGGTGAAACAGTTATACTAGCAACAAATGATGTTCTGGATTTTTCACAACCAAAAGTATGTGAAAACACCAAAGGCAAAAATCGCATCTTTTTCTCAGGTCGCGGGAAAGGCTTTTCATCTATCTGGTATATCGATGAAAACCTCTACACACAAAAAATTGACGACCAACCAACACCTATTGTAACCATGAAACGTCCTTTCTTTTTAGAAAAACCCTGCCCTACTAAAAATGGCTTATATGTAGTCTATTTACAGCAAGGCTTGAATTATAACGGTGTAATGATGACAGATATCAAAGGCAATCAAATCATGAAATCAGATAGTAACGCCCCCATTTTGTCAGGATTAGGCGTAAATGTCACAGACGTGGCTGTGTATTAACTTTCTTTTAAGAAATAAACTTCTACCGTGAGCTAAGAAAGAGGAAAATACAGGTAATCTTATGACCGAGGCTCTAGCAAGAGAAAAGGTTAAAATTCTTGAAGAAGATTTTTATAGGTGGGACCCACATGGGCAAACCACTCCTCAACACTGGATCAAAATTGAAAAAGACAACAAAGCTCTAACAAAGTCTAAATACGAAGGGCACGAAGATTTCACACCTATGCTTTCTGAACCAAATTTTATGGTTGTGTGTAAAAGCAAAGCTAAATCATCCGATTCTGCTTTTAATTTAGCTCCTTGCTCTATCGCTTTATACACAAAATATAATCAAACACTTTTAGGCGACATAACAAAATATATAAACGAAGGTAATTCTTTTGGATTCACCATAACTTTTAAAGATTTTTATGAAAATGGACCAAAGCCTTTTGCGGAAACTGTATGTAAAGAAGTAACCTTGAACGAAATAAGCTTCTCTACAACAAGAGAGGAGATGCGATTAAAATTCTCCTATGTGGAAATTGAGCAAAAACAAAACTCAGATAAAGGAGCAACAACGTTATCTATCGATCTGAGAAAAACACAAGGCAAGTAATGGAATACCTTAATTGGTGCAAAGAAAAGCGAGATCATGCCACACCAGGATGGATCTTGGACATTATCTTTCATAATCCTCGCCAGCATCAAAAAATAGATTATGTTTTTGAACAGAAACACCTTTATGCTTATGATTATAAACAACACTCAGATGTATCCGAGTGTATAGATTATCCAAACGCCGCAATAAAATTTCAATTTTGCAAAGAGTATCATGTTCTTAAAGAACAGATGATGAAAAATCGTTTATTAGATGTTGCTCTTTACAAAGTCTTCAAATGGGAAATGGTGAGGGCAATTGCATTTCACAAATGCAATATTACAGAACTATCAGAATACAATGGAGAAATCTTGATGAAGTTCAGCTATATGGAAGAATCCACTTCATTTAAAACAGAGCGCGGCATTCATGCAACAAATTTAAACTTTGAAAAATATACAACTTACGAAAGTAAATATAAGAATATCAATGAGTATTTAAAATACTCCGACGCAAAACGGCCTAGATGAGGTGTGTTAAGCAAGTTTAGATACGGAACTTCTAAGTGCTTTCACTTTAATACCATCTGCAATTTCCACCTTTATGATATCATTCTGCTCAATACGCGTAATTTTCCCAAAAATGCCACTATTTAATAAAATAGAATTTCCAACTTTCAATGATGCAAGCATTTGCTCATGCTCTTTACGTTCTTGCGCTTGAGGACGAAAAATTAAGAAATAAAAAATCACAAAAATGAGTAAAAATGGAAGTAAACCCAAAAAATCCATAAAAAATAAAATATAAAGTTATGCTAAAGAATCATAGCCCACTTTTAAATACAAAGTAAATTTACTAACATAAGGTAAGTGCGGCCATGGCGGAATTGGTATACGCGCAGCGTTGAGGTCGCTGTGGGGCAACCCGTGGAAGTTCGAGTCTTCTTGGCCGCACCAAATTTTGGAGGGTATGTGTTATTTTCCCTTTTCTCTTTTCAGACATTAAATATCATAAGAAATCATTATTCAGATTATAAGATAAAACCAAAGCTGATTATTTTGCACTGCTTTAACTCTCAACATCCGTGTTTTGAAAAGCAATCTCCATTTGAGTTATGGCGAAAAATGAACGTAGGACCGCATTATATAGTTCATAAAGATGGTTCAATTACACAATGCACACCTGATACCAAAGATCCTGAAACAGTTTTTATGATCCGTCATGCCGGACCTTCCAGCTGGAAAGATTTCGCTGATATTGATCATGAAAAACACTGGCTCACACTCAATTACAAAGCGATTGGTATAGAAATGGACAGCGAAGGATATGAAGATCCACCCAACAAAATTGATAAGCCAGGGAAATACACAGATGCACAGATAACCTCTGTGAAAAAACTTGTAAATTCCTTGGCCCAAAAATTCAATATTCCTAAAGCATTGATTCTAGGGCATTCTGACATTTCTCCGTATCGCATAGAAAATGGTCAAGTTGTTTTAGGTAAGAATGATCCAAGCGAATCCTTTCCTTGGGATGATTATGCAAAGCAAAAAAAGCTAACTGCAGAAGAAATAGCCGATAAAGAAAAATTTGTAACAGAAAAACTTATACAAATAGGTTACGACTTGAATCGCGATAACGCTGTTCCTTCTGAACAGAAACACTTAGCAATTAAATATTGTTTATTAGCTTTCGCAAGACATTGGAGCCCTTCGCATCTTGAGTTGCTTAAATCTTGGGATGGATTAATATATAGCCAACTCCCAATTGAATTGCTTGAGCAATTAAAATTTATCGCGGAAAATATTTAAGTAAATAATTATCAAATTTTCTGTTATACTGGCATTAGAAAGTATTGTTATAGTTTTATATGCTGCTAGAACTCAATACCATCTTTAAATATGCGCTTGCGCTTTTGGTTGTAATGGCGCCAGCTATTTGGATTCTCTTTTCCTACGGCCCAAAACAAACTAACCGCAAAACCGAACAGTGGTTTGAAAGTCTTGAAAAACCAAGCTACACCCCTTCTAAGGAACTATTTTCTTTCTTGTGGCTTCTGACATATGCAATTATGGGAATAGCAGGCTTTATGGTATTTGAATATCTGAGAATATACAAATTTAGCGCCGTATCTGCTTTGACCGTCTTCACGGTAAAATATGTTTTAGGTATCAGCCTCTTCCCTATATTTTTTGGATTAAAGGACTTGACTCTCTCGGGCTTTCTAATCTCTGCCTTGCTGCCAATGATATTTTGGACTATGGTTGAGTTCTATAAACTTTCTACAACTTCACTTATATTAATGCTACCTTACGCTGCATGGATTGGTTTTTTAACAGTCCTTACCTTTGATTTGATTGAGCTAAATCCAGATCAAATTGATGAAGAAAATCGACGAACAAACAAAACACTCAACAAGAGCCAAAGATTGCCAAACGCAAAACCACCCATAATATCCCAAATGGTATGATAACCTTTTGCAACAATCCATAAACCCCCTATTGGAAGTATTATGCAATACATCCCAAGCAATAACCATTTCCATGAACTCTTTATCACACTAATACAGCGATAACATATCCATCCATACGTTAATGTAAATGTTGTCATATGCCCGCTTGGAAAACCGTAACTCGCGGGATTATGAGGTCTGGGAATTTTGAACAGCTGCTTAAGAGCAATATTTGACATCCCTAAAAAAATATAGAAAAACAACATCCATATTATAGGTTTCCATTTTTTTTGCGACTTACATTCCCATAACAGGTAAATAAAGGAAATAAGCATTGTTGTGTTTGAACTTGCAAAAATGTATCCAATTATATCAAACATGATATTTCTCCTTTACCGTCATCATGAGGAGCGCAGCGACGTGGTGATCCAAGTGGATGGCCACGCGCTCTAACGAGCCCTCGCCATGACACAGCACAAACATTACGAACCTCTTATCAACTTTTGAATCAACTTAGATGAATAATCTACCATTGGAATAATTCTCTTATAATTCATAGATACAGGCCCAATAACCCCTACAACTCCTATCACACTACCTGCACTGCTACGATATGGGCTCAGAACCATAGAACAACCTGTTTTATCAAATAACTCATGTTCTGAACCAATAAATAACTTCACACCGTCTGCATTAAGCGAAGCATCTACCAAACTGCTTAATCCTTCTTTTGCCTCTAATTCTGTAAATAAATTTTGGATTTTTGCCAAATCTTCCATATGCTGAATATTACTAAGCAACCTAGATTGCCCTTTAATAATCAAAGAATGCTCTTGCTTGTCCCATTCTGCCAAACCATCCTGGATAATCTTTTGTGTCAATTGATCTAATTCACTCTGGCATCGGCCTAGAGTATGCATCAAAGTGCTTTTGATTTTAGATAAAGGCGCGCCTGAAAAATGATAATTAATATAGTTAGATGCCTGCACAAGTTGCGCAGGGGAAAAATTTGATGGTAAGTTAATAATGCGATTTTCAACAACCCCCTCCTCGGAAACCATAATAACCAAACCTTTTTTTTCACTTAAAGGTAAAAATTCAATATGCTTAATGATGGTCTGCTCGGGTTTATGAACTGAAATCAAACTTGCGCACTTTGAAAATGTTGAAAGCATTTCAGAAGTACGATTGATAATATCGTCAAAATTCTTACCTTTTTCAACGGTTTCTTCCTTAAGCATTTGCTCATATAAATCCTCTTGGGAGATAATAAATGAATCCACAAAAAGTCTTAGCCCTTTTTCTGTTGGCAGTCTTCCAGAAGATGTATGAGGCGAAAAAATTAAACCAATATCTTCTAAATCTGCCATCACATTTCTAATCGTCGCTGGAGAAAGTCTATTTTCTAGCTTCACCGCTAAAGATTTTGAACTCACAGCTTCTCCGCCATCCATATATGTCTCAACAATAGCATTAAAAATCTCTAGAAGCCGTGTATTGAGATTCTTTAGGTCCATATAAGATCAATCACTTTTCTTTTATCATAGGAAAGATCTTAAGACGGCACAACAAAACTTTTGTACTCTATCTTAATTCATATTTATTTCATATTAATTTAAGTTATTATTGAAATTTACTATGTTATATTATATAAATAATTTATAGGACTATATTTTCATCATAAAGTGACTCTGCAAACCTATCTTGAAGAAAACAATCTCACAAACTTATACGAACAAACAAAAGAGATCTATAAAAACTTTTGGAACGTTGTTGAAAACAACGAGTCATTTTTCAAATATATCCACCTTGATCTTATGGAAATATGTAATCCAATTGAAAATCTTGAAGAAAGATTAATTGCATTGGAGTCGCTAGAAAATAGCGACATTCTTTTAAACGAATACCTGAATGTTGCATTTGCCTTTTTTAATTCACAAATTCAAGCCAATATATTTGCATACAAAAACTTACTGCCACTTTTTAACCAGTTTGAATTGCCTATTTTAAAGGCTATGAATATTTCTGATGAGTTTTTAGCTAAGCTAGACGACAGCTTTCAGAATGCAAGAATAACAGACTATCAAATTATCCGACTGTTTCAAAATACTTACTTGGCTAAAACGAACAGCTTGTGTGAAAAGTTTTTCACATTCCTAGTAAAACTCACACCTGTTGAGTTTGCTAAACATATTAAATTCTTTACAAAATATGATGGCTTTCTGCTTAAAACTTTAGAAGAAAACTTTGAAATACCTGATGGTTATTACTTAAGATTCACCAAACACCACACTATTGATATGGAAGATAAGGACCCTGCAATTTTCTTGCTTGACACCTTATACAATAAAGAATGGAAACAAGAAGTTATTAGCGGGTTTTTTAATCCATTTAATGAGAACATTTTACTTACCATTGATCAGTTAAAAATTATTGAATTTACACACGCCAGCTATGACACTATCATAACTAGTCTGTTTAATCTGATCTATCAAGATGCAGTAAATGGATATAAAAGAGCGAAATTACTGCTAAATTTCTTCCTAGAAACTAAGCCATTCTCACCCTTCTTAGATCAGCTGAAGAATTTTACTCAAGAAGAAATTCACTTTATATTCTTAAAGCTTTCTGAAAAATTAACTCTACCATCCAATTTTCTTAAGCTTCCACCAAATATCAGTACAAAATTTTTGAAGCACCTCATGGGTGAAGATGAAAACCTATTCTGGGTTCTTGAAGAACATAACGCTTTTAGCATCTTTTTCAACAATAAAGGGGTATTATATTCAGACCTTATTCATTCATTAAAAAACTCAAAACCTGAAACGATCGAAGCATGGATTAAAATCTTTAATACTTACCCGACTATTTATAACAATTTTACCTTATTGAGCAGCCTTGATGAATCGGGTACCGGATATCCTAATCTTATTTCTGGCATGCTATCTATCGGCTATCACGAAGAGCCTAGTGCCATTCCTAATCCAGAAAATATTCAAAAGTTTTTTGATGAAATCTTGATCGATATAGATGGTCAAAAAATGATGAAAAATATTGGAACTGCAATAGAATCACTTGGATCTCCTATAAAAGCAAAGAAATTTGTCTCTTATATTAAAGACAAAACAGATTTAATCAATAACATTTCATTCGATCAAGATGTGTCAGAAGGGCTTGCTAAAGCGCAAAAAATTGTAAAACTTCTTGTGCCATCTGAATCTACGATCATGAAAAAAATCGCTAAAAACTTTT